>CALPWK020000216.1 GCA_943327245.2 Comamonas sp. lk | reverse complement strand
GATCTTATCACCAAACTTATAATTCAATAAGTGAATATGGTCCTTATATAGACAATTTTAAAGACACTTTTCAATTCCAAAATTCATTATATACTTCCTTGTCAATAAATGATAATTCCAATAAATGGATTTTAGAAGTAGGTAGTCGATATAATCATCATTCAAGATATGGTGGTAACCAAACTTTCACAGTAAGCCCATCCTATAAATTAAATGACCAGATAAGATTAGTGGCTAGCATTTCCTCAGGTTTCAAAGCACCTTCCTTATACCAATTAAGTTACAATAGCGAACTCGCGCCAGAGAAGTCGTTTAATACTGAGATTGGTGCAGAATTTAAAACCGGACAATTATATACTCGTGCAGTTTATTACAATAGAACTATTAAAAACGGAATTGACTATAACTATATCGATTACAACTATTTTAATTTTATTCAACAGAAAGTAAATGGCTTAGAATTAGAAGCGAATTGGTCTCCAATAGCAGGACACAGATTCACTGCAAATTATACTTTGATGAATGGTCAAGAAACGAATCAAAACAGAATTACCACTGCGGATACTATTACATATAATTATTTACTAAAAAGGCCAAAACATAGTGGAGGCTTACAATGGCAATATATAGTTAGCCCTAAACTTGATTTTAGTATTGCTGCAAGATTCACTAGCAAACGATATGATGTAGGAGGATACGCAAGTCCTGATATTCTATTAGATTATTATACACAAGTAAATGCGCATGTTCAATATAAAATAAGTAACCACTTTAGTTTGTTTGTTGACGGCCAAAACCTTGGAAATGACCAATTTCAAGAGATTAATGGATACAATGGTATTGGACGCCGTTATTTAATTGGTTTACGTTTAAAATAGACTGATTCGTTAATATGTTTTGAATCTAAAAAAGCTTTGTATCTTCATACAAAGCTTTTTTATGGAATTTCACTTTGATCAATTACTAACAGTCATTTTCACTTTGTTCGCTGTAATAGATATAGTAGGTTCTATACCACTTTTAATTGCAATGAAAGAGAAGATGGGGGGCATCAAATCACTTAAAGTAACTTTAATTTCAGGTGCTTTCATGATTGCATTTATGTTTCTAGGAAAGCCCTTTTTGAAAATATTAGGATTAGACATTAAGTCTTTCGCCGTTGGTGGTTCTATTGTAATATTTTTACTTGGCTTAGAAATGGTTTTAGGACATGAAATTTTCAAAGGAGACAAAGACGCACATTCGGGAACGGTAGTTCCTATTGCCTTCCCAATTATTGCAGGAAGCGGAACCCTTACTACTATCATGTCATTAAAAGCCAACTTTGAAGAAACTTATATTTTAGGAGGCATACTTGTTAATCTAATTATTGTATTTATTGTATTAAAGTCATTAAACTTTATTGAACGTATGTTAGGTCCAGGAGGATTATTAGCAGTTCGTAAATTCTTTGGAGTTATATTATTAGCCATTGCAGTTAAAATATTCTCAAGCAATATTGGTGCTCTGAGAAAATAAAAAAATATATAAATAAAAGTCCCCTAAAGTATTTAACTATAGGGGACTTTTTTATAAAAGAAAATACTAACTTAAAAAGAGATCTTACAACTCACTATATAATTACGACCAATGGCAGATATGCCACTAGCGAAGTATCTATAGTTTTTGTCAGTTATATTTTCAATTTGAAAACCTAGACTTATATTTTTTGTTGGAACATACGCTGTGCTTAAATTTAAAGTCATCCAAGAAGGCATGCCGTCTTTTGTTGCATACAACTCATTATCCTCGCCATTTAAGTTATAATCACTCATATGCTTCCAGCCATTAAATACAGTGAATAGTTCAGCATTCAATTTCGCATTGCCATGCTTTAATCCAATTCTTCCATAAGTTGGAGGAATATGATCTAAAGGCATTGTGCTTGAGCCATTATCATAAGTACCCTTGGTGTAAGTATAAGTCGCAGTAAGATTAGTATTATGTAATACTTCTAATCTTCCGTTTACATTAAATCCATATACATTAGCTGTCGCCTTGTTTTGTGGAGCATAAACGTCACTCAATACACCCTGATACATAATTTTTGACTGACCATTGAATATAAATTTGTCAACTATTGCAGCATTTTTAAACATGGTATAAAACACCGAAGCTCCCCATGCATATGCATTTGTATTTTTTGAAACGTATAATTCTACATTATAAGTGTACTCTGGTTTAAGGTCTTTATTAGGTACCACTACATAACCCGTTTTGGTATCGAAAACTTTTGTTAGGTCGTCAATATTGGGATTTCTAAACCCACTACTTAATCCAAATGCTACTCTGTAACCATTGTCTGCATTATAGGCTAATCCTAAATTTCCAGTTACTGCCGCATTGGTTTGTTTAGCTTCTGTAAAAGGGAAATGCATTAAAGAAGTGTCTTTGAACTGTGCATTCATTTGTACTATATTTAAACGAATACCATCATTCAGTACCCATCCAGCACCTAAGAATTTAGTTTGTTGTAAATAGATAGCATGGTAAGCCATACTTGTTGGTCCGTCACTATACCTTGTTGTAATAGCACTATTAGCATTCGTTGAAATATTATTTCTGTAGGCTGAAGAGTTTACAAAATCAAAATAAGACTCTACTCCTAAATGTATATCCCCGCTAACATCGGTATGTAACAAATTAGCATTCACGCCAAGTACATTCACTTTCTCTGTTCTGAAATCCTTATTATTACTTTTAAACTTTCTTGAAATTCTACTTTCTTCAATATTTTGATAATTAGCGATTACAAAAGCGTCTTGGAAATAACCTTTCAATTTTTTAGCTGCGAATTTATAAGAAACCATATTACGTTTTTGAGGTCCATAATACCATTCTGCATAAACTGGTAACCCTTTACTAGTTTCTGTCAAACGGTCATATCTATTAATATTAGACGAATTGGATAACTGAATATTTAATAAATGTTCCGTGTTTTCATTTGGCTTATATAAAATCTTTTGTAAAAAG
>CALPWK020000215.1 GCA_943327245.2 Comamonas sp. lk | reverse complement strand
AAGTTAACAAGCATAATTAAGTCCTATATAAAAGAAGCTATTGCACTTGGAGAAGCAGAAGTAAAATTTGAACCAATAGAAAAAGCTTGCCCTATTATTATTGATGAACTGGAGGTCATATTCAAGAAAGATACAAAATTAAAAAAAGCATTTGAAGCTTTAACCCCAGGCAGACAAAGAGCCTATCTTATTTATTTTTCAGCTGCAAAACAATCAGCAACAAGAATTTCAAGAATTAATAGTTATGCCGCAAGAATTATGTGTGGCAAGGGTATTAATGACTGTACATGTGGGCTTTCCAAAAAAATGCCAAATTGTGATGGGTCGCATAAGTATCTAAAAAGTTTATAATTAGCTTGAACGTGATTATTCTACATATTTAGTATCTTATACCTTCAAAGAAAAAGCCTAATAATGAAGCAGCGTTTAATCACCCTTATTATACTAATTGTCTATAGTGCACTGCTAATAAAAATAATGGTGTTCAAAGACATGCCCATGGTAAGGTTAGGTTCCTTATACTTAAACTTTGGAGGCACTCATGAAGGCAATGCAAATTTGGTACCATTCAAAACCATTTGGCCTTATTTACTTGGCGAGAAGGGATTGATTATTGCTGGTATTAATCTTATAGGAAATATAATTTTATTGGTGCCGATTGGATTTCTTTTCCCTTTTGTATTTATGAAGATGAATTGGAGAAAAATAATTGCGATAGCCATTGCTGCAGGTTTTACTATAGAAGGATTGCAAGTAATATTACATGTTGGCATATTTGATATTGACGACGTAATACTGAATGGCTTGGGTGTATTAATTGGATATTGGTTATTTAAGGTTTTGCCAAAGGTGAATCAATTAATGAAGTCTAAAATTGCAGTAATCACAACTATTCTTTTAACCTTTGTTGTATTAAGCTTTTTAGGTGTTTATATATATCAAAATCATAGATTACCAATAAGTTTAGAAGCTGCTGATGTGCATATGCAACTCGAACCTATGAATGATGGTAAAAATATTACAGGAGAAACTAAGGACCCCTGCGGAGGCACTGATGGTACGGGTCAAATTACAAGTGTAGGTCAAAACAAAATTACGATTCAGCGAAAAGACGGAGTACAAGAAGAAATCAAAATAACGGCTATAACAAAAATTGTAAATTCAGCAGGCAATATCCTAGCATCTGATTTAAAAATTGGCTACAGGGTAACTGTGGTAGTTGGTTTAGTTGAAGAAGACAGCAGGATTGCCTCAGCAATTTTGGTTTGCAATCTTTCAAAATAATAATTTATCTTATACGTAAAATCAAAGGGGCTTAGTTTTTTAGAAAGCTACAAAAAACGAAATTTTGAATAGCCCCTGCAGGCGTGATATGATCCTCCCTTTTGCATTCCACATTTTGAAAATCTGCTTTTTTGAATTTTTCTTTCATACCATCCTCATCATATTGTTTAATTTCTAAGCCGCTGCATTTTTTAGGACCGTCTAATGAAAAAGTGCCCACAATGACCATTCCACTCACTGCAGTTTTTACAATATCTAAATACTTTTGAATTTTATCAGGATCAGTTTGAAAATGAAACGCCGCTCGGTCATGCCATAAATTATATTTTTCAATGGGCTTAAAGTCCAATATGTCAGTTACAATCCATTTTACTTTATCCGCATCTGCACCTAAGCGAGTTTTTGCACGTTGTATAGCAGCTTCTGAAATATCTAAAACAGAAACATTCGTGAATCCTTCCGCTAATAAAAAGTCAACCAATTTGCTATCACCCCCTCCAATATCAATAATACTAGCGGTTTTGGGAATTTTAAACTTATGAATAAATTCCAAAGAAACAGCTGGCACTTCTTCTGTCCAACTCACTTCATTAGGCTGTCTTGTTTTATATATGGTTTCCCAATGTTCTTTTAGGTTCTCATTCATAATACAATATTCAGCATTATTTTATAAATACAATGTAACATTAGTCACAATATGAAAATAGCGTTATTTCATTTTCAAATATAAGAAAATGAAATAACTAAGACCTATTGATTATAAGCCAAAAAAGCCATCATTGCTGATGGCTTTTTCTATATTTTCACTACCCTTCATTTACAGAAACTGTAAATTAGCGTAGACTTTATTTAAAACCAATATTCGCTAAACCTTTATGGCTTATGACAATTGCTTCTAATGGAGTTTCATTAAAGCAAGCGTCTTGCTCAACATAATAATACTTCATCCCAGCCAATTTCTTATTCTCTAAAATACGCTTGAAGTCAATATGACCATTACCTACAGGAGCAAAACGACCTTGGTCATCCATATCCTTCACATGCCATAATTTAAATCTACCTGGGTAGCGCTTAAAATAAGCTACAGGGTCTTGACCTGCTTTAGTAACCCAATATAAGTCCATTTGAAAATTAACAATGCTTGCATCACAATGCTCTAATAAATAATCGTATACTACATTACCATCATCGTCTTTTGAAAATTCAAAATCGTGATTGTGATATAATAATTCTAAACCAGCTGCTTTACATTTTGCACCCAGCTTGTTTAAGGTTTCTGCTAAAGCTTTAGCGCCCCCTTTCATACCCATTTTCTTGTTAACTGCATCATATACAAAAGTTCCCATTGGAGGAACTGGAATAACAAAGTATTTAAATCCAGCTGTTTTCAAGTCTGCGATTTGTTGATCCACGTTATCAAAATTTACCGTCCCTTGGTGTGCAGAAATTGGTGTTAATTTCATTTCATCTAATAAGGCTTTAAAATCGGCAGGAGATAAATTGTAAAATTTACCGTTATTATATCCAGCAGACTCCACATTTACATAACCCGCTTGAGCAACTTTTTCTAAAGTAGCACGAGCGTCTTTAGTCATTGCATCACGAACAGTATATAAAGCCAGACCGCCAAATGGCTTAGCTGGTTTTTCAGCTTTGTCAATTGGTTTAAAAGCAAGAAGCGTGATAGCAAAAACTGCGCATAATGCTAAAACGGGTTTAAAAAATTTGTT
>CALPWK020000214.1 GCA_943327245.2 Comamonas sp. lk | reverse complement strand
CATTATTCCTTTTATTGCCATTTATTACTGTGATGGCATTTGCACAAAAAGCAGAGGAGCTAAAAAAATTCGGAACCATTATTACACAACAGGGGTTAAAAGAAAAGCTTTCCATTATTGCGAGTGCCGAAATGGAAGGTCGTGAAACCGCTAGCCCAGGTCAAAAACGTGCAGCTGCTTATATTGAGTCACAGTTTAAAAGAATGGGGTTACTACCCGGCAATGGTAATAGCTACCAACAACTATACCCATTGTATCAAGACGAATTGACTGAAAAGAAATTAGTGGTGAATGGAAATACATTTGAATGGGACAAGGATTATAATTTTCCATTACAAACTATTAGTACTGGAAACTGGAATTTCTCAAGTGTAGTATTTGCAGGATATGGTATTGTAGATTCTATTAAAGGAATCAATGACTATGCCAATCTTGATGTACAAGGAAAATTAGTACTTGTTGTAGAAGGTAGTGAAAGTGGAATGCCAACAATGGGCGCAGGAGGAAGTCGTGCTTATAACGCGAACCCAGCTTCGTCTGCAGCTAAAATAAAAGTAGCTATTGAAAAAGGCGCAACAGGATTGCTTATAATTTCCGCTGACTTCCCTATGAGAACTCCTTCCTCCATTAAAGGAAACATATATACAAAGGCAAACACTACGAAAGGATTCTTGATGGCTAATGTGTCAAGTAGTATAGCATCTGTTATGATAGGTAGTACAAAGCCGTTATCAACAGCCGCTTTTATAAGTTTAAACAAAGGAACATTCACATCGGATATTAATGTTGTAGCAACTAAGTCAATGATAAATTTAGAAAGTAGTAATGTAGTTGCACTATTACCAGGGACCGACAAAAAAGACGAATACTTGGTTTTGTCCGCACACTATGATCACTTAGGGAAAAAAGGAGATGTGATTTGGTATGGTGCAGACGATGATGGTTCTGGAACTGTTAGTGTAATGCAAATGGCAGAAGCTTTTTCAGCAGCAGCTAAAAAAGGACAAAGCCCTAGAAGAAATATTGTTTTCATTATAGTGAGTGGAGAAGAAAAAGGATTACTGGGTTCAGAATATTATTCAGAACATCCTATTTTCCCTTTAGATAAAACTACTGCAGATTTAAACACAGACATGGTTGGACGAACAGATACAGAGCGCCTAACTGCTGACTCCTTGAATTATTTATATGTAATTGGTCATGATAAATTAAGTACCGACTTGTCTATTATCAATGAAGCCGCAAATAGTCAATCTAGTAAATTAGTATTAGACTATAAATTCGATGACCCTGCAGACAAGAATAGAATTTACTATCGTAGCGATCATTATAATTTTGCAAAAAAAGGCGTGCCTGTTTTATTCTTCTATGATGGGATGTTATTAGCAGACTATCATAAACCAACTGACACCATTGAGAAAATCAATTTTGATTTAATGCAAAGAAGAGTCTTAATGATTTACTATACTGCAGCAGAAATTGCAAACAGAGATGGGATGTTGAAAAGAGATTTGAAATTAAATATGCCTGCAAGATAATTCCACTTTATAATTTTTCTTAAATGCCTCAGTTTACTGGGGCATTTTTAATTGTATCAATACCCAAGTAGCCAACCTCAACGTACATCTCATTCTTCTCGTTCGCCATAAAATTTCATTGTATTGGCTTAAGTTATTTAAAACAAAGCCAATACAATGAATAATCATAATAATATATACACATCGAAGATGTGTTCGCTAAAAATATTGATATTAATGTTATTGAGCACAAGTAAAAAGCAGAGTCATATTATTCCGTAGCGAACTTTGGAGCAAAGCGTAACTAGTAAGACAAGAAGTTGAGCAAACATAACTGATAAGTATAATGAGAATAATAGTATTCTAATTGAGTAAAAGTACAGCGCATACGATACGAGAGCCTAGGAATGATATGACACTGATTTCACAATAGGTACAAAAAAATCCCGAAGCGTTACTGCTCCGGGATTTAAGTATAAAATTTATAAAAGACTATTGTCCAAGTATATAGGCGAAAATCAATGGTACTACAATGGTAGCATCACTTTCAACAATAAATTTAGGAGTATGTATATCTAATTTACCCCAAGTTATTTTCTCGTTAGGTACTGCTCCAGAATAAGAACCATAAGAAGTAGTACTGTCACTTACTTGACAGAAATAGCTCCAGAATGGAACATCATGCCATTCTAAATCTTGATACATCATTGGTACAACACAAATTGGAAAATCACCCGCAATACCACCACCTACTTGGAAGAAGCCAACTCCTTTACCACCGCTATTTGCTCGGTACCATTCTGTTAAATAAACCATGTATTCAATACCGTTTTTGACAGTCGATGCTTTTAATTCATTTTTGATTACATAACTCGCAAAAATATTACCAGTTGTACTATCCTCCCAACCTGGAACCACAATTGGAATATTCTTTTTAGCAGCTGCTACAATCCAACTGTCTTTAGGATCAATCTCATAATATTGCTCTAGCTCGCCACTTAAAATTACTTGATACATAAATTCATGTGGAAAATAACGCTCCCCTTTCGCTTCCGCTTCTTTCCAGAATTTTACGATATGTTTTTGTAATCTTCTAAATGCTTCTTCCTCTGGGATACAAGTATCTGTAACACGATTATAATGATTCTCTAATAAATCCCACTCATCTTGAGGCGTCAAGTCACGATAGTTAGGCACGCGCTTATAATGGCTATGTGCTACTAAGTTCATTACATCTTCCTCCAAATTAGCACCGGTACAGCTAATAATAGCAATTTTGTCTTGACGGATCATTTCCGCTAAACTAATACCTAATTCAGCAGTACTCATAGCACCAGCCAAACTGACTAACATTTTTCCACCCTCTAATAAATGGGTTTCATAGCCTTTTGCGGCATCCACCAAAGCTGCAGCATTAAAATGTCTATACTGATGCTCTATAAATTGAGAAATAGGTCCTTTGCTCATTTTTTCTGATTTGAAGCAAAAGTAATTTTTTTT
>CALPWK020000213.1 GCA_943327245.2 Comamonas sp. lk | reverse complement strand
CGGGCTTGACAAGTATCCTACAGACCATTATTTCTGGGAGCTTTTAGCTTATTGTGCTGGCACGGGCGGGTCTTGTTTAATAATAGGTTCAGCCGCCGGTGTTGCGGTTATGGGCGTTGAGAAAATTGATTTTTTCTGGTATTTGAAAAAAATTAGTTGGATTGCAGTTATTGGATTTTTAAGTGGCGCCGCTATCTTTATAATTGAAAATGAAATTATTTTAAAATAATATTCTCATATAAACAGTTCACCGCTTTTCTCATGACTGTATTATAGCCATTACCATATGCTGGATCACAACCATTACTAATTACTACAATTCCGAATTTTTCTTTAGGATGAAAAAACATGGCACTGAATAAACCATATGCAGAACCTGTATGTCCTTTCATTATTTTACCAGGAATCATATGATCTGTTGTTTCAATAGCTAAACCATATCCCTCTTCACTAGAAAGCGCTGTCTGCATCTCCTTAGCGCTTTGCTTTGAAATAATTCTTCCACCGCTATATTTACCTTGTCTGCTATGCATGATCATATACTTTGCCAGATCAGTTGCAGATATCTTCATGCCACCTGTTGGTGAAAAAATGGGAGTGGATTTTCCCATTTCATAATTTTTTATTTCTACACTTCTTGGCGCATATGCTGCAGGTGTCGGGTAAAAACGAATTGAATCAACATTGAATTCATAAATAGTTGCAAAACGATTTTTGTCCAATGAGTCTACACAGTAACCTCCATATAGTTTAAGTGGATCTAATACATGGTGTTTAACATACTGATCAAACCTTTCTCCCGAAATTTTTTCAATAATGGTTCCTGTCATATTGTAATTCAAATTACAATACATATACCCTTTGCCTGGCTCATAGTCATTAAAGCATTTTGCCCAGTCCGGATTCTTTTCTGCATTTATTGCATCTAATGTAAAATAACCTTGACTATCATTTATAGAAGACAAATGCGACATGATCATTCTTAAGGTAATAACAGTTTCAGGGTATTTAGGATTTCTAATTTTAAAACCCAGTAATTTACTTATATCATCGTCTAATGAAATCTTATTAGCTTCCACTAGCTGCATAATCGAAGTAGCAGAGAATGATTTTGAAATGGAGGCGATTCTAAAAACACAGTCGTCTGTTAGCGGTGTATTTTGTTCTATATCTTTTTGACCAAAGGAATGGGTATATATAATCTTATTATTTTTCACTACCGCCACCGATATCCCTACTACTTTTGATTCTTGCATAATGGCGAGCATTCCTGCTTCTGCTTTTTCAAATTGTCCAAAACTTTGGAAAGAACAAAAAATCACAATTACGAGTGTTGAAAGCTTTTTCATACGAATATGTTTATGTAAATCTAATCTATTTAAAATATATTTGAATAACCATATACAACACCTATGAAATATTCATTTTTATTGTTTCTTGCGTTCTCTATAAACAGTTTTGCGCAGTCTAGTTATTTATTGACTGCCGATAAAGTTTTTGACGGAGTCGAAATGCATACTTCATGGGGTGTGTTAGTAGAAGGCAGTAAAATTACTGCAGTGGGTCCTATCGCAGATTTGAATATCCCAGCAGGAGTAACAAAAATCAACTATCCTAATTCCACTATTGCGCCGGGATTTATTGAAGGCCATTCTCATATGTTTTTATACCCTTATAATATTACCGACTGGGATACTCAGGTTTTAAAAGAATCTGACTCTTATCGTACTATTAGAGCAACTGTTCATGCTAAAAATACTTTATTGGCTGGCTTCACTACTGCTAGGGATTTAGGAACAGAGGGTGCTGGCTATTCCGACGTAGCATTAAAAAAAGCGATCAATGAAAATATTATTATTGGGCCAAGATTATTAGTTGCCGGTAGAGCCATTGTTGCCACAGGTTCTTATGGTCCTAAAGGATACGACGATGATCAAAAAATTATGTTAGGAGCAGAATCGGCAGACGGCAATGATTTAATCCGAGTTGTTAGAGATCAAATTGGCAAAGGCGCCGACTTGATAAAAATTTATGCAGATTATAGATGGGGATTGAAAGGGGACGACCAACCATCTTTTACTTTAGAGGAATTGAAAATGATTAATGAAGTGGCTAGGAGTAGTGGCAGAGGTTTTGTGGTACATTCAAAATCTAAGGAAGGCATGAGAAGGGCCATACTCGCAGGTACAGAAACGATTGAACATGGTGATTATTTGGATAAGGAAATTGCTGATTTAATGAAATCACATGGGGTTACTTTTATTCCAACATTGGCCGCAGTGGAGAAAATTACGGAATACCGTGGCTGGAAAAAGGGAACGGTTGCAGCGCCTTTGAATATTACTAATAAACACAACTCCTTCAAAATAGCCATGGATGCAGGAGTGACTATTGGCATGGGTGGCGATGTTGGTGTGTTCACGCATGGACAAAATGCTTTAGAAATGGAATTGATGGTTGAATATGGTATGAAGCCATTAGACGTATTAAGAGCCGCTACAAGCGTGAATGCCAAAGCTTTTCATATGGACAACGAGCTAGGTTATTTAAAGCCAGGCTATTTAGGGGATATTATTATTATGAATGGAGACCCATTAAAAGACATTAAAGTTACTAGCGATATTTTATTCGTAATGAAAGGCGGCATGGTATACCGACAAGAAAAATTCTAATTGTGTTAAAATGACGCAATAATTACTTAAATTTATGTCGCTTATTTTTTAAAGCCATAACAACGTATATGAAAAAAATACTTTATCTAGTACTAGCCATACCTGTTTTCGTTAGTGCACAAACTAAGTTTACCGAAACTGATATTGCCGAAAATATAAAAGGCATCAAAGTAAACAGTCAAATTACTTTAGCTTATTCTACCGTATCTGGAGTGAAAATTATTATGAAGGACGGCCTTCCATTTAAGGACTTAAATAAAAATGGAGTAGTCGATATTTATGAAGACTGGAGAGTCAACGTGAATGAGCGTGCTAAGGACTTAGCAGCTAGCATGACCATTGATCAAATTGCCGGTTTAATGTTATACAGCGG
>CALPWK020000212.1 GCA_943327245.2 Comamonas sp. lk | reverse complement strand
GTAGATATTGAAACCACCGGAGGGATGCCACATACACATGGTATCACTGAAATTGCTATTGTGATTCATAATGGGGTGGAAGTAACGGGTAAATTCAGCACTTTGGTGAACCCGCGTCAAAAAATTCCACCATTTATTGTAAACATGACCGGGATTAGCGACGCGATGGTAGCGGAAGCTCCACTTTTTGGGGACGTGGCTGCCCAGATATTCAATTTATTAGATGGTAGGATATTTGTGGCTCATAATGTGAGTTTCGACTATTCATTTGTTCATTATCATTTAGGGAAAGCCGGTTTTCAATGGGAGGCTCCTAAATTATGTACTATTAAATTGAGCCGAAAAGTATTTCCAGGCTTATTAAAATATGGCTTAGGCTCCTTAACCAGAGATTTAGGTATACGAATTGAAGGTCGACATAGAGCTTGGGGAGATGCACAAGCTACCGCTGAAGTTTTGACAATGGCCATTGAAAAACAAGGCATGAGTCCAATTCACACATTGTTGGCTAAAAAAGAGCCACGCAAAAAAATAGCGCCACCAAGTGATGAAACTGGAGACGCTATTTAATTTTACTTCTTACATCAATATTTATCAAGTAAGGGAGTTTTCAACTAATATTCCGCTGTAATTCCTGTATATGTTTGAGGAGTGATTTTCTTCAATTCCTTTTTCAATGTTGCAGTTACTTTCAATCCGTCGATAAATTTGTGCATTGACTTTTTATCAATCTTATTATTTCCTCTAGTTAAATCTTTCAAGGCTTCATAAGGATTTGGATATTTCTCGCGTCTTAAAATTGTTTGAATCGCTTCTGCCACTACTGCCCAGTTATTTTCTAGGTCCTCGTTTATCTTGGTTTCGTTCAATATTAATTTACCCAAACCTTTTTCTAAGGAGTTGATTGCAATAGTAACATGTCCAACAGGAACGCCAATATTTCTTAAAACAGTGGAGTCCGTTAAGTCTCTTTGTAAACGGCTAATAGGAAGCTTTGCGGCTAAATGTTCAAGCATAGCGTTGGCTAATCCTAAATTACCTTCTGCATTTTCAAAGTCGATGGGGTTTACTTTATGAGGCATAGCGCTTGAGCCCACTTCTCCTTTTTTAGTTTGTTGCTTAAAATAATCCATAGAGATATAAGTCCAAACGTCTCTAGACAAGTCTATTAAAATATTGTTGATTCTTTTCAAAGTGTCACATTGTGCAGCAAAATAATCATAATGCTCAATTTGTGTAGTGAATTGCATTCTTTCCAAACCTAATACATCGTCTACAAATTCATTCCCTAACGCTACCCAATTCTTTTTAGGATAAGCTATATGATGTGCATTAAAATTACCGGTAGCGCCACCAAATTTAGCCGCATAAGGGATGGCGGTAAACAATTCTATTTGATGATTTAGTCTTTCTACAAAAACCATGAGCTCTTTACCTAAAGTGGTGGGAGATGCTGCTTGGCCATGTGTTCTAGCTAATAAAGGTATTTTTTTCCATTGCTTAGCAAATTGGTATAATCTATTTTGTAGATTAATATAAGCTGGTAACACTTCATTTTCCATAGCTTCTTTCCAGCTTAATGGAATTGCGGTATTATTAATATCCTGAGACGTTAATCCAAAATGGATCCACTCTTTTAATTCGCTAGCCTTATGGGTATCCAATACTTCCTTTAAAAAATATTCTACAGCTTTAACATCATGATTTGTGGTTGCTTCTATTAATTTTATTTTTTCAGCGTCTTCCTCGCTAAAATTTTCAACCACTGCCAATAAACTCTTTCTTAAAACAGGCGTTACTTTAAAAAACTTCTTGTCAGCTAAAAACAAGAAATAGTGAACTTCTACCAATACACGGTATCTAATTAAAGCGTATTCTGAAAAATAGGCTCTTAAGCTAGCAGTTTGCTTTGCGTAACGTCCGTCTATAGGAGATATGGAGGTAAGTTGTGACATATCGGAAAAAATGTTTTTCTTTGCGCAAAGTTAATTCAATTGAACAATAGATGGCGCATAGGGGCGGTAAGTTATTTAAATACCCGTCCATTACTACTAGGAGTGGAGCAATCTGACCTTATGGATAAGATTGAACTGGTGAAATCCTATCCATCAAAAATCGCCCAAGACCTAATTGATGGCAAAATTGATATTGGATTAGTGCCTGTTGCTATTGCTCCTTTTTTGAAGGACCCTCATTTTGTTTCAAGATACTGTATTGGTGCAGAAGCAGATGTGGCTTCTGTTTGTATTTTTAGTGATGTACCAATGGAACAAATAGAAAAAGTATACTTAGATTATCAAAGTAGGACTTCGGTTCAATTAGCTAGAATTTTACTAGCTCAATATTGGAAGAAAGAGGTTGAATACATAAGTGCTTCAGAAGGCTACATTGATCAGATTAAAGGAGCCACCGCTGGAGTAATTATAGGAGATCGTGCTTTAGTAGCAAGGTCGAAATTCAATAATGTGTATGATTTAGCCGGTGCATGGATCGACCATACAGGACTTCCTTTTGTATTTGCTACTTGGATTGCCAACAAACCAATTCCTGCTGAGTTTATGGAAGCTTTCGATAACGCAAATGCGTATGGACTTTTGCATTTAGAGGAGGTTATTAAAAATATACCGGCCTCAGAACAATGCTATGATTTGCATAAGTATTATACAGAGAATATTAGTTACGAATTCACCGCAGAGAAAATAAAGGGGATGGAACTATTTTTAAAATCGCTTTAATATTTTAATATGAATTTTTCAGAATGGGTATTTACTAATGTCTCCTTTGTTTTAAGACCTAAAAAAAGGAAATTAATTAGCTTGGCTAAGAAGTTTGCGTTTAAGAAAGGATTGGAAATAGGAGGGCCAAGTGTGATTTTTAAATCAAAGGGTGCTTTCCCGATCTACGTATATGCGGATATTATTGATGGGGTTAATTTTGCTAATTCAACTATCTGGGAAGGAAATATTTTACAAGGGAATAATTATTTATATTTTAATAACAAAATAGGTCATCAATACATTGCAGAAGGTGTGAATCTTTCTACAATCAAAAATGACAATTATGATTTTATTCTATCCT
>CALPWK020000211.1 GCA_943327245.2 Comamonas sp. lk | reverse complement strand
GCTCTTTCTTCTTCATAAGCACCCACCAAGGAACGTTTAATTTGAAGTTGATTGGCCATTTCTTCTTGTGTCCATTCGCGCTGCTTTCTGATGTATTTTAAATTCTTACCTGCGTATGACATAACTAATGATTTTAGTGCAATTTACTAATATATTTAGTATTTCCAAATATTTTTAGCAATTTTTATAAAATATTTTCGTTGCACTCATTTCTATCCTAGTTCGTTATTAATTTTTGTGACAAGGACCTTGCATAGTAACTTGCAGTATGGCTAAAACGAAAACTGAAAAACCAGTCATCTTAATTACAAACGACGACGGTATTAGTGCACCAGGTATTAAAGCATTAGTGGAAGCAGCACTCCCATTTGGAAAAGTGGTGGTGGTAGCCCCAGACAAGCCTCAGAGTGGTATGGGACACGCTATTACCATTGGACACCATTTGAGACTTCAAAAAGTACATTATATGGAAGGAGTGGAAGCTTATTCTTGTAGTGGTACCCCAGTAGATTGCGTAAAACTGGCAGTAGACAAGGTCTTACACCGTAAACCTACTATTTGCTTAAGTGGTATTAATCATGGAGCCAATCACTCTATTAATGTGATTTACTCCGGTACCATGTCGGCTGCTTTAGAAGCTTCTATTGAAAGTATTCCTAGCATAGGATTTAGTTTATTGGACCTAAGTATAGAAGCAGATTTTACAGCAGCTAAGCATTTTGCTGCTATCATCATTGAAAAAGTACTATCTGACAAAAAACTAGATAAGCACTTATGCTTAAACGTTAATTTCCCTAAAGTGGCAACTAACCTAATTAAAGGCATCAAGATTTGCAAACAAGCTTATGCTAAATATGAAGAGAAATTTGTGGAAAGAGTTGACCCACACGGAAAGAAATATTATTGGCTAACTGGAGAGTTCAAAAACTTTGATAAGTCTAAGGATACAGATGTTTGGGCCTTAAAGAATAATTATGTGAGTGTGGTTCCTGTCCAATTTGATTTAACCAATCACGCACTTAAGACACAATTGAGTAAAAAATGGAAATGGTAAAAACCGGAAACAAATAATCATGCAAAGAGATAATTATGCACTTGGAGTACTGCTAGGTTTAGCACTACCCTTTTTGGGGTTTTTAGGATTTTATGAATGGAAGTTTAGTGTATTTCCAGTAGCGGAATTTTTAGAATTATTAAGACAACAAAAATCAATCCTTTCCGCTATGATTAGTGTTTCCTTATTAATTAATGCGGGTGTGCTTACTTTTTTTATTCAAAAAAAGAATGACAAAACTGCTAAAGGGATATTTTTTTCCACTTGTATGTATGCAATTGTTGCTATTGCATGTAAATGGTTTTTATAAATGAGATATTATATTATAGCTGGCGAAGCTAGCGGTGATTTACATGGCTCGAATTTAATCAAAGCCATCCTTCAAAAGGACCCTAATGCTGTAATACAATGTTGGGGTGGTGATTTAATGGAAGCCGCGGGAGGCAAGATGGTAAAGCATTACAGAAGCTTAGCTTTTATGGGTTTTGTAGAAGTACTCATGAACATTCGTGCTATTTTTTCAAATATCAAATTTTGTAAAAAAGACATTAAATCATTCCAGCCTGACGTTTTAATTTGTATAGATTACCCAGGCTTTAATTTACGTATTGCAAAATGGGCTAAGGCTCATAAAATAAAAGTGATTTATTTTATTGCCCCTCAGGTTTGGGCTTGGAAAGAAAATCGTGTACCTGCAATGCGTGCAACAATAGACAGACTACTTTGTATTCTTCCCTTTGAGAAAAAATATTTTAAAGAAAGATGGGATTGGGATGTTGATTATATTGGCCACCCATTAATGCAGGTTTTAGCATCACAAACCAATTTGCCTCATCCTATTCCTAGTATTCAGGGGGGAAATATAATTGCATTATTACCCGGAAGTCGCAAGCAGGAGATCCTAAAAAAATTGCCTGTTATGTTGAGTGTGGTTGCGCATTTCCCTGACTATCATTTTGCAATCGCTCAGGCTCCAGGGTTAGACAATAATTGGTTTGCAAGTTTAGTACCTAAGGGAAGTAATATTCATATTGTAAAAGGCAATACTTATGCCTTATTAAATCATAGTAAAGCTGCCTTAGTCACTAGTGGTACTGCTACTTTAGAAACTGCTTTATTAGGCGTTCCCGAAATTGTTTGCTACAAGGGCAATCCTATTACCTTAGCACTCGCTAAACGCTTTGTAAAAATTAAATACATTGCCTTAGTCAATTTAATCATGGATAAAGAAGTAGTGAAAGAGTTAATCCAAGAAGACTTGAATACAGCAAATTTAGTAGTTGAATTAAACAAACTATTAAAGGACAAAACAAAACAGGAACAAATACAATCTGATTATGCATTGCTTAAACAGAAATTATCTACCGGAAATAGTGCTACCGAAGTGGCGGCTGAAATTATACTAGAGGAACTTTCTAATAATCATAAATAGCAAGGCTAATATAAAAATGATTACCGTGATACGGTTCATGCCATGCATGGCTTTCATCATAGTAGTTCGCTCTTGTTTAGGATCTGGCTTAACAATAAATAAGTACTCTCCTAATTGTCTTAAAATACCCATAGTTTTCTTTTTTTAATTAAGCGTAAAAATTAAGCATTCTGTGAAACCAACCAACTCTTTAATAGGTTAGTAATTTGAACTGTTTCAATAATAAAACCATCATGCCCATATAAAGAATCAATAGCTACCAAAGTCGCATCTGGCATATGATTTTCCATAAATCTTTGTTCGTCTAATGGACAAAGAATATCACTATTAATGCCAATTATCAGAGTTGGAATTTTAATACCTTCTAAAGTAGCAATTAAGTCTCCTCCTCTCTTACGAGCCAGGTGATGACTGTCCATTGACTTAGTTAATAACCAATAGCTATAAGCATTAAAGCGTTTTACTAATTTGTCTCCTTGGTAATTAATATAAGACGATGCTTTGAAATTATCTATTTTTTCAGGATCATCGTCGGTTTGTCTTTCTTGGAAAATTGCATAGTTGCGATAAGTCAACATTCCAATGGCACGTGCTGCTTTTAAACCCTTAGC
>CALPWK020000210.1 GCA_943327245.2 Comamonas sp. lk | reverse complement strand
TGCAGTTTAGAAGAAGCTAAGGAGATGAATAATATGATGTCGAATGTTGCGAAGGAGGTTGGGTTGAACTATAATTTTGATATAGCTGTAATTAACAATACACAAAATGCACATAGACTACTTCACTTTGCAAAGTCGAAAGGACTTCAATCTGAATTAAAAGAAAGGTTATTTCATGCTTATTATACAGAAGGCAAGGACGTTTCAGACACGGAATCCCTTTCCGTATTAGCATCTGAAGTTGGATTAGATAAAGAAGCTATTAAAGAGATGTTAGCCTCTGAAATATTTAAAAATGAAGTGGAGTTAGATCAATATTATGCAGAACAAGTTGGGGCCACTGGGGTCCCCTTTTTTGTATTCAATAATAAGTTTGCAGTATCCGGTGCGCAACCTCCTGAACTATTTAGTGAAGTTTTAGAAAAAGTATGGAAAGACGAGCACCCTACTAATATGGAACAAGCCATTACTGATTCAGTTTGTGGACCAGACGGTAATTGTAATTAACCCCTATTAATGTGTTGACTTAAATAAAGTAAGCTTACAATTCATATCTCTTTAATAATTCTGTCATTAGAGTTCTTTAAAAATTTGTAATTTCTCCCAACGATTATGCATTCCTGCATTAGCTTGATCTAAGAAATCATGTGCTTTTTCTGGATAATTATTTTTAATAGTAGCAAAACGGTTTTCATTGTATAAGAAATCTTCCATTGGGATAGAAGGATCTTTACTATCTAATGTAAATCGTTTACCTTTTTCATTGTTTGGATTGTAACGGAAAAGAGGCCAGTAGCCAGATTTTACAGCTAAGTCCTGTTGGTCAAGTCCATGACACATGTCGTATCCGTGGGCTATGCAGTGACTATAAGCTATAATAATAGATGGTCCAGGAAAAGCTTCTGCCTCTAAGATTGTTTTTAATGCATGTACGTCATTTGCACCCATTGAAATTTCTGCAACATAGGCTTGGCCGTGTGCCATTGCTTGCATCGCAAGGTCTTTCTTACCTGTTGTTTTCCCTTTAATTGAAAACTTAGCACTTGCCCCAATAGGCGATGATTTTGATTTCTGACCGCCAGTATTTGAATATACTTCAGTGTCTAGTACTAAAATATTAACATTCTCTCCAGTGGACAATACATGGTCTAATCCGCTAAATCCAATATCATAAGCCCAGCCATCCCCACCTACAATCCACATTGATTTCTTCTCTAAAGATCCAACGACTTGTCGTAATATTTTTGCTTCTGGGTTACTACTATTATTCAAACGTTTTTTTATTTCATTTACATTAACACGTTGTTTTATTATTGCACTCTCGTCCGTTTCTTCGTTTGCTATAATTTCATCTACTAATTCAGCACCTAACGCTTCTCTCAATTTTTTCAATAAAGAAAATGCATAATTACGTTTCATGTCAGTTGCAAGTTTAATGCCTAATCCAAATTCAGCATTATCCTCAAATAAGGAGTTTGCCCATGCAGGTCCATTGCCAGCTGCATTCATACTCCATGGTGTTGTAGGTAAATTTCCTCCAAATATAGAAGAGCAACCAGTTGCATTGGCTACAATCATTCTATCACCAAATAATTGAGTCAATAGTTTAAGATAGGGTGTTTCACCGCATCCACTACAAGCTCCGGAAAATTCGAATAGAGGTTCTAGGAACTGAGATCCTTTAACAGTAGATCTATTAATTCTTGTCCTATCAATATCCGGTAAGGAAAGAAAGAAATCCCAATTCTGTTTCTCTGTTTCTTTTAATGGTATTACGTCCTGCATATTGATAGCTTTATGGCCTGGCTCTGTTTTACTTTCAATTGGGCAAAATTCAACACATAAATTACATCCAGTACAATCTTCTATAGCTACTTGTAAAGTATAAGATTCAGATTCTTTAAAAAACTCTTTACCTATAGGGCTTATATGTTTAAAAAAGCTTGGTGCTTTTTCTAAATTACTATTATCATATACTTTAGGACGAATAGCTGCATGAGGACAAACAAAAAAACATTTACCGCATTGGGAGCATAAATTAGGATCCCAAACAGGAACCTGTTCTGCAATATTTCTTTTTTCATATTTAGTGGTAGCGGAAGGGTAGGTTCCGTCCGCTGGAAAAACACTAACAGGTAACTCATCTCCTTCACCAGCAATGATTTTACCTAATACATTTTTTACAAAATGTGGCGCATTTGCTGAAACTGCTGGGATTAGTTCTTTTGTTCCAATGGTGAACGTTGAATAATCTAACAATGATAAATTCTCTAAAGTTCTATCAATTGCATCAAAGTTCTTTTTAACAACGGATTCTCCTTTTTTACCATACGTTTTCTTTACTGCATTTTTAATGGCAGTAATGGCATCTTCTTTTGGCATTATATTTGAAATAGCAAAGAAGCATGTTTGCAAAATAGAGTTAATACGTGATCCCATTCCTGTTTCCTTAGCTACTTTAGATGCATTGATAACATATAATTTTAATTGCTTCTCAACAATTTCTTTCTGAATGGTATATGGAATATGTTGCCATACTTCTTCACTGTTAAATGGTGCATTTAATAAAAAAGTAGCTCCATGCTCAACGTCTTTCAAAATATCATATTTTTCTAAATAATGAAAGTGATGACAAGCTACAAAATTGGCTGAATTAATTAAATAGCTTGAACCAATTGGATGATCACTAAAACGTAAATGAGAAACTGTAAGGGAGCCTGATTTTTTTGAGTCATATACAAAATAGGCCTGCACATGGTTTTGGGTTACCTCCCCAATAATTTTAATAGTATTTTTATTAGCACTCACAGTTCCATCTGCGCCTAATCCAAAAAATAACCCCCTAAATAAATGTTGATCTTCTAGGCCAAAATCCTTTTCATAACCTAAGCTTGTATTTGTTAAGTCGTCCTCTATACCAATAGTAAATCCATTTTTAGGCTTTTCTTTAGTTAATTCTTCGAAAATAGCTTTGATCATTGCTGGATTAAATTCTTTAGAAGCCAATCCGTATCTGCCGCCAATCACTTTTGGCATAACCCCTTCCCATTCTGCATGCAATGCATTTATTACATCCATAAATAAAGGTTCTCCAATGGCACCTGTTTCTTTACATCTAT
>CALPWK020000209.1 GCA_943327245.2 Comamonas sp. lk | reverse complement strand
TTTAATTAAATAATAAATAATAATATGAAAAAGATAATTATAATTTCAGGATTAATTATTGCAGGTTTATTCACTTCCTGTCAAGATTATTTGGAGGCTCCAGCAATTTCTTCTGGAGAAGAATCGGTAATTTTTTCTACTGCTGATTTAGCAAAAGGAGCTGTTGATGGTATTAAAGTACCATTTGGAGAGACCAATTCTTACAGAGGTAGATTTTTACCTTGGTATGGTTTAAATACAGATACCGAATGGTACAATTCATCAGAATCAACAACTGATGACAAACCAAGTCTTTGTACTTATGATGCAAGACCTAACAACAGTCAGATGAATTCTTCTAATAATGTGTGGGCTATGATGTATATTGGTATCGAACGTGCTAATATTTGTATTCGTGGTTTGCGTCGTTATGGAAATCCAACTCCAGGAACTCCACTTGGGCATCTTTTAGGTGAAGCATTAACATTACGAGCAATATATTATGCCGATTTATTAAAAACTTGGGGTGATGTTCCAGCTCGTTTTGAACCTATTACTTCTGACAATATCTACATTGAAAAAACAAGTAGAGATGTTATATACAAACAATTAATTGCCGATCTTGGTGAAGCTTCAGATTTAACGCCTTGGCCAAATGAAACTGCTTGGACTACAAGTGTAGAAAGAGTTAACAAAGCATTTGTAAAAGGTTTACGCGCTCGTTTAGCTTTAGCAGCAAGTGGTTACCAACAATATCCTGACGCGGTTCGAAGAAGTAATGACCCGGATTTGTCGGTTGCGAATATGTATCCATTAGCATTAGCTGAATGTCGTGCCGTAATTCAAAGTGGAAAAGCACGTTTAGAGCCTTCATTCGAAACGTTATGGAAAAAATACAATCAGGAAAATACGAGTGCCGGTGGAGAATCTCTTTGGGAACTTCCTTTCGCAGATGGTAGAGGAAGAATGTTGTTCACATTTGGAGTATATCACACAAGCATAGATCAATATCAGGCAAATGGAGCTGCTAAAGGGGGTGTTGCTGGTCCACTTCCTAACGTTTTCTATGATTATGATCAAGTAGATACCAGAAGAGATGTTACTTGTGTTCCTTATAAATATGGAGCAGCTGTAGCAGGTGTTGCTAAACAGCAATTGAATGCATTTAATAAATGGTATTTTGGTAAATACAGATACGAGTGGATGAATAGAATGGTTACTTCAACAAATGATGATGGTGTCAATAAAATGTACATGCGTTATGCTGAAATTCTTTTGATGGCTGCCGAAACTGCTAATGAAGTAGAAGGCCCTGCTGCTGCTGCTACTTACCTAAAAGAATTACGAAGAAGAGCATTTGCACCGATTAATCAGCCAATTAAAGTAGACCAATATGTTGATGCTTTAAATAGTAAACCAGCAATGCTTAACGCTATTGTTGATGAACATAAATTTGAATTTACAGGTGAAATGGAACGTAAGCAAGCGCTTATTCGTTGGAATTTACTAAAAACAAAATTGGATGATGCCAAAGTAAGAATGACTAATTTAAGGGATCATACTGGAGATTATGCTACAGTACCATCAACTTTATACTTCAAATATAGAGCAGATAACGTAACATTAGATATCTATGGTTTAAATCGTGGTGAATCTACAAATCCTGGAGTAGCATATACTTCATTTGGATGGAGTAGTTTAGTGGATTTAAAAATAAATTCGCTTTATAAAGTGGGTGTTAACCCAGACAACAGACAATTTTGGCCAATATGGCAAGTTTTTATTGATGGAAGTAATGGTAAATTAGTAAACGATTACGGATATTAATACGATGTAATTATAAAACATTAAATTAAACACTGCCTATTTAATTCTAGTTTTTATAGAAATAAATAGGTATTGTTTTTTATAAATTTCGAATGATAAAAAATAGCATTCCTTTTTTATTCTTTTTTTTAACCTCTTTTCTATTTGGACAAAGGAACCAACAATCTGTTTGGACTTCTGATAACGGTGACGGAACGTATAAAAATCCGATTTTAAATAGTGATTATTCCGATCCTGATGTAATTCGTGTTGGCAATAAATATTATATGACTGCCTCATCATTTAACTGCATTCCAGGTTTACCTATACTTGAATCGTCTGATTTGGTGAATTGGAAATTGATTGGATATGGATTAACTAAACTAACTCCCGAAGAAGTTTTTGATAAACCAAAGCATGGAAGTGGAGTTTGGGCACCTTGTATCAGGTATCACAACAATGAATTTTATATTTTTTATCCTGATCCAGATTATGGCATTTTCTTAATAAAATCAAAAAATGCGGAAGGGCCCTGGTCGAAACCCATTATGATTAAAGCTGGAAAAGGATTAATTGACCCAAGTCCATTATGGGATGAAGGCGGGAAAGTATATTTAGTTTATGCTTTTGCAGGTAGCCGAGCGGGAATAAAAAGTATGCTGGTTGCTTGTACAATGGACTCAGAGTCTTTTTCTGCAAATAATGACGAGGTATTATTAATTGATGGTCACCAAGAGGAACCAACAATTGAAGGTCCAAAAATTTATAAAAGAAAGGGTTACTATTATATTTTTGCACCAGCTGGGGGAGTTGCAACTGGTTGGCAAACGGTATTGAGGTCAAAAAATATCTATGGACCTTATGAAAAGAAAAAAGTTTTAGACCAAGGAACATCAAATAGTAATGGGCCACATCAAGGCGCTTGGGTGCAAACTCAGACTAGTGAAGATTGGTTTTTTCATTTTCAAGACAAAGGACCGTTTGGAAGAGTGGTGCATTTACAACCTATGAAATGGGTAAATGATTGGCCCGTAATTGGAATTGACACTAATGGTGATGGTGTTGGAGAACCTGTTTTAAAATATAAAAAACCTAATGTTGGTAATAATATTCCATCAGTTTCTTTAAATGATTCAGATGAATTTAACGAACCAAAACTTGGTTTACAATGGCAATGGCATGCAAATCCTATAATATATTGGGGATTTCCAAGCAATTTAGGATACTATACGTTAAACTGCATTCCAAAACCAAAAGAAGCGGTTAATCTTTTTGATATCCCAAATTTGCTCTTGCAAAAATTTCCAAGTGATGAATTCACTGCGACAACAAAATTCACTTTTAATCCGCATTTCGATGATGAAGAAGC
>CALPWK020000208.1 GCA_943327245.2 Comamonas sp. lk | reverse complement strand
TACAGAACCAAAATTTTTAAAATTTTAAAAATATAATTATGAGATTTTACTTAATTATTATTTTATTTTTTTCATTATCTATAACCTCCGTTCAATCACAAAACAACTCAGGAATTAATTTCCAGGCAATTGCTAGAAATGTAGACGGCAGCATTTTACCCAATAAATTTATAACTGTTAGATTGTCTTTAAAAGAAGGAAATACTGATGGTAAAATTGAATATCAAGAAATCAAATCGGTTAGTACTAATATTGTTGGTTTATTTAGTATCGTAATTGGAGCGGAGGAGTATAGTAGGATTGTTGTATACGGTAATTTTGATTTGATTGATTGGTCAACAGGAAATAAATATTTACTAGTGGAAATTGATCCAAGTAACTCAATTAATTTTTTAACACTTGGTATACAAAAAATAAATTTTGTTCCTTATTCAATTTATGCTTCTTCGGTTCAAGCAAATAATTTAATTGGTATAGTACCTGTTGAAAATGGAGGCACCGGAAGTAAAACATTAAATTCCTTTAAAATATCAATGTTATTAGATAGTGTGAACAATACATCAGATTTATCTAAACCTATTAGTAATGCAACTAAATCTTATATAGATAAAATTACAATTTCTGGATTTCCAGATGCAGATTCTATAACAAAGGGAATCATAAAGTTAAGTGGTGATCTTTCAGGAATAGCTCAATCTCCAATTGTTTCAAGAATAAATGGGATTAGTCTTTCTAATTTGAATTCAGGTATTTTAAAAAATACAACATTAACAGGTAAGCCAAGTATTGCTGAAGTTGGTATAGATTATTTAGCTCCAAATGGTAGTGCAGCTAACTTAACAAATTTTCCAATTTTAAATCAAAATACAGTTGGAAATGCGGCTACTGCAGGAAATATTACAGCATCATCCAATGCTACTTTAACAAATCTATCTAATTTGTCAACAATCGGTACAATCACGCAAGGAACCTGGAGTGCTACAACTATTGAAATTGAACATGGAGGCACTGGTTCGACAAGTAAAAATTTTGTCGACCTTACTACCACTCAAACAATTATAGGTTCTAAAACATTTTCTTCAACGTTAATTGCAAATACATTTGTAAAGTCTGGGGGAACGGCAACTCAATTTTTAAAAGCAGATGGGACAGTTGACAATAATAACTATGGGTTGAATTTTGATACAGTCTATTTAAATAATAATATTCTACAAAATGCTTCAACAGGTATCATCACATTTGGAGGAATTACTTTACCAACTCCAACTGGTTCTGCAACTTTTAATGTGGGTGCTGTAAGTGGAGTTATTATAGATAATACTACTAACCCAAATGCACCAATTGTGAAATATATAACCTATCCAGGTGCCACTGGATTAGCTCTTGATATGTTAGGTGGAACTGAGTCTTACGTTCTTTTAAATGCGAGTGGAACTCTAGAATATCAATATACAGTGCCCACTGTAAAGCAAAGAAGACAGAAAATATATTTAGGTAAACTAACCCATACAGAACATACAGAATTTGTGAATGCCTATTCTCAGCCAGACATAGTTTTGTCAAGCACTTCACAGTTAAGGGATATCTGGGATCCCATTCACCTGATTAATGGAGGTGTATATCCTTCACCGAATGGTACAAATTTACAATTCAATACCTCAGCCGGAAATATATATGGATTAGGAATAGGATGGAGCAATGATCCATTAAGCCCCTCTACATTACCAGTAAATGCTCAGATAGCCGCATCTTTCAAATATAGAACGCAATCTGATGGAATTAGTTCTTATGTGAATACTATTGACCCTACTCAATATGACTTAAATGGTACATTAACAGCAGTAGGAGCAACCACCAGAGCTACCAATCAAAGAATATTCTTACTTCAAAATGGCGAAATTAGAGTTCAATATGGACAAGTTTATTATACTTCTTTAGCCAATGCAATAGCTGGTATTCAAACTGAGTCATTCAAAACATTCCCTAATTTTAGAGATAATGGCGTGTTGATTGGTATCTTATCTGTAAGAGCAAATGCAACTAATTTGAGTAATATCCTACAAGCTCAATTTTTCTTGGTTTCTAAATTTGGAGAGTCAGTTGGTGCAACAGGAGGTATTTCAACGGGTAGTTTACAACAAGCTTATAATAATTCAAGTGTTCCTCAAATTATAACAAGTATAGTTGGGCCGGTAACATTGCAAAGAGGGTCAAGCTTAGACACAGATAAAGTTTTAGATATAAATAATGGAAGTGAAGTTTCAAAATTTTACGTTACTGGAGAAGGAAATGTCTCCTTTGGAGACAAGTCTATGAAAATTGATTTTTTATCTTGTACAGCAAATGGATCTTTCACAACAGATATGAAATCCGGCACTAATGTTTCAGTAATTCATACAAATGGAACAGGTATTTATACAGTTAGTTTTGGTGAATCATCCTATAGTTTAGCACCAGTAGCGACCGGAAGTATAAAAGGTATTGGAATGATATCTGTAAATGTTCAGCCAACTAATATAATAATTACAACTTATGATAATAGTGGAACTCCAACTGACAATGATTTTAATTTAATTGCCTTATTTTATAAATAGTAAATTTATATTATTTAATACTTAATAAATTGAAGCTCACTTATACAATAAGAAAGGCTGAATAGTTTTCTTCCAATCTTCTACTCTCAATATTTTCCCTATTTGTTGCAACCAGTTTTGCAAAGGCAAATCAAATAGCTTTTCAGCATTTTGTATACCCATCAATAATGACAAATGGCTTGCGCCTGTTGGGTTTGCCATGGTTGGATAATTTGCCCATTCAAAATCCTGTGGGTGAATGTCTTTTATTATTTTTAATAATAATAAACCATTTAATACAGCGTCATAATTATATGGGTCAATTACTTTTATTCTAATTCCTTTAGTTTCAATTGTATGATTGTTCAAACTAATTGGCAATTTCATGGTTTCAATTTTCATATCTTCTCTCAACATATTCTGCCAAACCATTGCCATAGCAGGTAAATTAAACCATTCCGCACCAATCCATTCAAAAGAGTAGGCTGTTCCTCGTCCTACAGAAACATTAGTCGCTTCAAAAAAACATAATCCTGGATATTGTAAACAAGATTCAAAACTTTGTATTGCTGGTGATGTTTTCACCCATGGTAAATTCCAGTCATAAAACAATTTATCTC
>CALPWK020000207.1 GCA_943327245.2 Comamonas sp. lk | reverse complement strand
TTCCCGTTTTTATCTTCTATTCTATTTATAAAAAAAGGTTGTGCATTATAGCCACCACCAGGGAACATGGTATATGCTTGTACCATTTCAAATAAGGAGATTTCAGCAGAACCTAAAGCGATACTAGGATAAGCTGGAACGTCTGCTTGAACATTACATTTTTTCAAATAGTCAACAAACTCTTTTGCAGCTTCATTACCCTTAGGGTTAATTGACTTCATGATATAAGCAGACGCACAGTTTCTCGATTCAGCTAATGCTTGCGCCATTGGCATAGACTGCCCTGTGCAAGACTTAGCAGTATTGGGAACCATACCATATCCCTCAAAATTTTGTTGTTGGTCTTGTACAATACTATTAGGAGTGAATCCCGCTTTCTCAATTGCTAAAGAATATAATAAAGGCTTCATAGTAGAACCTACCTGACGTCTTGTATTAATATTTACGTGATCATATTTAAATGTTTTAAAATCAACTCCGCCAACCCATGCTTTTACTTCCCCTGTAAAAGGGTCAACCGCTAAAAAGCCGGTTTGTAATATTTGCTTATGGTATTTTAAGGAATCCAAAGGCGTCATTGTGGTGTCTATAAATCTGTTTTTATTCCAAGCAAAAATACGCATGTCAATTGGCTCATCAAAAGATTTTCTGATATTAGCTTCATCTACATCTTCCCGCTTCATATTTTTCCATCTATCAGTTTGCTTAATAGCAAGCTCTAATAAATTGTTGAAGTCTTTCCAGACTGTTCCTTTCTTAATATTAGCTTGTTCATTGAATGCTTTTTGTAAATAAGACATATGTCTTGCAACAGCTTCCTCCGCATATAACTGCATTCTTGGATTAATAGTGGTATATATTTTTAAACCATCACGGTATAAATTATAAGAGTCGCCATTATTCTTTTTATGTTCCTTGCACCATTTTTTCATAAACTCACCCAAGTTCATTCTAAAATAGGGACCTAGGCCGTTGTTCTCATCCAACTTTCTAAAGTTAGTTACTACAGGTAATGCTTTCAATTGAGTAGCTTGGTCTGTAGTAATATATTTTTGTCCCGCCATTCTATTCAACACTAAATTTCTTCTTTCCAATGCTAATTTTGGGTTTCTATTAGGATTGTATTTAGTAGGTGCATTTATCATTCCAATTAATAAAGCAGCTTCTTCCACGGATAAGCGATCTGGTTCTTTTTGGAAGAAGGATCTAGATGCGTTGCTTACTCCAAATAAGTTTTCACTAAAGGGAACTGTATTTAAGTAAAGTGTCAATATTTCTTGCTTTGTAAAATTGCGTTCCAGTTTAATGGCAATAATACTTTCTTTTATTTTTTGAATGACACGTAGAATTTTATTTTTCGTGCTCCAGTTGTCTGTAAATAAGTTTTTAGCAGTTTGCATGGTGATAGTAGAAGCCCCACCTTGACTACCTAAGAATGCGACAGCTCTTAACAAACCTTCTCCATCTACTCCATAATGGTCGTAGAAGCGTTTGTCCTCCGTGGCTACTAGTGCTTGTATTAAATAAGGGCTAAGGTCTCTGTATTTAACACTAATACGGTCTTCTAAATAAAACTTACCCATTGGAGTTCCGTCCTGTGCATACACCTGACTAGCTAAGGAGGCTGTTGGATTTTCAATATCATCTAAGTCGGGCATGTCGCCAATCCAACCAAAATTGATCATTAAAATAAATAATAGGAATACGCCAGCTGAAATGAAATACCATTTCCAGAATTTTTCGTTGAGCGTTAATTTTTTCTTTATAGGTTGATTCACTATATGACTTTTATTATTATTTATAAATATTTTTTTGCATGTAATCTTTATATAGTTCCAGGTCTTCCTTAGTTTTAATTTGTAAAATATTGGATTTGCCTAAAATGAAAATTTCATATTGATTTGTAGGAATGAACGAAATAATTTCATTTTTTAATCGAGGTTTTATTTTTTGAATATAACTCTTTCCTGCTAGTTGATCACTAAATGGTCCAATCCAAACAATATAAATATTGTCTTCAAATTGAATATAAGTAGTTTTTAGGTTTTGTTTTTTAAATTCGTCATTATTCAAATAGGTAAATGCAGTTTGGGACTCTTTAACGAAAACTTCTTTTACTTTGTTTGTTACAATTGCTACGTAATGGTCCTCTGTACTATCATTTGAAAATATAATGCTAGGCACTACTGGAGCAGTTGCAATTATAGGTTCTATTGCAATGGACGTTTTTGATTTATTTAAATTGTCAATTTTCTTGTCCTTTAGGGATTGTGAAGGAGGAATTGCTTGTGTTTGTTGACTTATATTATTTTGAACTAAAGTTTCAGTAGTTGTTGTTTCTATAACAGCCGGTAGAATTACAGGCGTTTCAATTACCAATTGTTTTAAATATGCTTCCGTTTCTTTTCTTTTTTTAAGTTCTGCTATTATATTTTTAGCTTTTTCTCTAATGAGCTCATTTTGGTTATTAAGAATTATAGAGTCTAGTATTACAATAGCAAGACTGTCTTTTCTTAATTGCGCGTACATTTTCACTTTTAAAAATTGGAATGGCGTATTCCATTTAGTCCTATTAAGACTTTTGTTTAGTTTTTCGCTAAGATTCGCAAGGCTATCCCAGTTACCAATTTGAGTTAAAAAGTAAGCTTCTTTATAGTCATTAACAGTTGACTGAGTTTTAGATTTTTTATTTAAGGCTTCTTGCTTTTTAGTGACATAATAACCTTTAGGAAAACGATCGGTTACAATTTTAATGATACTCTCTGAAATTTCTGGCTTATTATCATGTAAATATTGACTCGCCATATCCAAATAGGCTCTTTCGGTAATAGTAGCGTCTATATTTCTTTCTATTATTTTCTTATATAAGGGTAGTGCTTTTTCAAAATCGTTTAATTGAAGTAAAAATAATTGTGCATTTGCCATTGCAGCTTTGTTCCAATTCAACTGAGACCCTTCTAGTTCTTTTTCATTTTTAATGGCCTCTGCGTAACTTATAGCATTGCCGTCTTTATTAATAGCACGTTCAATAGTTGTATCTTTTTTCTTAGTATCAATTTGATTATTAGCTAGTGTATTAATATCACCAATACTTGTTTTATTATAAGCAATATTTCCACTAGTCTTTCTTCTCCAGTTATCTATATTGGGACGTTCACCCCATTTTTGAGTAAAGTTTTGTTTACCTTGACTTACTGAATTTTTATTTTCA
>CALPWK020000206.1 GCA_943327245.2 Comamonas sp. lk | reverse complement strand
TGAATTCAACTTTGTCTCCGGTTTTACCTTGCAGGTGAGGTACATACAAGCTATCTCCTGCTTGTACTTTGAATTGTTGTCCTGCGATTTTTACTACTGCTAACATATTGTCAAATTAGGTCGGCAAAGGTAATTATTATTATGTCAATATGCAAGTAAATCTTGAAAAATATAAAAAGGGGCCTTTTTAGGCTTAAAAAAACCGAAAAGCAGCTTATTATTGTACAATGAATATCAAATCACTACTCGCAAAACCATTTGCTATCATTGTTTATCGAAAGCAATTGAAGGAAATGAGGACTGCAGTGGCCGACCAATTAGCTATTCTAAATCAATTAATTAGCGTAGGGAAAAAGACCCAATTTGGGAAAGAACATCAGTTTGATAGCATTTCCGACCATGAAAGTTTCCAAAAATACGTTCCTCTAAGAGATTACGAGGGGTTCAAACCTTATATAGAACTAATAAAACAGGGCAAGCAAAATGTTTTATGGAAAGGGAAGCCTATTTATTTTGCTAAAACTAGTGGTACCACAAGTGGGGTAAAATATATCCCTATCACTAAGGACTCCATTAGTAATCATATTAATGGTGCAAGAAATGCCATACTTACTTATATGGCTACCACTGGTCAAACTGCTTTCGCGGGAGGTAAGATGATTTTTTTAAGCGGATCACCGGAGTTAGAAAGAGTGGGTGGAATTCCTACTGGACGATTAAGTGGTATAGTTAACCACCATATTCCTAAATATTTAAGAAATAATCAACTACCTAGTTTCGAGACCAATTGTATTGAAGAATGGGAAGAGAAATTAGATAAAATAGTGGAAGAGACTTTAGGTAAAGACTTAAGTTTAATAGGAGGTATTCCACCCTGGATGCAAATGTATTTTGACCGATTGGTGGCAGTTACAGGAAAGCCCGTCAAAGAAATTTTCCCTAATCTTCAATTGCTAGTACAAGGTGGTGTGAATTTCGAGCCCTATAAGACTAAACTATTTGAAACCATTGGAAAAGAAATTGACACGGTTGAATTATTCCCTGCAAGTGAAGGGTTCTTTGCATTTCAAGACAGACGAAATGAGCCGGGTTTATTATTAAATACCAATAGTGGTATCTTTTTTGAATTTGTTCCCTTAGCGGAAGTACAAAACCCCAATCCAACTAGGTTACATTTGGGTCAAGTGGAGTTGGGCGTTCAATACGCGCTTATTATTAATAGTAATGCGGGATTATGGGGCTATCAATTAGGGGACACTATAAAATTTGTAAGTATTGATCCTTATCGTTTAATAGTATCAGGTAGGGTGAAGCATTTTATATCGGCATTTGGAGAGCATGTGATTGGGGAAGAAGTAGAGCAGGCATTATTAAAAGTAACTGGAGAGATGAATGTAAGTGTGGTGGAGTTTACAGTAGCTCCGTATATACAACAGGGCCAAGGTAAAAGTTATCATGAATGGTTCATTGAATTTGAAAAAGCGCCATCGGATATGGCCTTATTCGCTAAAAAATTAAATCAATACATGTGCGAAAAGAACGTGTATTATGAGGATTTAATCCAAGGTAATATATTAGAATGCTTGCATATTCAAGTGTTAGAAAAGAACGGGTTTATTAATTATATGCGATCACAAGGTAAATTGGGTGGGCAGAATAAAGTACCGCGTTTAAGTAACGACCGAGTGCTAGCGAATGCATTAACACAATATATTTCGCATTAAATTAATATTAGCGTAATTTTAAACCCTAAGTAAACACACTGGATGCAACAAAAACGAATTGCCATTTTTGGTTCTACAGGATCTATCGGTAAACAAACACTGGAGGTAATTTCAGCGCATCCTGAATTATTTGTTGCCGAAATATTGACTGCCCATTCCAACGATGCATTATTAATAGAACAAGCTTTATTATTTGTCCCTAATATTGTAGTGATTGGAGATATTGGGAAATATGCAGTAGTAAAGAAAGCATTGGAAGGGAAACCCATTAAAGTATTTGCAGGGGAGGAAGCATTAGAGCAAGTCGCTTCTATGGATTGTTATGATTTCATGATGGCAGGTATTGTTGGATTTGCAGGATTAAAACCTACACTTACGGCTATCGAAAGTGGCAAAACAGTGGGACTAGCGAATAAAGAAACTTTAGTTGTTGCAGGTGATATTGTGATGCGCATGGCTAAAGAAAAAGGCGTGCATATAATTCCAGTGGACAGTGAGCATTCTGCTATTTATCAATGCTTGGTAGGAGAACAAAATAATCCAATTGAAAAAATAATTTTAACTGCAAGTGGTGGCCCTTTCTTAGGGAAGAAACCTAATTTCTTGGTGAATGTTAAAAGGGATCATGCTTTGCAACATCCTAACTGGAGCATGGGCGCCAAAATTTCTATTGACTCTGCAACCCTTATGAATAAAGGACTAGAGATGATTGAAGCTAAATGGTTGTTTGGTTTAGACCCAAGCCAAATTAAAGTGGTAGTGCATGCGCAAAGTATTATTCATAGCATGGTGCAATTTGAAGATGGAAGTATTAAAGCACAAATGGGATTGCCGGATATGAAATTACCTATTCAATATGCAATGGCTTACCCACAACGTTTAGCAAATAAATTTCCTAGGTATAATTTTGACAAACCAAATTTGCTAAGTTTTGACGAACCCGATGTTAAAACATTTAGAAATTTACAAGTTGCTATAGACGCAATGAATAAAGGAGGAAATGCACCTTGTGTAATGAATGCAGCAAATGAAATTGCTGTATATGCATTTTTGAAAAACAGAATCGGGTTTTTAGAAATGACAGAACTTATTGAAAGAACGATTGATAAAATAGCATTTATTTCACAACCTAGCTTGGACGATTATTTTGAATCAGATGGAGAAGCACGTAGCTTTGCAGCTTCTTTAATACAATTATAAATTATGTATATTAACGCAATAGATTTTTTAGCAGTAGGAATGAAGACAGGACAATTTATTTTGTCTTTTTCTATATTAGTAGTGCTACATGAATTAGGACATTTTATTCCAGCTCGATTGTTCAAAACAAGAGTGGAGAAGTTTTATTTATTTTTCAATCCAGGCTTCAGCCTTTGGAAAAAGAAAATAGGTGATACTGAGTATGGTATTGGTTGGATTCCATTTGGAGGCTACGTGAAAATTAGTGGAATGATTGACGAAAGCATGGACAAAGATCAAATGAACAAAGCACC
>CALPWK020000205.1 GCA_943327245.2 Comamonas sp. lk | reverse complement strand
GATCACGTAAATATTAATACAAGACGTCAGGTAGGTTCTACTATGAAGCCTTTATTATATTCTTTAGCAATTGAGAAAGCAGGCTTCACACCTAATAGTATTGTGCAGGACCAGCAACAAAACTTTGAGGGCTATGGGATGGTTCCAAATACGCCAAAGTCTTGTACCGGACAGTCAATGCCAATGGCGCAGGCTTTAGCAGAATCTAGGAACTGTGCGTCTGCCTTTATTATGAAATCAATTAACCCTAAGGGTAATGAAGCTGCAAAAGAGTTTGTTGACTATTTGAAAAAATGTAATGTTCAAGCGGACGTTCCAGCCTATCCTAGTATTGCTTTAGGTTCTGCTGAAATCTCCTTATTTGAAATGGTACAAGCATATACCATGTTCCCTGGTGGTGGCTATAATGCACAACCTTTTTTTATAAATAGAATAGAAGATAAAAACGGGAATGTGCTAGAAAGCTTTTCTCCACAAAGAAGAAAAGTAATTAATGAAGTAACTGCTTATTCTGTGGTGAGTATGATGCAAGGTGTTATTACTAAAGGTACCGGAAGAAGTATGGGATCCTTTGATGTACGTGCACAGTCTATCGCTGGCAAAACAGGTACTACAAATGATAATAGTGATTTGTGGTTTATGGGCTATACGCCTCAATTATTAGCTGGTGCTTGGGTTGGAGCAGACGACAGGTATATACGTTTCACGGATAATTATTTTGGACAAGGCGCACATGGAGCCTTACCAATATGGGCTTATTTTATGAGCAAAGTGGCAAATGACCCTGCTTGCAATTTAGACCCTAATGCTAGCTTTGACAAGCCAAGTAATATTCCTGACTTCAATGTGAACTTTGTTGGCCAAGACACTATTGCTACCGATATTCCTTTAGATGCAGAAGATATTAAAGCAGAATCGGATTATGAAATTCCGGAAGAACCAGCAGCAACTAATAATACTCCAACTATTAAACCAGCAACGACTGAAAAACAGAGTAGTCCTGGAAATAAAAAAATAGTACCTGCTGCTAATAAAGAAGCTCAAAAGCCAAAAGCGTTAATGCCTAAAAAAGGAATTGGAAAATAATAGTTATTTATTTTTCAAAGAATAGACGACAGTAAAATGATGATAGGCATTTTTTTGAAAAAATGAATTAGCATATTGGAATTGCATTCTGTTGTAAATCAGATTTAATCCTGTACTAAATCCATTTAAGAAATTTTGTTGATTTTGTACGTTTAAATCAAATCGTCTAATAAAATTATATCCAACATTAATGTTGAATTTCTCACCAAGGTAAATTTCCGACGCTACTACCAAATGATTAAATAAATTTTGCATAGTAGCTGGCGACTTATACCCTTCTGCATTATTAAAAGTGATATCATTATAACTATTGTTCCATACTGATAATTTTTGAGCTGTAATAGAAAACTGAAATGGTGCATTCTCTAATTTTTTAGACCAACCTAAAATGATATTAAAAGGTAATGACTCTTGTGTTTGATAGGATTTAAACTGAACCCCCATATTATTTACTAATACACTTACTTGTGACAAGTTGTTGGAAGAATGATATTTCAATCCAATATCCAAAGCCATTCCATTTGACTTATAAATACCATAATTAGATTGAATGAATTTTAACGTAGTTCCTATTGTGAAATTTTGTTTGTAATTCATGGCAGCACTTATTTGAGCTGCATAATCATTGGGATGGAAACTACCCATTTCATTCCCTGCTATATCCGTCATTGGGATTGTTCCATAATCCAAATAATGCACCCCCCATCCTAGGATAATTTTTTTATTAGGTAAATAATTAACCCCACTAAAATCATATTGCTGGATGTTGGCATAAAAAGGCTTTACACTTAAATGTATGGTGGCATCCATATCCTGACTTAATAAAGCAGGATTATACATTGCTAACCCTAAGTCATTCCCTATAGTACTAATATTAATGCCCCCCAAAGCAGAGGTCTTAGCAGAATAAGGTAGGTTTATGAAATTATATACCGCATTCCCACCTACTGCTTGCGCATTGGTGAAAACAGGCAAACAAAATACAAAAACAAAAAACCCTAGCCATCTCCTTTTCATAGGACAAAGCTAGGGCTTGAAAACTTTATAATCAATAAATCTGATATGTATTTACACCAAAGCCAGATCTAATACTTGTTGCATGGTTTTTACATAGTGAAACTTCACGCCTTTAATAAAAGTTTGATCAATTTCATTTACGTCTTTCTCATTTTGCCAGCATAATATAATCTCCTTCATACCAGATCGTTTCGCGGCTAATATTTTCTCCTTGATCCCACCTACCGGTAATACCTGCCCTCTTAAAGTAATCTCTCCAGTCATGGCTAAATAAGGCTTTACTTTACGTCCAGTGAAAGCAGAACTTAACGCAGTTAGCATGGTGATGCCAGCACTTGGACCGTCTTTTGGAACAGCTCCTTCTGGCACATGCACATGAATTGCTTTTGTTGTAAACAATACAGGGTCAACTCCTATTTTCTTAGCATTCGCTTTTAAATAAGTTAAGGCGGTACTTACACTTTCCTTCATTACGTTTCCTAAATTACCAGTCAAGCTTAACTCCCCTTTTCCGTCCGCTAATAATACTTCAATAAATAAGATATCTCCGCCAACATAGGTCCAAGCTAAACCTACTGCAACACCTGGCATGTTTACGGTTTTATAAATTTCATTGCTGTATTTTGACTGCCCTAATATTTTAATTAGATCATTCTTACTCACTGTTGGTTTAATCTTATGCTTGTAAGCTAATTCCTTTGCTTGATAACGCATAATAGAAGCTAATTGACGGTCTAATTCACGCACACCACTTTCGCGGGTATAGTCTTCAATCACTTTTTCAAGAACGCTGTCTTGTATTTTAAAATTAATCTTATCCAATCCATGCGCTTCTTTTTGTTTTGGCAACAAATGTCGCTTTGCAATTTCTACCTTTTCTTCAACTGCATAACCACTCAAGTCAATAATTTCTAATCGATCTCTTAATGCAGGTTGAATTTTACTTATATCGTTCGCAGTAGCAATAAATAATGTTTTACTTAAATCATACTCTGACTCTAAATAATTATCATAAAAACTATGATTTTGTTCAGGGTCCAATACTTCTAATAATGCACTAGAAGGATCCCCACGATGATCCAACCCGATTTTATCTATCTCGTCCAATATCATAACCGGATTAG
>CALPWK020000204.1 GCA_943327245.2 Comamonas sp. lk | reverse complement strand
CTCATCTGGGGTTAAATAGCCTTGAATCTCTAATACATAGGCTAGAATCTTTTCTTTGTTATTGAGTAAGGTAAATCCTTGGTTCGCGATTGCCGACCGCTCAAGTGCCTCATCTTGCTCATTCTCGGTTCCTTGGGCAAATTTATCGGGATGAGAGGCCTTCTGGATCTCCATAAAAGCAGCACGTAATTTGTTCGTATCTACTTGAAAACCAATAGGCAAGTCAAACAAGTCAAAATAATTCATTTTAATATTTCTTATATTGTGTAAAATTACCACAATGCCGGTATTAGGACTTATTAAAGAGGGAAAAGTTCCAAGCGATAATCGCGTGGCACTTACACCCAAGCAATGTACTTGGCTGATGAGTCAATATCCTAGCTGGGAAATCATTGTCGAAAGTTCGGTTAACAGATGCTATACAGACCAAGAATATGAAAAAGAGGGGATCAAGATTGTGAAAGATATCAGTGGCGCAAATATTTTGCTTGGCATTAAAGAAGTTCCCAAGGATCAGTTAATCCTTAATAAAACTTACTTATTTTTCTCCCATACCAAAAAAGCGCAAACGTATAATCAGGAATTGTTTCATTCGATGATGGATAAACATATTTCTCTGATCGATTATGAATGCTTGGAACATGAAGATGGACAACGTTTAATTGGGTTTGGTTTTTTTGCAGGTATTGTTGGAGCGCATAATGGGATAATGGCTTTTGGTAACCGTACAAAAGCATTTCATTTGGGTAGGGTCAAAGATGTGAGGGATTATATGGATTTAGTCCACACTTATTTTGGATTAAAATTACCACCCATTAAAATTGTAGTGACAGGTTCAGGAAGGGTAGCACATGGTATTTTAGAAATCATGAACTTGATGGATGTCCAACAAGTGGAACCTGATGAATTTATAAGTAGGAAATATGCCTATCCAGTTTATGTACATTTAAAAGGAGGGGATTTGTATAAGCATAAGTTAAACAACACTTATGAACGAAATGATTTTCATGCACATCCCGATAATTATAAATGTATATTTAATCAATACCTGCAACATACAAATATTTTAATGAATGGTATCTATTGGGAGCCAGGTATCCCGCCACTATTTACTAAGGATGATTTGCAAGATGAATTTGCGTTGACAACGATCGCCGATATTACAGATGATGCACATGGAAGTGTACCTTGTAATTTAGGGGATGCGCCATCTAACGATCCTATATATGGCGTGGATATCAAAACATTCCAAAAGACAATTCCTTATTTGTATAATGGAATTGATATTATGGCCGTTGGAAATTTGCCAAATGAATTGCCTCGTGACGCAAGTCGTTTTTTTGGAGAACAATTAATTAAATATGTGATTCCTGATTTAATAGGCGCTGGCAATGATATTATTACAAGAGCAACGATGTTAGATAAAGGAAAGCTAACAGATAAGTATGGCTACTTAACTGAATACGCGAAACATTAATTAAACTATTTTAGTACATGATTGAAATTTTATATCTGGGAAGTGTGTTTTGTGCTTTATTAACTGTGTATCTTTTATTATTAAAAGACAATTCTTTTAGATCCTATGCAGATTATATTTTATCAGTGTATTTAGTATTTCAAATTTGGGCAGTGGTGATATATTTATTGGTTAACTCAGGGTTGATTATAAAAATGCCTCATCTATATAAAACAGCAGCACCATTAAGTGTATTTACTGCGCCCTTATCTTATTTGTACGTCAGAGTGGTTTTGTATAATGAGCGAAAAATAAATAAGAAAGATTTATTACATCTAATTCCGTTTGCATTAATGGTAATTAATTATTTTCCGTTTTTTGCTTTGTCAACTGCCGAAAAAACAATCATTGTTCAAGCTGTAGTAAATCATTTTGACGATGCTTATAATTTCAAAATTGGGTTAGTGCCGGATTATGTTAATTTTATTTTCATCCCAATTCAGGTGACTTGTTATGTATTTTTCCAATGGAGACTAATTAGAACGTATAAAAAAGAAAATAAACAAGAGGGCGTTCAAAAGCAAATTTCAAGTGTCTTAAAATGGCTAAAAGTAATTGCTTGGGCATCCACTTTATTTGTTATTGGGTATTTTATATTAATTGTAGATATTGTATTGTTTAATAATTTTTTAAATTCAACATACTTATCTCAGCTGCCAAGTTTACTAGTTTGTTGTAGTTTTTTAATGATTAGTACTTACCTTTTAGTGCACCCAGACGTTTTGACCGGCCTTCCATTTATAAAGTACCGCGAGATTGAATCGAGTATTGTAAATAATGAGGTAAGTAAGGTTCCTTTTATTGTAGATGACTACTCCAATGAAATACAGCTAATTGATCAATATTTTCAATCCATTGACAATTTACAAGACTCAAATTTGAACTTAAATAAGATTGCAACTCATCTACATTTACCAGCTAGAGAATTCTCTTATATTATAAATAATCATTATAAAAAACGCTTCAATGACTTCTTAAATGAACATCGTTTAAAATATATTGTGCAGAAACTAGATAAGGATTATATAAACAATTATACCATAGAATCGCTCGCTAAAGAAGCTGGATTTAGTTCTAAAACTTCATTCTACCGTGCTTTTAATAAATTGTATAAATGTACTCCAATGGAATATTTGGATAAGTTGTAGGTTGGCGGCCTTAAATAATAGGTTATTTCTTATATAATAGTTTCATATTCTGTATTTGGTACTATGAATTGGTTTGAATAGAAAGTTTTCGATCCTTCCGCATTAATTTAGTTAATTATCATTCTTTAATAGTGATTCAAATTAAATTATATGGCTAGATCGTTTTTAATATTCATTTTATTTTCTATATATCCTTCGGTTTTTCTGTTTTCTCAAGTACCTAAGTCAGGAATTTTTTTCCAAGCTATTGCAAGAGATAATTATGCTAACCCCGCAAAGGATCGTAAAATTTTTGTTCAATCAAGCATTCTACAAACTACAGCTAATGGGGCAAAGATATTGACTGAAGAATTTCAAACTGTTACAGATGCGGTTGGTATATTTAGCATTAGTATAGGTCAAGGAACTAGAATTGGTGGTATTGCTAATAATTTGTCATCCATCAATTGGCAAAATGGCCCTTACTTTTTAAGTTTAAAAATTTCAATTACTCCAACTGCGCCAATTAATGGGTGGGATTATACAAAGGATTGGATTGATTTAGGTGTTACCCCTTTTGGAACAGTACCATATGCTTTATATG
>CALPWK020000203.1 GCA_943327245.2 Comamonas sp. lk | reverse complement strand
ATCTTTTTTATGATCCCTATAATCAAAAAGTAAACAGATCAAATAGACAAATAGAAATTGGCATATGATATAATAAATCATCATCTTATTAATTTCTATAGCCGAAACTTGAATAGGTAGAATACTGGTAACATAAACCCATATAGCGGTTAAATAAAATGTCTTTGCCAACGCCCTACCTTCTAATTTTTTAAAAGCGGGTATTGGAAGTTTAGGAGCAGTATAAATAAGAGTAGCTATGGCGGTTGGAATAAAAAATAGCATCCATTGAGGCTTTACTAAAAAAACAAATCCAATAACTAAAAGACTTATAATAAATAGTAATAGTAAAACCTGTTTATACTTACTATTCCATGTTAATCTTAATTCTGGAATTTCATTTTCAACTGTCATTTTATCATTTTCATTCATTATTCCACTATTCTCGATTGGTAGTCCAACACTTGTAAAATACCAATGCAAGCTATAGCTAGCTAAAGTTGAAAAAAAGATAAGTACGTAAAAATATAAATCTAACTGTATGGAAAATATATGACTGGTTCCATAAGTCATTAGCGTAGCTACCAAGCTTATAAATAGATTAGTGAACAAGAAGAATTGAAATAGAAACTTAACCGTATTGACAATTCTATATTTGATAAAAAATTTACTAAAAAAATTAATAAAAATTATTTAAAGTTTTTAAAAATTAATTTTATTAATGGATGCGCTTACTCTTTTAAACAATTGCTTTAGGTGCATTGGTTTAGTGATTTCAAATTCTGGCAGTTGTCCATTAAAAATCTCTCCTCTTTTAAGTACTCCTTTTGTAACAAGGCTAGAAGTAAAGCCCCACTTGTTTATAAACTGGTAGTATCCTTTATTTAACTTTGCTCTTTTTACCGAGCTAGAACCAAAATGGTAAACTCTACTCGCTCCTAGTCCTTTAAAATAACGCACACCAGCTTTCCATAATTTCAAGGAGAAGTCGGGATCTGAATACATGCCCGGTGAAAATTCAATACTATAACCCCCTACTAAATCCCAAAGTTTAGTGGGTAAAACATTTGGAGGCCAAGTGGATCCTGCCCAATCTGCTTTTTCAAAGTTTTCATATTCAGCTAATAATTTTTCTTCATTAAAAGAACTTACAGAAGTACCATAGTTTTTTTCAATTACGCAATTGCTTGTTGCCCTTGCTTCAATCACAGTAGAAGAAAGAAAAAATAAATCATGTCCAATATTTTTAATTTCATCGTATAATATGGTATCCCAATTAGGACATACATACATATCGTCATTGATATATAAAAAATAATCCGTTTTTACAATGGTTCTAGCTGCGTTCAATGCAAAACACACGCCAATATTTTCTTTGCTATAAGTATAATCTAAATTAGTTTGTTGCTTTACCCATTCTAATGTACCATCCTGCCCGTCATTTACATGGACAATAATTTGATGCGTCAAACTGGAATGCTTTTGAATACTATGGACACAAAGTTTTAGTAATTCAATATTATTCCAAGAAGGAATGACAATAGAAAATATTGCATTCTCTGTATTAGTTCTTTGGCAATAGGTTTCAATCATAGGAAGCAAATTGTGTTTTTAATTAATTTTAATTCTGGTTGAGTCTGCCCTTAAATTTATGTTTTCTTGGATGGGAGACCTTAGATCTTTTTGCAAAGTCCTCACTTATCACACTAATATTACCATCCACTTCTAGCATAGCCAAATCAACATGTTGAATATCTCTTGACCCATGTTCTCTTACTGCAGCTTCCAGTTCCTCAACCGTAATTTCCGATTTTTTACAATTTACCATGTCGGGGATGCCCTTATATATAAGTATCATAGCTTCTCCTTGAATCATCTTACTAAGGTTCTTATTTCTAAATAAAATTTGCTTTAAGGTGAAATTGACTGCAAAAAGCGATCCAGCAGCAATTAATCCTCCCTCCAATGAATTATCGGGTCCAATCATCGCATTTTGAACCGCATTACTTATTAATAGTATAAAAACCAGGTCAATGACCGATAATTGAGCCAATTCCTTCTTTCCAAACACTCGAATGGAGACAATCATGAAGATGTATACAGCAATAGCTCTCATTATTATATTAGGGAATCCAGCTTCAAAAAAGCCCAAATTCATACTTAGTATTTGTATATGATCTAATCTCATGTTTATTTAAATTATTTAAAGGTACAACTTAGAAGTAGTCATAAAGAACATTGTTCACTAAAAAAATCTATAAATAATTGATTGTCAGTAAGTTATATTAATAAAAAGCTTAATATCTTACTAACTAAGCTTTCAAGCATAGATAATCGGCTTCAAATGTTAAAGAAATCAAAAAAAAACTAGTCAAAACTCACTTATTATATCCATAATTCGAATATATTTGACATCGCGAAGCTTGTAATAGATGATATTTTCTAGTATCGTCAAATTACAAGTTTTTTCGTTTAAGCAAAAAATTAATTACAAAACAACAAAACATGAGTAAAAAAATCCTTGTGAGTGTTTGTGCTTTCCTAATGACAATTATGGTCGGCTTTTCACAAACAGTTACAGTAACCGGTAAGGTTATTGACGAGAAAAATGTTCCTGTTGCCGGAGCAAGTGTTCTTGACAAAGGCTCTAAGAAGGGCGTGAGCGCAGGTAACGACGGCACATTCACTATTTCAGTTAAGAAAGGTGCAACATTAGTGGTTTCAGCTTTAGGATATGATTCTAAAGACGTTAATGCTGCAACTAACGTAACGGTTATTTTAACTACTGACATAAAAGCATTGGCTGAAGTAGTTGTAACTGGTGTGGGTGCTGCAACTTCAAAAAAGAAATTGGGTGTTGCTGTAGAATCAGTTTCATTGGCTAACCAAACAAAAGTAGCAACTGGTGACGTTGGACAACAATTAGTTGGACAAATTGCAGGTGCTCAAATATCAAGTACGAACGGAACTCCAGGTCGTCCTTTGCAAATTTTGTTACGTGGTATTAACTCTGTTCAAGGTGGTACTTCTCCAATGATCTTGATCGATGGAATTGAAGCACGCGCAACAAGTTTAAACTCAATTGACGTAAATATTATAGAAAGAGTAGAGGTAGTACAAGGTGCTGCTGCTGCTTCTTTATATGGTGCTCAAGGTGCGAATGGTGTTATCCAATTATTTACCAAGAAAGGTAAAATGGGTAAAATGAGTGTTGAAGTAAGTACAAGTACAACTTCAAATGACTTATTGAATATTGGTGGCTTAGGAAAAGCT
>CALPWK020000202.1 GCA_943327245.2 Comamonas sp. lk | reverse complement strand
TAGTAATTAGTCAAGTACTAGGTTATACGTTTAGTAAGTTTTATGGGGTTAAATATGTTTCAGAGCTTAAGAAGATCGGCAGAGGCAAAGCGATAGTAGTATTACTCTTATTATCTTGGATTCCTCTTTTTCTATTCCCATTAATTCCAGCACCACTTAATATTGCATGTTTATTTTTAAATGGATTGCCCTTGGGTATCATTTGGGGTATCGTATTTTCTTTTGCAGAAGGCAGACGTGAAACCGACTTTATTGGAGCTGCCTTAGCTGTCAGCTTTATTGTTTCTTCAGGTGTCGTAAAATCTGTTGCAAAATGGATGGAGATATTGTTTCATGTGAACGAAATGTGGATTCCTTTTTACACAGGCCTTTTATTCATTATACCAGTTATACTACTCGTTTTTTTATTAGATAGAATTCCGCCACCTAGCAAAGAAGAAATTGAGCTTAAGTCAGTAAGACTTCCAATGACAGGAATGGAAAGAAAATCATTTTTCATTCAATTTAAATTTGGCCTTATCTCCTTTATTTTTATTTATACCATATTGACATTGTTTAGAGATATCAGAGACAACTTTGCTGCTGATATTTGGAAGGACCTCGGGTTCGTTAATGATGCCTCCATTTTTACAAGTACAGAGCTTACCATTGCTATTATTGTTTTGGTGTTAATTGCTAGTATGATTTTTATTAAAAACAACAATACTGTTTTTATAATTAGCCAATGTTTAATTACACTTGGGTTTCTAATGGCTGGGATTAGCACTTATTTGTTTCAACAACATTTTATTTCAGGGTTTAATTGGATGTTACTAGTTGGATTAGGATTATATATGGGCTATATTCCTTTCAATTCCATCCTATTCGATAGGATGATTGCCACATTTAAACTAAAAGGTAATGTGGGTTACTTTATGTACATGATGGATTCGTTCGGTTATTTAGCTTCTGTAATAGTAATTAGTTTTAAAGGAGCCTTTCATATTAAAATGAATTGGTTGGGTTTTTATGGAAATGGTGTTTTATGGTTCTCCATTTTAGGGGCCATTTTGTCAATTATCACTTTGATATATTTTATTAAAAAAAGCAAACAAATTGTAATTTATGAGTAGTAGTAAAACTGCCATAGTAGTTGGTGCTGGTATACTTGGCATGGCTACGGCAAGAGCATTGGCTTTGAAAGGGTATAAGGTTACCGTATTTGAGCGCTCTCTGCAGTCTGTTGGTGCTTCTATTAGAAATTTTGGAATGATTTGGCCAATTGGACAACCAGACGGGAAATTGTATGATCGGGCTATCAGGTCAAGAGAAGTATGGAAAGAATTCCTAAATGCTTCTAGCATTGGATTTGATACATGCGGTAGTGTGCATTTAGCATATAACATAGAAGAGCAAAACGTAATTGAAGAACTGTATGAACATTTCTTGAAAAAAAATAGACCCGTTAGTTTATTAAGCGCCAATGAAATTCAATCTAAATACAACGGTATTGTAAATGAAAATTTAATGGGGGGCTTATATAGTAATGACGAAGTTATTATTGATCCAAGAGAAGCAATTAAAAATTTACCAGCTTACTTAAATACCTATTATAATATTGATTTTAAATGGGGGACAGCTATCACTAGTGTAAGTACAAATACTGTGTGGTCTTTTAAAACTAAGTACAATGCAGATATAATATGCATTTGTTCTGGAGCAGATTTTGAACATTTGTACCCTTATGTTTTTAAAGAACAACCTATCATAAAAACCAAATTACAAATGATGCGATTTACTTCAAATAATCCACATTATAGAATTGGAACTTCCGTTTGTGGAGGATTGTCGTTGCTGCATTATAAAAGTTTTACTGCATCTAGGTCCTTAGAAATATTAAAATCCAAAATAGAAAGTGAAATGCCTGAATATATTAAACATGGCATACATGTAATGGTTTCACAAAATAGTAGAGGAGAGTTAACTATAGGAGATACACATGAATACGCACTTGACTTTGATCCATTCGACAATACGCAATTAAACACATTGGTACTTAATTATCTTAAAAAAATGATGCACATTGAAGACTGGACAATGCAACAAAGCTGGAATGGAGTTTATCCTAAAATGACCAATGGGGAGACGGATTTATTTTTAAAGGTAGAACCTGGAGTTTTTATTATAAATGGTATTGGCGGAAATGGTATGACTTTGTCATTTGGATTTGCTGAAGAAACAATCGAAAAAATATAAAATATGGAAAATAAAATTGTAAAATTTATTATTGATTTGTTTAAAAATAAGGGCGGTGATTTATATGGCGGCGAAGCGGTAACGCAACTAGAGCATGGCTTACAAGCAGCTCATTTTGCAGTTTTAGAAAACGCTTCAGATGCCCTTGTTACAGCGGCGCTATTACATGATATTGGCCATTTGTTACACGATTTACCTGACGACGCTACTGACAAAGGAATTGATGATTTACACGAAGCTTTAGGAGCTCAATTTTTAGAAAAATATTTCATAAAAGAAGTATCGGAGCCTGTAAAATTACATGTAAATGCAAAAAGATATTTATGCTTAGTGGAAGCTGGTTATTTTAGTACCTTATCGCCAACTTCACAAGCAAGTTTGTTACTTCAAGGTGGCATAATGACAAGCTTTCAAAAAGAAAATTTCGAAAAAAATGAATTTTATAAAGAAGCAGTGGCATTGAGAAGATGGGATGATTTAGCAAAAGTCCCAGACTTAAAAACGGAGCCAATTGAATTTTATAAAAAAAGGGTTGCTAACAGTTTACAAATTAATTAATTATGAAAGTTTCAATGATCGTTTTTGATATGGCTGGAACCACAATCGACGAAGACAATATTGTATATAAAACATTGCATACATCAATTCAAGCAGAAGGAGTTGATGTGACTTTAGAAGATGTATTAACTTATGGGGCTGGTAAAGAAAAATTTAATGCTATACAGGATATTATTATTTTTTTTGGAACTAAGGAGCAAGAGTCACTCTCATCTAAAATATTTGATTCCTTTTTAATCAACCTTAAATTAGCCTATAACAATGCTGATATTAAGGGTATGCAAAACGCCGAAGAAGTGCTAGTTAATTTAAGAAGTCAAAATATACTTGTTGTTTTAAATACAGGTTATGATAGATCAACTGCGATTTCATTGTTAGACAAAATAAACTGGAAACAATCTTATCATTATGACCTATTGATCACCGCTTCGGATGTAACTAATAGCAGGCCAGCACCAGACATGATTAC
>CALPWK020000201.1 GCA_943327245.2 Comamonas sp. lk | reverse complement strand
TACACGTCATTATCAATGACACTTGCAGTTAAAACCAAATTTCCTTTATTGTCACCTGGCAAACTATCTCTTTTAAATTCTGCCATTACTGCACCGCTTGAGTCTGTTGAATAAGTAGGTGTTTCATTGGCATTTAAAATTCCACCTAATCTTTTTACTCCAACAATTACATCCACGCCAGCAATCGGTGTCCAAGTAGTATCTACCAATGCCAATAATTTTGCATTTATAATTCTACCTTCTGCAGTGTCAATTTGAATTTTAGCTTTAGTGATTGCTAATTCCCCCGTAGTTTCTCCATATGCTTTTGTTGGCGTAGAAACTACTACAAAAGTCTGATTGGGTGTGCTAAGCCACTGTGTTTTTACAGTTGCTGGTATAATAACGGTAGCAATACCCTTTGGGTTTGTTAACCCCTTCCCAATTATACTCGACTTATCTGCAACCGAACCTATATAAAATTGTACAGGCACATTGGCAATCATTTGAAACTTGCCGTCTATTTTAGACTTTGCTTGAACTTCTAAATGATGCGTCTTATTATTATCATTAAAATATTTAAGACTTAATATTAAGGTAGGTTTTTCTACAGCATCCTGTGCCATCAACAAACTAGGTGCAAGCGCTATAATTACTACAAATAGTAATTGAAATAATTTATACTTTTTCATGTTCGTTTGTTTCAATGATTGTTTCATGAATAGGGATGATTGGAAAAATTCTAGCAAAAAATGTAACAACTAGTAAAGCGCCTGCTAATGAACCGCCTGCTATTGCCCATTCTTCCCATGAAGGAAAATAATGTTTGTAGTTTTCTGGAACATCGCTCATTGGTAAAAACGGATGTAATAATGTTGGAGTTACAATTAAGTATCTTTTAAACCAAGACCCTACCACTACTAATATACCTGCAACAAATGCCGCTTTAGGTGTTCTTCCTTTTTTGAATATTAAAATTAATATAGGAATAAGCATTGCGGTGGAAATTGCAAACCAAAATGCGAGGGCAAATTCACCAGTAAACAATCCCATTAAATGGTGTTCCTCCGATTTTTTCATCTTAAAGGCAGGAACTAAAAATTCATTTACATTAAAGTATAAATATATCAATGCTAATAATACCACAATCTTACCCATTTTGTCAAAGTGGTCGTTGGTTATATATTTTTCTAGTTTGTAATGTGTTCTAAATACATACATCGCAATCAACACCGCACCAGAACCTACTAAGAATGCACCTGAAATAAAATAAGCACCAAAATTTGTACTATCCCAACCTGGTCGGTAAGTAGTTGCAAATAACCAAGAAGTTACCGTGTGGATTGCAAACGCAACTGGAATAATAGTAATAGATAAAATATTAATCGCCTTGTCTGTAATTTTAAACTGCTCCGGCTTGTCTTTCCAAAATGAGCCTAAGAACTCATATAGTTTTTGCAAGTATTTACCATTACGTTCTTTGTATTTGATCATGATTTTCAAATCTGGCAATAAAGGGAAGTATAATAACAATAAACTTATTAATAAATAAGTAGTAATTACAATTACATCCCAAACTATGGGCGACTGTAAACGTCCATGTGTAAATAAATTATAAAAACGGTCCGGACGTCCCATATCCACTATGATAATAAGTCCAGCAAAAGCAATGGCTGATACCGCTATTATTTCTGCAATTCTTGTTAATGGCGTACTCCAATGAACGTCTGATAGTCTTAGTACCGCTGTTATCAAAGAGCCGACCAAACTAATTGCGACAAAGAACACAAAATTCGAAATGTAAATTCCCCATGAAACATAATCTCTTAAATTAGTTACCTCCAATCCATAGTACAATTGTCTAAAATAAGCGTACGCACCAAAGGCGCACACTGCTAATAAACTGATTACCCAAATCATACCTTGTTTACCAAATTTCTGAGGTAGTAAGTCGTCAATGATTTTTTGTTCTGCTATCTTTTCCACGGTATAAATATTTTAGTAAACAATTAGTCTTTCTTTTCACCTGCAGCATTATTCTCAAAAGGGAAGTTTCTATTTACTGGAGGTAAGTAATAAACACTCGGCTTGGTTCCCAAATCTTCCATTAATCGGTATCCTGCTTTATCTTTAATTAAGTCACTGAATCTGAAAGTTTCAGCACCATTTGTTACTGAGTCTTCTAAAATATCTCCAAAAAAGAATACCCCATTTGGACAAGCAGAAACACAGTGTGGTAAATTACCTTGACGTACCATGTCTGGACAGAAATCACATTTACCTACGGTACCTATTTTTTGAGGAACACTTGTTTCACAGTTATAAGGCTGGTCTGCAATTTCTTTTTCTACTTTAGGCTCTTCCCAGTTAAAGACTCTTGTTGAATAAGGACATGCTGCCATACAAAATCTGCAACCAACACATCTATCACTATCAATTAATACAATTCCATCTTTTCTTTTGAAAGTCGCATCCACTGGACAAACTTTTACACAAGGTGGTTCGTCACAATGCATACAGGTAGTTGGCTGCCAATATGGAGCAGTTTTATCTGCCTCTTGCATTGCATTCAATTTAATCCAGTTTTGTCCCGGATGAATATGGTGCATATGATTACAGGCTGACTGACATTTTTTTAAATTCTTACATCTTGATAAGTCAATAACCATTGCAAATTTTTTGCCTGGAATACCTATTCTCGCTTCCTCATTACTTACTGTTGGCATAGAAGGAACTGGCTTTAAAAAAGCTTTGTCCACTTCAATAATTTCACCGTCTACCGAAAGTAATTTAACCATCTCGCCAGAAGGCTTAATGTCTGCTATATCTTCTGGAGTAAATGGACTCTTAGAACCACAACCAGCCAATGCGGCACCAGCTATCAGTGTTGTTGCTAAAAAGTCCCTTCTTGAATTTTCGTTTGTTTTCATTAAAATATTTTTTTAATTACAATTCTTTTTTAACCCAAGACTGTAACTGTTCATTTGATATTTTTTGCTTTGTGCTTTTTATCTTAGACAGGTCAACTTCTACCAAAGTGCCGTCCTGTGACAATAATTTTATTTTTTGAGTGCCCGATTCAGGTGCACAGCTAATTACATCTTTCTTCTTATTAAAGAAGCCCAATTTAGCAAGCGGAAATAAACTTAAAGCACCAATACCGGCAATAAGTTTTCTTCTGCTATTAGTTTCTTTAGGGTCTTTTTGATTATTCATAAAATAGGTTGTGTTTGAGTGAAAAAATAATAAGCCCCCAAGGAGGCTTATTATTAACGATTATACTATTTTTTCAAAGTGCGCATAAAATTCACTAATGCCCATATATC
>CALPWK020000200.1 GCA_943327245.2 Comamonas sp. lk | reverse complement strand
GTACTCTCATTTGGTTAAAATTTGTTTGTTAGTGTAGCTAAAGTAATATTTATTTTGATATTAATAAATAATCAATAAAGAAATTTCATTTTTAGTGGTTTTTTGAGCATATTTCTGATAATAAATCAGTTAAATTCTTTAAACTTTTCTCATAAATTTCATTTTTTAACATAAATTAATATTACAAGTACTAATTAATTTAACATTTCTTTAAGCATTTCATAAAAATTTGAACGTATAAAGTATAAAAAAAAGCGTTCACTTGTAAATGAACGCTTTTTTTATAAAATGGAGTATTTTAATTATTCCACCGTAACAAAACCTTCTTCATTAGCCAGAAAATCATCAGCTTCAAAAGGTTATTCCCTTCGGGTTTCTGTTGAGTTAAAATCTTCCAACCTATGGTCAGCACCATATTCTCCCTATCAACAAGAATTATTTGGCATCATCACCAAGTTTCACGAAGATGATGGGTTGAACTTTAAACAGATTTCTGATTGGTTGGTGGCGAACCAATATCAAACGCCTAGAGGCAAAACATTCACGCAATCCCATTGTTGGTCTATCTACAAGAAGAAGAACTCTAGTATAGAAAGATTCTCACGAGAGTACGCACCTGTTATAAAGGACATGAGCATTGATGTGGTGAATTATGTTCCGTTGGATTAGATAAGTTATACCTATATATATAGGAGTGGTTTAAACGCAAAAAAGGCTATCTGTTACGGATAGCCCTTTTTAGGTTTATAATTGCTTCAGGAGCCTACCAACTGCTGATTTTGAAATGCCAGTTTGGGCTTCTATTGCTCTTATGGAAAGTCCTTCACTAGTAAGTTCTCGGATTAGTTCGAGCCTTTCTTGTTTTGCAAAAGCATTTTCATCTGTGCTGCTTTGCAAGTGTTCCGATTCATATTCGCAATCTACATAATGAAAGCCTAAGAATCGGTCTTGATGTTTCATTTCAGCCACAATAACATTGGATGAATCAAATAACATTTCTCCACTTCGGCTTGCTTTTGCTTGTTTGATATATCTGACATCAGCACCTTTAGAGCTTTTCCCAATTGCCGATACACTATCAACAAAGTTGGAAAGATGTTTTGAACCACCAAGTTCGTTTAGTGTCAGTGGTGTCCCGCTTTTTACTTTTGGGCAGTGAGCTAAAACCAACACTGACAAGCTGTGCTCCTTTTTAAGTTCATTAAGGTCTCTAACAAGATTCAAGGCCACTGAGGTTTCCTGTGTTGATTCTGTTTTCAGATACGTTAAGTTATCTATTACCAGTACATCAATTTTTAGGTTAGTAACATCGGCTTTGATTTTTCTTATTATTAATTCGTCAATCTTATCCTTTGGATTATCCTTGATTAGTTTTTGGAAATCGATGTTGTCTACAAAAAGATTATCAGAGAACTCGTAACGACTACCATTGCCTTCACTGTATCTTTTTTGGAACTGTTTGTCAGACAACTCAAAATCGTAATAAAGTACCCGAAGTGATTCGTTCTCATTTGGGAGCACATTGAACAGGCTTTTACCTTTGGATAATGAATCCGCAATCTGGGTAGCCAAAACACTTTTACCACTACCTGTATCCGCAAATAGTATGTGTAGTTCGCCTGTCATCCAGATATTTCCCAAAAGCTTTTTAATTTCAGGTTGTTGTTCAGCATCTATCAACCTTTGCTCAGCAGTTCTTGGGAAGTTGCCCAATGTAATTTGTTTAGGTGCTGCATCGACAACTTTGGTTATCTGTTCTAAAAATGGTTTTGCTAAAAAGAATAGCGTTCCAAGAGAGGTAGAACCATCGTAGACATTTAGCAATGACGTGTACTTTTCATCCGCAACATCATAATCGTATTGTTTGCTCACAGAACTAATTTGATGAAATGGTTCTCTTCCATCTTCATCCAATTCACATAGCGAGAACCCAATCTTTAGCCAGTTGTCGTAACCTTTGGTTATATCAGTTTTTGAAGCTACCAATTGATTCGCTAAAGCATTTACTTTTTCTAATTTTTTAGTAAATTCTATGCTAGTGTCTGATTGTTGAACTATTATTGGTTCTATTTGCGTTGGTGCTGGTGGAGTGCTTTTGGCTTCTACAACTAGCCACTTGTCCAAAAAGGTTGCGTCTAATGGTTTGGCTTCATATATACTTAGCTCAGCCTCTTTATCATAGCTTACAAAACAAGCTCTTGCTACATCTCTACAAGCTTTATCAACTTCGATATTGTATTTGGTTTGGATATAGTTTTTAACTGCATCGAAGTACATTCCATGTGTTTCAGCAACAGGAGGTATTTTGACGAACCATTTTAGACCATTTCCACTTGGGGATTTAAACAAGAGCACCGTTTGTATGGTATTATCGTGTATAAGCTTGTTTTTTAGCTGATTTAAGTCACAATCTATGATATTATCAAAGTCAATGCTGAGGTAACCACTATGAGCAATAAGCTCGTTATTGCTTCGCTTATTGAATATGCCTGATGGTGTAATATAATCTAGCTCAGTAGCTTTGATTTGTCTTTGGGCTTCTTTGGGTAAAGAACTTAGTTTATCACAGATTAGTTTTACCTTCTGGTCGGTGGTAATCCTTTCGTAAAAACTGTGGATATTTATGTTAGAATACGGAGTGGTATTCTTGATAGGATTCTTGAATTGACTCATTTGAGGTAACTCGTCAGGAAAATCGGGTGAATTATTTTCAATTACTATTGGGACATGGTAATTAGGCTTATAATTCTCTAGTATTTTATCTAGTGCGAAACTGGTAATCTTAACATTAGTTGGCATTTTGGTTAAGGTATTTGACATGTTCCGCATCAATCAAAGATTTGATAACCGCAGAATTATTGTACTTGAAGACCTTGTTACTAGCAAGGTCTACTAGTTTTTGCTTGGTATGTTCATCCATACGCATGGTGAACATGATTGTTTTTGTTTTTTGTTCCATAGTTTATATATTTAAAGGAATCGTTATTTTTATAAGTATACTATATATACTGTACATAGTCAATAGGTAAATTGGTAAAATATTAAAAATATTTTTTAAGTAATTGAATACTAGATATATAAAAACAAAAAATAAAATAAAATATTTCACGATAACAAGAAAGTGGTGCTATGAGTTATCATCAATATCAGGTTGAGAGTGTCCCAATCCTATAATACTGTCCCATTATTTTTGGGACGGGACAGTGGGACACTCGGTATATTTTATTCTTCAATTAAAACTCTACTCTTCTATTGTATATATTGTATATACAATATTTTTATTTAACCTACTATATAATATATATTTCAGCTGACATACTATAGC
>CALPWK020000199.1 GCA_943327245.2 Comamonas sp. lk | reverse complement strand
TTTAACTGGAAAGCGTCAAGCAACTCCATATTTACCAGTAGGAGTAGATAACTTGAAGCGTTTCATTAGAGCAGGTGTATTGACTACAAATAACTTAAGTTTCTCGTCTGCAACTGATCGTTCAAGTGTTCGTATGTCTTTAAGTCATACTAATCAACAAGGTATTATACCTAACACGAAATTGAATACGATCAATTTCAATATGAACGCTAGTTATAAATTAAGTAGCAAGTTCACTATTGACGGTAATTTGAATTACAACCGTCAATTTTCTCCAAATATTCCAGACGTTTCTTATGGACCTAATAGCGTTATTTATTCAATGACTATTTGGACTGGAGCCGACTGGAATGTAGATGATATGAAGAACTACTGGCAGGCGGGCAAAGAAGGTGTTCAATCAAAATTTGCTGAATACCAACGATACCACAATCCTTATTTCATGAGTTATGAGTGGTTACGTGGTCATACGAAAAATGATATCACTGCAAATGCATCTTTATCATATAAGGCAAGCAATGACTTAGAAGCTATCTTAAGAACAAATATTAGCACTAATGATGTTTTAAGAACTGAAAAAATGCCTTATTCTGCTCACCCTTATGGAAGAGAATTAAATCGTGGTGATTACAGAGAGGATAGTCGTTCATTATTTGATAATAACGTTGAAGCATTAGTAAAGTACAATCATAAATTAAATAATGGTATTGCTTTTGATGCGATTGGTGGTTTGAATGCTAGAAATTTCTCTTACAGATCTAGCTTCACAACAACTGACTATTTAAACGTGCCAGGTTTATATTCTTTCTCAAATTCATTAAATCCAACACGTGCATATAGCTATAATTCAAGTATGTTAGTATTATCTGCTTATTATACAGCAGGAGTAGAGTTCGGAAAATATTTGAATGTAACAACTACAGGTAGAGTCGATAAAAGTTCAACATTGTTAATTAATAACAATACTTACTTCTATCCTTCAGTTTCTGCAGCTTCTGTAATTTCAGATTATGTAAAATTACCAAGCTTAATTAGTTTCTTAAAAGTAAGAGCTAGTTATGCAGAAGCAAAATCTCCTAATACTTCTGCATACGCAGGGCCAGCTGGTTATCCAGTTGGATATGGCGATCCTTATGTAAGTGTATATGGTGGACCAAGTTATTCTTTGTCTAATCCAGCTTATTCAATTGGAACAGTGTACAATGGTCAAACAGGTGCAAGTGCTCCTTTGAATGCAATTGATTCTAATATTAAATCTTCTGTTTTAACAAGTTCTGAATTAGGTTTAGACGTTAAATTCTTACGTAATCGTTTAGGATTGTCTGCTACATTCTTTAATAACATTAACGGTCCAGGTATTCGTAATTTTCCAATTTCTCAAACAACTGGAATTACTGGATTCACTACCAATGCAATTAAAACTCAAATTAGAGGTGCTGAATTGTCTTTAACAGGTTCTCCTATTAGAAACGAAAAAGGACTTAACTGGGATGTAATGGTTAACTGGTCAACCTTTAAAGAGACTTATAAGGAATTGCCTTCAAATTTCGAAAGTTATCAGTTTCATCAAGGTGATCGTGTAGATAAAATTTTTGCAGGTGTGACCGCTAAAACTGCAGAAGGTCAAGTAATTAACAATAGTGCTGGTTACCCAGTGTATTTACCAAAAGCACAATATGTAGGTAATTCAGATGCTGATTGGAGCTGGTCTATTTATAACAAGTTTAATTACAAAGCATTTAGCTTCTCTTTCCAATTTGATGGAAAAGTGGGTGGTAAAATTCAAGACCGTGTAATGAGAAAAGGTATAGAAGGTGGTTCTAACATTTTCACTGCAACTGGTGCTGTTGGTGCTGCAAGAGCTTATGAAGCTGCGCATTATAACGATGCTAACTTTAAAGGAACATATGTTGGAGAAGGTGTTCAAATTTCTAACGGCAAAGCAATTCAATATGACCCAACTACAGGTGTCATTACTAACTTGAAAGATTTACAGTTTACAAATAACACTGGTGTTGCAAAATACATTCAAGATTATGTAAGCAGTTTCTTTAATGACTTTGAACACACTTCAGTGTCAAAGACATACGGAAAATTACGTGAAGTAGTTTTAACTTATTCTTTACCTAAAGAATTGATTGGTAAAAAGTCGTTTATTTCTAAAGTTGATATTTCATTAGTAGGACGTAATTTATTATACTTCTTCCCTGAGCGCTTCAAGGACATGGACATTGACCAATATTCTGGCCGTGATTACAATAGCTCAAACAGTAAGGAGTATAACTTACAAACCCCTACTACTCGTAGTTATGGATTTAACTTAAACATTGTTTTTTAAATTATAAACATAATAATTTAAAACATTAAATAAATAGAAAATGAAAACAAATAAAATTTTAGGACTACTTATATTAGTGACGGCTATCACTGCAAGTAGTTGTACTAAGACTTTCGAAAAATATACTGAGAATCCAAATAAGCCAACTTCAGTACCTGCTTATTTACTATTAAGACAAATTGAAAATAACTTAATGGTATTCCCAGGTGGAGACGAAGATAAGTTTAGCCAATATACATTGTCTACCTATACTTATTACGGAACCAACGAGTATTGGTCAGGAAGTGCTAATTTAGATTATAACAATTTGCAAAATATTTCAGCTTTAGAAAAAGAAGCTGCAAAAACATCTGCAAACGCAACAGATCTAAATCCATATGGCGCATTAGCGAAATTCTTCAAAGCTTATACATTCATTAATATGAGTATGAAAGTAGGAGATTTGCCAATGTCAGACGCTATGAAAGGTTTAGCAACGCCTAAGCCTAAGTATGACACGCAAAAGCAAGTGTTTATTCAGTCTTTACAGTTATTAGAAGAAGCTAATACGCAATTAACTTCAATAATCGCATCTGCAAATACTTCTTTATTAGGTGACTTCTATTTCCAAGATAAAATCTCGGGAGGAGTTGATCCACTTACTGCTTTGAAAAAATGGCAGAAAGTTGTTAATACTTATAAATTACGTGTATTAATTAACTTAAGTAAAAAAGAAACTGATGCAGATTTAAACATCAAACAAAAATTTGCTGACGTTGTAAATAATCCAACGAAGTATCCTACCATGTTAGACATGTCTGATAACTGGGAATATGTTTACAATGATGCTTACAACCAATATCCAAATAATAAGGGTAACTATGGTAATGACGCATTACGTTTATGTGTTGCTTCAACTTGGTTAAATACTTTGAGTTCTTTAAAAGACTTAAGAGCAATGAAAGTAGCAGACCCTGCTCGTGGTTTAGGTTTTTCTGACACTTCTTACAAATCATTTGTAGGTGGTGGAGCGGGAGACGACATGAGTTT
>CALPWK020000198.1 GCA_943327245.2 Comamonas sp. lk | reverse complement strand
TATTTGATGGGGATTTTTTTTGTCTATACTTTAATACAAGGCACGAACTTCAAGGCGAGACACAAAAAAGCCTAGCAATTACCAGGCTTTAATCTAATACGGAAAAGTTTTAATGCGGAATATATTTCTACTTTTTCTTCGCCACTACCAACCAGTCCCATGGCTTAGGATCCTTTAACCATTTTGGGGGTTGAAGGAATTCAGTATTCCAATTATATTTAATTTTCACTATCTCTAGTACTTTAAATCCTTCTAAGCTAAGGAGTAATTCTAATTCTTCTTTTAAAAAGTGCTTAGTAGGAACCTTATCAATTTCAGTCACTCCGTCTTTTATATATTTAATCTGCTCAATAGCTTTCTTACCTGTGGGTGCTTTGTCATTTTTCGCATTATCCAGGTTGTATTTATTGGCAATTATATGGCTAAATAATTTTGACTCTAATGAAGGCACAACTAATACTAAGTCGCCACCTTTTTTAAGAAGCGACGCCATATGGTTAAAGAATACATTGCGTTTCTTCAAGTTTGCTGTTAATATGGCATTAATACAAATAGCCGCATCGTATTTCTTTGAAGGCAATTTGGAACCTGACATGTCAACCCTTTCATAGGTTACATTTTTTAATTGTTTATAGTGCTTTTTCGCAATTTTTAAATTTTTTAAAGATATATCTATCGCGTGTACGCTACCAAAAATAGGTGTCAAAACTGGTATCCATTTCCCTACTGCACATCCAATATCAATTATTGAATGCTTTTTATTGGAAATTTCCAGTATAGCATTCACGATGCTCTTTGACGTATCATTTTTTAATACATCAAATATTTCATCCTCGTAATTTGGTGCAATTTCCTCCCAATAGCTTTTCTCCATTTAAGTTATTTTTTAGGCTACTTCGTGTCCTGTAGATGCCGCCAATAATTTATAAAAATCTTCTCTATTTAATTCAATATCCATAGCCTCTTTTGCTTCTTTAATTCTTTCAAATTTTGTTGTTCCAATTACAGGAATAATACCGGCTGGATGTAAATATAAAAAGGCTAATAATATCTGATTAACAGTTGCATTATATTTTGTAGAAAGTTCTTCTGCTGTAAAGAGTATGCGTAAATTTTGCTCTGTTTTTTCTGTAAAAATACCACTTCCCAAGGGAGACCAGGATTGTGCTTCAATTTTTTCACTATAACATTGATCCAAAACACCGTTTTCAAAAGCAGCTATATTTGTCAATGAAATTTCAACCTGATGATGTTCAATAGGAATACATTTCGTTAATAGATTTACTTGACTTGTTGTAAAGTTAGATACACCAAAGGTTTTAACTTTCCCCTCTTTTTTCAGATTATTCAGTATGAAAGCTATTTCCTCTGGGTTCATCAATATATCTGGTCTATGTATTAATAAGGTATCAATGTAGTCTGTATGAAAATTCATTAATGACTCCTCCACTGATTTTCTAATATGACTAGCACTTGTGTCGTATGACTTTATTTCGTGTGTTGGTCTATTTGGAGTGAGCATATTTATGCCACACTTTGTTATTATTCTAATTTTAGAACGTAAAGCATGATTATTTTTCAAGGCTTCTCCAAAATTAGCTTCTGTGGTATAGTGCCCATAAATGTCTGCATGGTCAAAAGTATCTAATCCAATACTTAAACATTGGTCAATAATTGTTTCGTATTGTTTTGTATTGAAGTTTTCACCCCAGATACCCCAACGCATACAACCTACTATAGGATTTTGTTTCATTATATATTTTTTATGCCTAAAGTTATCCTTATTATAGGACCTATTAAAAATATAAGACATAAAAAAACCCGACTAAAAATAGTCGGGTTTGTATTGGAACGAGGTTGATTAATATCTGTTATATTCACCACCACCATTACCACCACGATCACGGTTATAACCGCCGCCAGTTCCGCCGCGATTAAATCCACCACCGCTACCGCCGCGATTTCCACCACCAGCGCCATACGGCTTCTTAGTGAATGTTCTTTCGCCTTCAGGACGTGGAGTTGATTCGTTTACTACGATGTTACGACCTAGGATTTCTGTGTCGTGAAGTTGACTGATTGCAGTACGAGCTTCGTCATCGTTAGCCATTTCAACAAAACCGAAACCTTTGCTTCTGTTGTTGTTAAATTTGTCTGTTACAATTTTTGCACTTGCTACTGATCCAAATGGAGTAAACAAGTTCTCAAGATCTTCGCTAGTCATGTTCCAGCTAAGATTTCCAACATAAATGTTCATGTTCTTTAAAATTAAGTGATCTAAAAACTAATAGTTGCGACATTGCTTCCATTAGCGTTAACGAAGATAGTCATTAAAACAATATTATCAACATTTTTATAATAAATCTCCCCAAATAAGACTAATTCAGCTATTAAAACTAACAAAAAGCCCCTTCTGTGGGTACAGAAAGGGCTTTAAGAGTAGGTTTTGAATTTAAAACCTAAATATGGTATGCAGCTTTAATTAAGCTTCAGCTCCAATTTCGATGTCAATTTCAGTTATTTGACCGTTACCAAAATCAATAGTTGCCTTGTAAGCACCTAATTCTTTGATATCGTCCGCAACTGAAATTCTTCTTCTGTCAATCTCATATCCTTTTTGCTCACGAATTGCTTTCGTAACTTGTAAAGATGTGATGCTTCCAAAGATTCTGTTATTAGCGCCAATCTTAGCAGTTAATTTAACTGGACCGTTTGTTAATACAGCAATTACTTTGGTGATTTCAGCCAACATTGCAGCCTCTTTCTTCGTCTTAGCTTTCAAGCGCTCTTCCAATTGCTTCAAGTTAGATGAAGTTGCTTCAACAGCATGCTTAGTTGGGAATAAGAAGTTACGAGCATATCCGTTTTTTACAGTTACTAATTCGTCCTTACCACCTAAATTGTCTACGTCTTTTACTAATATTATTTGCATAATTATTTTTTTAGTTCCCAAGAGCCCAGTCACAAATTTTATTTCATTACTGTCTCTCGCCTTGGTATTTATTGTACCGCGAGATTAGGGATGGTTTACTAATGTTGTTCTATTTCAATAAATCTGTTACATAAGGTAACAAAGCCATTTGACGAGATTTTTTAACCGCGTCAGCTACTTTACGTTGGTATTTCAAAGAATTACCACTTAAACGACGAGGCAACATCTTACCTTGTTCGTTAATGAATTTCTTTAAAAACTCAACATCTTTGTAGTCTACATATTTGATACCGTACTTCTTAAAACGACAGAATTTCTTCTTAGGTTTTTCCTGTTTGATCGCTGTAAGGTATTTGATTTCATTCTTTGCCATGTTGGTAAAAATTTAATTAAGCCTCAATTGCTTTGTGAACAGGGAAACCGCCGTTTCTCTTAATATGGTTATACTCAACTG
>CALPWK020000197.1 GCA_943327245.2 Comamonas sp. lk | reverse complement strand
GGTGCCATTCTACATTATTTAAAAGAAACAGAACATCCCCACTTACAACATATACATTCCATTAGTCGTATTCAAAGAGACGAGATTTTGTGGATGGACAAATTCACTATTCGTAATTTAGAACTCATAGGAAATGGTGCCGACCGAAAAGGATTGTTAGAAATAATGGATGCCACCAAAAGCCCTATGGGAGCTCGTTTGCTTAAACGTTGGTTAATATTTCCGTTACAGTCAATACCTCATATTAATGCAAGATTAAATGCAGTGGAAACTTTAATAAATAATCAGGAGCATGCACAACAGGTACTAACACAAGTTGAATTATGTGGCGATATGGAAAGACTCGCAAGTAAATTGGCAAGCAGAAAAATTCAACCAAGGGAATTAATGCAATTGGGCAAGTCATTGGACGCAGTAGCGCAGATAAAAATTGCGTTAAGCGAATCGCCTAATGAATACTTACAAAAACTAAGTTCCGATATAGCAACCTGTGTTGACACTAAAAATAAAATATACGCTACCCTATTAGAACAACCACCAGCAACTGTGGTGAAAGGTGGATTCATAAAGGAAGGGGTACTTGCAGAACTAGATGAACTAAGAGCTATTTCTAGCGGCGGAAAAGAATTTCTAACTCAAATTCAAAATAAAGAAGCTGAGATTACCGGTATTTCTTCCTTGAAAATTGGTTATAATAATGTGTATGGATACTATTTAGAAGTTACCCATGTGCACAAACACAAAGTGCCTGCAGAATGGATACGTAAGCAGACATTAACCACTGCCGAAAGATATATCACCCCAGAACTAAAAATTTACGAGGAAAAAATATTAGGAGCCGAGGATAAAATTTTAAGTATTGAACATCAGCTATACCAACAATTATTGGACCATACGTTGGAAGCATTAAATGCCATTCAAACCAATGGACAATTAGTAGCTGTGATTGACTGTTTAATTTGTTTTGCAAATATTGCTATCCAGCATAAATATTGTAAACCTACTATCGCAAGCGATTTGATTTTAGATATTAAAGCAGGACGACATCCAGTGATTGAGCAAAACTTACCAGTGGACCAATCCTATATTGCCAATGACCTTGTACTTGACCCGAATAGTCAACAAATAATTATTCTTACAGGGCCTAATATGAGTGGTAAAAGCGCCGTACTAAGACAAACTGCCTTAATTACTTTAATGGCGCATATGGGTTCTTATGTGCCTGCAGCAGCAGCTAACGTGCCACTTACTGATAAAATATTTACCCGTGTTGGAGCCAACGATAATTTAAGTGCAGGAGAGTCCACTTTCATGGTGGAGATGATAGAGACGGCTAGTATCTTAAATAATATAAGTGAGCGTAGTTTGGTATTATTAGATGAAATAGGAAGAGGTACTTCCACTTACGATGGTATTTCCATTGCATGGAGTATAGTTGAATTTTTAAATCATGCCAAACAAAAGCCAAAAACTTTATTTGCTACACATTATCATGAGCTAAACGATTTAGAAGCACAGTTACCTAATGTACATAACTATCATGTTAGTCATAAAGAAGTGGGAAATAAAATTATATTCTTGCGTAAATTAACCAAAGGCGGTAGCACCCATAGTTTTGGAATACATGTTGCAAAAATGGCGGGTATGCCAAATGCATTAGTAGACAGAGCGAATGCTATCTTGCAGGAGATGGAATTAAAAAATCAGGGCAGTCAAAACTTGGCAACACCAACTGCTCAAACAAGTGAATCTAAATTTCAGTTATCTATATTTGATGCCCACACAGAAACATTTGATGCAATTAGAAAAGAATTAGAAGCCATTGACATTAATAACCTCACCCCTGTGGAGGCTTTAATGAAATTGCAAGCTATAAAGCAGAAGTTGAACTAGTCTGCGAACTGCTGTAAATAATTATGAATTTTTTGCTGTAATCCTGCGCTTACTGGAACCAACGGAAGTCTTAATTCATTTTCAATGACGCCTTGTTCAAACATATAAGCTTTAATTCCAGCAGGGTTGTTTTCTTCATACATATAAGAATACCCTTCTACCAATAAATCGTTTAATCTTTTAGCCATACTAAAATCGCCTGCCATGCAGTAACGAATCATATCGCTAAATGGCTTAGGAAATGCATTTGCAGCAACGCTTATAACGCCGTCCATGCCGCATGCTATTTGAGCCATAACAATTTCGTCGTCTCCGCTTACTACTAAGAAGTCAGTAGGACGGTCTCTTAAAATTTCAATGGTCTGTGCCATTTCTGGACCCGCTTCTTTTACACCAGCAATATTTGGATGTGCCGCCAAACGAATGGTGGTAGCTGCTGTCATATTACGACCAGTACGTCCTGGTACATTGTATAATAAAATTGGCTTTGGTGCCGCGTTCGCTAATGCAATATAATGTTGATATAATCCTTCTTGTGAAGGTTTGTTATAATAAGGAGTTACACTTAAAATAGCAACCACTTTTGTTAAATCAAATTTGCTAAAAGATTTTATAACTTCTGCAGTATTATTTCCACCAATACCAACCACAACAGGAACTCTACCATTTACTTTATTCACGGTGCAATTAAACACTGCTAATTTTTCTTCGTCAGACAATACAACCGACTCACCAGTTGTTCCTAAAGTGACAACATAGTCAACACCACCTTTTATTTGGATATCAATTATATTTTCAAGTGCTGCAAAATCAATTGATTTGTCTTTCTTAAAAGGAGTTACCAATGCGACTCCTGTTCCTTTTAGTGTTTGTCTTAACATAGTGATTAAAGATAATAGATTTATGCTTCTTCCCAAAAGCCCATTTTGCAATATTTTTCAATTCTGTCTTCTACCCTTTTTGCTGGATTGGTATTAATGACTTCCGCTAAAGCTTTAATTATATTTTCCTTTAAAATTTTAGCAGCTGCATCGTAATCCCAATGTGCTCCACCTACAGGCTCTGGAACAATTTCGTCAATCAATCCAAAACCCTTCATGTCAACAGACGTCAATTTTAATTGTTCCGCAGCTAATTCCTTCTTATCCCAACTTCTCCATAAAATAGAGCTACAACTTTCTGGAGAAATTACCGTGTACCAGGTATTCTCCATCATCAAAGTCTTGTCTCCTACTCCAATGCCTAAAGCACCTCCACTAGCACCTTCTCCAATGATACATATAATAATAGGCACTTGTAAACGCACCATTTCGTAAATATTACGTGCTATAGCCTCCCCTTGGCCTCTTTCCTCCGCTTCTAAGCCTGGATAAGCGCCCGGGGTATCTATTAAACAAATGACCGGCTTATTGAATTTTTCGGCCAATTTCATGAGCCTAAGGGCCTTTCTGTACCCTTCTGGGTTAGCCATTCCAAAGTTTCTTAACTGTCTAGCCTTGGTATTACTCCCTTTTTGCTG
>CALPWK020000196.1 GCA_943327245.2 Comamonas sp. lk | reverse complement strand
CTTAGCAGCAACTTTCTTTTTAGGAGCAACAGCTTTCTTAGCAGGCGCTGCTTTTTTAGCTACCACTTTCTTAGCAGCAACTTTCTTTTTAGGAGCAACAGCTTTTTTAGCAGGTGCTACTTTTTTAGCAGCAACTTTCTTCTTAGGAGCAGTTGCTTTTTTAGCAACAACTTTCTTAGCAGGTGCTTTTTTTGCTACTGCTTTTTTAGCAGCAACTTTCTTCTTAGGAGCAGTTGCTTTTTTAGCAACAACTTTCTTAGCAGCAACTTTTTTCTTAGGAGCAACAGCTTTTTTAGCAGGCGCTGCTTTTTTCTTACTTGACTTAGCCATGATGGGTTATTTTAAATTAATTAGTAAACTTGATTTTTATAAAATTACATCGTTTTATTGTAACAAAATAAAATCAATTTATATTTTTAATAATAGTTTTGTAAAATGCAAAATACAACTACCCTTGTTTTAGGTGCTTCTCCAAACCCAGAGCGATATAGCTTCTTAGCCACTTCCTTGCTTCAGGAAAAAGGATATGCTGTTTATCCTCTTGGGATTAAAAACGGATTTATAAATGACTTGCCAATTTTATTAGATTGGCCAAAAAAAGGGAGTATAGACACTGTGACTTTATATGTTGGACCAGCAGGTCAGGAAGCCTATTATGAATCCATATTATCACTTTGCCCGAGACGTATTATTTTTAATCCCGGAACGGAAAACCCTGAATTAGAGCAACTTGCAAAGCAAAACGGGATCCAAACTATGGAAGCTTGCACGCTAGTATTATTAAAAACGGGGCAATACTAGATTACTTTCCCCGAGTTTTTTATCATCCTTGTTAGCATTTATATTGCCCCCAAGTAGACCTATCTAAATTACGATATTGAATCGCTTCACTAATATGTTGATGTGTTATAGATTCAGTATTGGCTAAGTCGGCAATTGTTCTACTAACTTTTAAAATTCGGTCAAAGGCTCTCGCACTTAATTGAAATTGTTCCATAGCATTTTTTAATAGTAATTCTCCACGTGTACTAATATTGCAATAGGTTTTCAAGTGTCTGCCTTGCATCTGGGAATTAGTATAAATGCCGGGTTCTTTTTGAAATCTTTGTAATTGAATATTCCTTGCCTTTTCTATCTTTTCTAAGGTCTCGTAAACCGTAATTTGCAATCCTTCATCATGTTTATTTCTAAGTGCCTCATAGGATACTGGTGCCACTTCCACTTGTAGGTCAATCCTATCCAATAAGGGGCCTGAAATCCTATGCATGTATCTCTGAATGGCCGTTGGACTGCAAGAACAGTCTTTTTGTGGATGATTGAAATAACCACAGGGGCAAGGGTTCATGGCTGCAATCAGCATAAAACGAGCCGGGAATTGCAAGGTTTGATTAGCTCTTGCAATAATTACAGCGCCTTCTTCCATGGGTTGTCTTAGTACTTCAATAGTTGCTCTGTTGAATTCAGGAAGTTCATCTAAAAATAAAACGCCATTATGTGCTAAGGATATTTCACCTGGATGTGGAATGGCCCCACCTCCAATTAATGCACTTGCTGATAAAGAATGATGAGGTTGCCTAAATGGTCTAGCTGTAATAAGTCCATTTTGATTATAGAATTTTCCGATTATACTATAAATTTTAGTGGTCTCTAATGCTTCTTCAGGACTTAATGGAGGAAGAATAGACAAGATACTTTTGGCTAACATTGATTTACCTGCACCCGGTGGACCAACCATTATCATATTATGGTTTCCAGCACTTGCAATTTCTAATGCTCTTTTAGCCTGAAACTGACCTTTAATATCAGAAAAAAGGGGTGAAATGTCTGCTATAGTTGTAGCATAATGGGATTCAATATTTGCTGGTTTTACAGTTTTATTAGGGCTTACAGTAAAGCTATTGGATGATACTGCATACTCCTCCGGGCTTCTCAAAAAATTTACTACTTCGAATAAATTTTCAAAACTAAATATGGAGATAGCATCTACCATGGCGGCTTCCGCAGCATTTGATTTAGGAATAATTATACCCTTGTACCCTTCCATTTTTGCTTGAATGGTCATTGCTAATACGCCTTTAATGGGATAGATAGTACCGTCTAATCCTAATTCGCCCATAATAACATAGTCTTCTATTGGCAAAACATTTTGTAATTGTTCCGATGCAGCTAATACTCCGATAGTGATGGGCAGGTCAAATGCAGCACCTGTTTTTCTTAAATGGGCAGGGGATAAGTTCACTAGAACTTTTGTTCTGGGCATTTGAAATCCATTTGCTTTAATAGCACTTTCTGTTCTATGTAGACTTTCTTTCACTGCACTGTCGGGAAGCCCCACAACGCAATAACCTTGACCCATACTTACGTTTACTTCTATGGTAATGGTAATGGCATCAATTCCAACTAATGCAGACCCTTTTGTTTTTACAAGCATTTTTTGCTTGAAATATAATTAGGAATGATAATAGTAAGTCGCGTATTTATACGCTAAAGGTTTTCTAATAGGTCTACAACGCCCTCGCGTTCTAGTATTAAATAACCTATTCGGTCCTGACTTACCCCTTCTTTTAAATGGTAGTGGAATACAAGTTCTTTGTCTTTTACCTGTGTTTCAAAATAACTAAACTGAATGTTCTCATACTTTGTAAGGTTATCACTTATTTCATATAAATGGGTAGACAATATAAATAAGCTTGATCTTGATTTTTGAAGCCCTTCAATTACTTTGATACTACATTTCATAGCATCTTGTATATTGGTGCCTTTAAAAAGTTCGTCAATCAATACACAATACTTCTTTCCATCTTTAATTCTTTCTACTGTGTTTTTTATTCTTTGTACTTCATTGAAAAAATAACTTTCTCCTTTTACAACATTATCTGCAATGGTCAAATTAGTAATAAGTCCATCCATAACCGTCATTTCAATCTTTCTAGCAGGAGCGCCCATACCCACATGAGCTAGATATATCACAATACCTACGGTTTTAATAAAAGTACTCTTGCCGGCCATATTGGCCCCGGTTAAGAACAAGAAATTATGATGTTGACTAAGTGTTAAGTCATTACAAATAGGATTTACTACCAGTGGATGTGCGGCAGCTTCTATTTTTAAAACAGGAGCAGGACCACTTATCCAGGTAGGAAATTTAAATTCAAATTTTTGAATGGCTGTTGCCATGCTATAATGTGCATCTAGTTCATAAAAATATTGGAGTAGTTGTAATGTATTTTGTTTGTATTGATATAGGAAGAAATAGCCTAATTGCAAAACCTGCTGAGGGTCTGTTATTTTTTCATTGGTTCTTAATATAGCTAAATTAGGATGGTCTGTATATTTATGAATTCGCTGAACCAGACTCTTAATAGTACTATTAGTTTCTTCCTTTTCAAACACAGCCACCCATTGCATTAGGTGTTGAAT
>CALPWK020000195.1 GCA_943327245.2 Comamonas sp. lk | reverse complement strand
TAAGGGTCTGGATAAAACTGGAAATTAGACCCACTTAAGTTTTTTTGTAATATAGTGCCCATGTCAGATTTTTCAAATCCTGTTATGTAAGCACTGTTCTTTCCCCATTTACTTTCTGTACCAATCATTTCTAAATTAAACATCGCCTTCACGGTCAATGGGTCAAATTGTTTAGAAAAATATTTTGCACCAAAACCACCAGCCTCTTCTGCTGTAAAAGCAACAAAAACAATGGTCCTTGCGTTATTATTTAATTGTTTAAAATGTTTAGAAAGCATAATCATAGCGGTGGTTCCAGCCGCATCGTCATTCGCACCATTAAATAAAGAATCCCCGTTTTCGGCCTTTCTGCCATTAATACCTAGATGATCATAATGTCCAGAAAATATTACATATTCATTAGGCAATGTTTTTCCAGGAATTACAGCAACTATATTTGATAAAGGGACTTTATTAATAGTATGTACTGCCTGAATAGTAAATTTTGCAGGTGTATTATTAGTTAGGATATAAATCACATTAGCTTGTTCCTCAGACAAAGTTTGTTTAAACTGAGTAAGTCTTAAAAAATCAGCAGCAAAACTTTCATCTACCAATACGATATAGTTTTTATGTGCATTTAAATATTTATTAGCCGACCTTAAAAGGTTTTCAGTTTTTTGAATATTTACTATTTCGTAATTGCTTTGTTCATTTATGTCTAAATTAGTTTGAGTAGTAACTACCACAACCTGCTTCGTATCAATAGTGATATTATCTAAAACACAATTTAGAGATATATATTGGGGCTTTATCCTTGAGAATGTTTGCAGGTAAGAATTGCTATTCTTAAATTTTGCAAGTCTAGCTGACTCAAATTCATTTGCTATAAAGTCTGCTGCTTTTTCAATTCCCTTGCTAAAAACTTGACGACCCTCTAATTCATCTGAAGCCAAATATTTTTCAATTCGTGTTGCCTCTTTTTTGCTAATTAATGCATTTGATTTTTGAGCAAACGATACTACGGAAAATAATATGACAAATAGTGATGATATGACGAATGACCTTTTCATGATATAGTTATAAAAGTGAAGTTTAAAGATAAAACCAAAATAAAGTTAAACAGGGAATCAAATCAAGTAAAATTAAATAATATATAAGTGGTATTAAACTTAGTATACATTAGAATGTCTAAATTAGCATAGCATGCAAAGTGACCAAGATATCATCATACAATTTCAGTCTTCTATACATAAAGAACAGGCTTTTACACAATTAGTGAAAAAGCATCAATCTAAAGTATACTATCAGATTAAAAAAATGGTAACCGTACATGCAGATGCAGATGATATTTCACAAGCCGTTTGGATTAAAATTTGGAATAAGCTGGATGGCTTTAAAATGGAAAGCGAGTTTAGTACCTGGCTATTCAGGATTGCTTACAACGAGACCGTTAATTTTATCAATAAACAGAAAAAATTTAATGGTCATGTCAATATAGATGATCAAAATCAATCCAATGCCTCTGCAAGCACAACAGGAGATCCCCAAGCTGCAAAAATTCAGATAAAACTGGAGCATTCAATTATGCAATTACCTGAAAAACAGAGAGTTGTATTTATGTTACGCTATTATGAGGAGTTTAATTATGAAAAAATTGCTTCCATAACTGGCACTACCGTAGGTGGAGCAAAAGCCAATTATCATCAAGCTGTAAAGAAAATGCAAGAATTACTAAAACAAGATTAAACCTACAAATCAATAAATTGTCAAAATAAGGTTATGAACAAATCACCAATTGATAGCACATTAGCGGAAGACAAGGCAATGATAGAGCAACTGCTTTCAAAGGAAGCATTGATTCAATTTGACGCACATATGAACGAGGTTCCTACGGGATATTTTGAACATTTTCCTGAATCTATCCTGCTTAAGATACAATCAGCAGAAAAGCCTAAAACAGCAAAACTGTTTACAATTGGTAGATTGTCTATGGCGGCAGCTATTTTATTAATTATTGCTAGCACTTTTATTTTTGTACAAAAAAATAAATTAGACAGTCCATTGGCTTCTATTGCAATTAATGAGATTCCAACTTCAGAGATGGAGGCTTATGTGAATAGTAATGAATGGATTGCCGAAGTAGACGTACAAAGTGAGATTAACAAAATAGAAACAAACTTTGAAACTAATCCTTTGTCAAAAGACAGTATCAATTAAAAAAAAATTATGAAAACAATAGTAGCAATCGCTTTTGCTGGCTTATTATTTATTACAGGAAACGCAACAGCACAAGGACCAGACAGATTTGGAAGACCTCCGCACCCGCCAAGAATGGGTGACGATAGACCTCCAAGACAAGGAGATGATAGACCACCAAGAATGGATGACGATAGACCTCCAAGAATGGGGGAGGAAAAAAGAGCGAAAATTGAAATGTATAAAATACAATTTATAACAGAAAAATTAGGACTAAGTCCTGCAGAAGCTCGAGATTTTTGGCCGGTTTATAATGAACATAAATTAGCAGTGGATGAAATTATTAAATCAAAAATTGGTGACGAGATCCAATTTCAGGAAGCAATGCTTTTCGCAAAGAAAAAATTCAGGTCCAATTTAAAACCTATTTTAAAAGACGAAGACAGAATTAACGAAGCCTTAAGGGTAGAAAGAGCGTTTTTAAAAACTATCCGCTTTGAAATGATGAAAAGAAAAGGCTTTAATTAGAAACACCTTCTTCATTTTCAGTATCTTACAGTAACAAATTTAAAAGATATTGAAAATGAAGAATTTACTAAAAGTACTAGGCGCTCTATTTTTAGTTTTAGCAATCATCGTAATTGCGAAAACAATAATAAATAAACCAAGCACTCAAAAAAATACAGTTACACTAACTGAACTGCCAACAGACGCAATTGCACACATGAGTAATGCGATTCAATTGCCAACAGAAACTCCAAACGATTCATTTAAGTTTGATACCACTACTTTTTTAGCGTACCGAGAATTTTTAGAAACTTCTTACCCCTTGATTCATCAGAATTTACCTAGAACTATCATTGATAGTTTTAACTACATCTATGAGTGGAAGGGAACTGACACGAGTATCTTACCCATGGTATTGATGGCACATTATGATGTAGTGCCAGTGGAGGCTTCTGCAGTTAAATTATGGCATGCAAAGCCATATGGTGGCGAGATTAAAGACGACTATATTTGGGGCAGAGGTGTATTAGATGACAAGTCTAGTATGATCAGTATTTTAGAAGCGACTGAGGCCCAACTTAAAGCAGGATTTCATCCTAAGCAAACAATTTACTTATGCTTTGGCGCAGACGAAGAGTCTAGTGGTTATGGCGCTATAGCGGTAACTAAGTATTTTGAAAAACAACATAAAAGATTTGATATCGTGGTGGATGAAGGTGGAGAAATTTCCACTGAATCCAATAAAAACATTAAGCATCCTATTGCATCCATTGGTGTAGGTGAGAAAGGATATGTTACTTTAATTTTAACTGCGCAAAAAGAAGGTGGACATTCTTC
>CALPWK020000194.1 GCA_943327245.2 Comamonas sp. lk | reverse complement strand
GTAAAGACAAATTAAAATAAGCGCAAATGTAAAAAAGCGCACTAATCCTTTGAGTTGCATAATAGTATGGTTAACTTTTTTAAGTCGGCAAATATAATGGAAAGAGGTTAAAAAACGCCCCTTTACCAATTATTTTACGGCGGACAATTTGATATCGAAATACAGAGGAGAATTGCCCGGAATTGAAGATCCAGCACCTTGAGTACCATAACCTAAAGAAGATGGGATAAGTAGTTTAATTTCCCCTCCAACGCCAATTTTAGGAATACCAATCTGCCAACCTTGTATTAGGTTAGACAAAGGAAAAGTAGCAGTTCCCGCATCAAACTGAGAACCATTCATTAAAGTTCCAACATAAGTAACTGTAACTGTGTTACTTAAGATAGGTTTGGTGGTATTTCCTGGAGTAATAATCTGATATAAAAGTCCAGATGCATCCGCTGTAGTTGTAATACTATGAGATTTTGCAAAATCAGTCATTTGGGTTTGTTCAGAAGCATTGATTGCATCATTTTTTTTGCAAGAGCTAATCGATAATATGCCAATAATTAGCATAATTGAAGTAAAAATGGATAAAAATGGAGTTTTTTTGGTCATTTTTAGGGTAAATTTGATCATTTTTTGTTTTTTATATGTTTTAGTTCATTAAATCTTTGTTCATTCATCTCACAGGTAAATTGTTGATATAGCCATGCAAAACCGACAGAGATAATCAGGACAGCTATGATAACCCAAATAATATTCCCCCTAGTATTGGCTACCATATTAGCCCTTTCATACCAGCTCATATCTGAAAGTATCAGAACAACCACCCCTAAACTTAATCCAGCACTTAAACCTCTTAAAAAGGGCTTACGTTTATAATGAGGTAATGTTCTTTGTTTTTCCCAGTCTTTGTAAAATTTTTCTTCTTCGGCACTAATCATGTAGCAAATTTATGGAATGACATCTATATTAGCATCTCAATGCTTACTTTTAATTCCTAAATCAAAATTGCTGCTATGAAACCAATTATTCAAAAATGGGGGATCACTTTTTATATACTACTGTTAACAGTTCATTTATACGCCCAAGTTTTAGGCAATACATTTAGTACTTTACAATTCATCACTAAGGTATTGTTGTTGCCAACTTTGATAGTGTTTTTAATGATGCAAGACAATTTCTCAACAGCACCCAAAACAAAATGGTTTTTAATAATTGCATTATTTGGATCTTTTATGGGCGATGTTTTATTAACGAGTGAAAAATATTTTATTGCAGGCATGCTAGCCTTTATGACTACGCATATTTTTAATATTTTATACTTTAATAAAGTAAATGGAGTAGGGCAACCTAAGTCAAAAAAATGGGTAGGTGCATTTATCATACTAGCATTTTTCTGTGCTTTTATTTTCATTCAATTGAAAGGAGCAATGGGAGCTTTGATTTATCCAATACTTGTTTACATGATTCTTATTTGTTTTTCTGCACTCATGGCAATACAAGCTGGTGGCAATACTAAAGCTGCTATTATTTCAAAACTATTTTGGTTACCAGGTATGTTGTTTTTTATAACATCGGACACGGTATTGGCATTTAATAAATTTGATTGGTCATTACACACACCCATAAAAAATATAGGTTTAGTTACTATGTTAACTTATGGAATTGCGCAATTATTATTAGTGAAAGGATTTCAATTGTATTTAAAAGTGGTGTCTGATAAATAAAATTTATATCATAAAAAAAGGCTCCTCAATTGAGGAGCCTTTTTTTATTAGCATGCGAATGAATCGCAACTTAATCTTAGTAACCCATACCACCCATATCAGGAGCGCCACCTTGTGGAGCAGCTGAAGGAGCTGGCTTGTCTGCAATCACGCACTCTGTTGTTAACAACATAGAAGCAATGGAAGCAGCATTTTCTAAAGCAACTCTAGTTACTTTAGTTGGATCGATAACACCTGCTTTGAATAAGTTTTCGAAAACTTCTGTTCTTGCATTGAAACCAAAATCGTCTTTACCTTCTTTGATTCTTTGTACAACAATAGATCCTTCGATACCGCTATTCTTAACAATTTGACGTAATGGCTCTTCAATTGCACGACGTACAATTTGGATACCAGTTGTTTCATCATCGTTAGCACCTTTTAATTTTTCTAAACTTGCAACTGCACGAATATAAGCAACGCCACCACCTGGTACGATTCCTTCTTCCACTGCAGCACGAGTTGCGTGTAAAGCATCGTCAACACGGTCTTTCTTCTCTTTCATTTCAGTTTCAGTAGCTGCACCTACGTACAATACTGCAACACCACCGCTTAATTTAGCTAAACGCTCTTGTAATTTTTCTTTATCGTATTCTGAAGTTGTGTTTTCAATTTGAGCCTTGATTTGATTTACACGACTAACGATATCTGCTTTTTTACCTTTACCACCAACGATAACGGTATTGTCTTTATCTATTGTAATAGAAGTTGCTTGACCTAGATAAGTTAAGTCTGCATTTTCTAATTTGAAACCTTGTTCTTCACTAATTACAGTACCTGCAGTTAAGATAGCAATGTCAGTTAACATTTCTTTTCTTCTGTCACCAAATCCTGGAGCTTTAACAGCTGCAACTTTGATAGTACCACGTAATTTGTTTACCACCAAAGTAGCCATTGCTTCACCTTCTAAGTCTTCAGCGATAATTACTAATGGACGGCTAGTCTGAGCAACTTTCTCTAAAATATGTAAGATGTCTTTCATTGCTGAAATCTTCTTGTCATAAATTAAGATATATGGATTTTGCATTTCAGCTTCCATTTTTTCGCTATTTGTAACGAAGTATGGAGAAGTATAGCCACGATCAAATTGCATACCTTCAACAACATCAACTGTTGTGTCTGTACCTTTTGCTTCTTCAACAGTGATTACACCTTCTTTACCCACTTTAGCCATTGCCATAGCAATTAACTTACCAATTTCGTTATCATTATTTGCAGAGATAGAAGCTACTTGCTCAATTTTCTTTGTGTCGTTTCCAACAGTTTGAGATTGTGCTTTTAAACTAGCAACTACTTTTTCAACAGCTTTGTCAATACCACGTTTCAAATCCATTGGATTTGCACCAGCAGTAACGTTTCTTAAACCTTCACCAATAATAGCTTGTGCTAAAACGGTAGCAGTTGTTGTTCCGTCACCAGCTAAGTCAGCAGTTTTAGAAGCTACTTCCTTAACCATTTGAGCTCCAATATTTTCAATAGGATCTTCTAAATCAATTTCTTTTGCAACTGATACACCATCCTTAGTTACAGAAGGTGATCCAAATTTTTTCTCGATTACTACGTTACGACCCTTTGGCCCTAAGGTAACTTTCACAGCGTTGGCTAATGTGTCAACACCTTTTTTCATTTTATTTCTCGCTTCTAAGTCGAAGAAAATCATTTTAGACATATGGAGTTATTTTTTAAATTCTTTAATATGGTTTTAATAAAAATTGTAATTAAACAATTGCTAAAATATCACTTTCGCGCATGATCAATAAGTCTTGACCTTC
>CALPWK020000193.1 GCA_943327245.2 Comamonas sp. lk | reverse complement strand
TATACCTTGTTGTAATAGCACTATTAGCATTCGTTGAAATATTATTTCTGTAGGCTGAAGAGTTTACAAAATCAAAATAAGACTCTACTCCTAAATGTATATCCCCGCTAACATCGGTATGTAACAAATCAGCATTCACGCCAAGTACATTCACTTTCTCTGTTCTGAAATCCTTATTATTACTCATAAACTTTCTTGAAATTCTGCTTTCTACAATATTTTGATAATTAGCGATTACAAAAGCGTCTTGGAAATAACCTTTCAATTTTTTAGCTGCGAATTTATAAGAAACCATATTACGTTTTTGAGGTCCATAATACCATTCTGCAAAAACTGGTAACCCTTTACTAGTTTCTGTCAAACGGTCATATCTATTAATATTAGACGAATTGGATAACTGAATATTTAATAAATGTTCCGTGTTTTCATTTGGCTTATATAAAATCTTTTGTAAAAAGTCAGTTTGCGTATATCCAGTTACTCTTTGATAATTTACATTATCGTTTACTTTCGCAATATCAACGCCATTTTCTCTAGTTACATAAAATAGTCTTTTACCAAAATCTGGATAGTCAACTGTTCTATTATTTCCTTGACGCATATCACCAAAACTACCATTAGTGAAAGATGTCAAATAAGCCCATTTGTCATTGGCAATATTAATATCAACATGCGTTCTGTTTTCGTTTTGACCAGAAGCATAACGTTGTATCAAATTTCCGTTTATTTTAAATCCGGCAACATCATTCAATTTCGGATTTCTAGTAAATAAGTTCACTACTCCGCCCAATGCGTCACTGCCATAAAGTGTTGAACTTGGACCATAGTTAATCTCCACTCTATCTAGAATCATATTATCTACTGTGATAATATTCTGCAAATGACCAGCTCTAAAGATGGCATTGTTTAAACGTACACCGTCCACCATTAACAAAACACGACTCGCCTCAAACCCTCTAATAACAGGGCTTCCACCACCAGACTGGCTTTTTTGAACAAATACCTGACCAGACTGGGTTAGTATGTCTGCTGTATTAGCTTGTTGATTGATTAAATACCTGTCAGTAATTACTCCTACACGTTGAACAATATTCTTGGAAAGAGTTGGAAATTTATTAGCAAGTACTACAACATCCTGTAATTGTTTAGCTGTTGTGTCTTCTTGCGCCAATAATTTTGCACTCATTCCAAAAAATAAAACTGCTAGCAATAAATTGCGCATAATTTTTATTTTTAAAATGAAAATGAATTAGTCTATTCTTATAGACCTGTCTTTAAATTACTAGACAGCTTCTGGCGGCGGCGTGAAGATTGCTAAAAAAGGATTCTGAATATTATTAATAAAAAAGCTTATTCTAGATTTTTTATTGCTAAAAATATGGACAGTTGCAACTGGTGCAACATGATCATATACTAATTTTGAGATCTTGATTTTAAATTTACTGGACGATTTAGATGTAGCCGAAGCCTCTTTCTCTAAATTGCTTGCCTTGTTTTGATTATTAACTATTTCAGTTTCAGCTTCATCCGAAACTGCAGTCAATTCCCATCCATTTTGAGTGTGCTTTAAGGAAACAATATCATAAAACTGCCCCTTATAACTAAACTCTCGTCCAGCTTCTTCCCACTCATATCCTGCTGGTAATTTAGACCTGTCTTTTAAAAGTAATTTAACTTGTGGCTCCTTGGAATTTTCAGTTGTTCCAGTGAATTCTTTTTGGGCACCTTGGAATACTCCTGCATCAATGCTAGCAAACCTTGATTGCTCATGCATTTTTTCCTGCACCCAATAAAAATAGGTAAGACTACTGGCTGAAAGCAGTAAGGCAGTAAAACAAAATATCGCAATTAATCTCTTCAATAAACTAAGGTACGAAAAAGTAGCTAAGATATAGTCAAGCAGGATTGAGACTTTGAGGTATTAATTACAACAACCTTTCAATGGAAATAAAATTGTTGATATAACTTGGTCCAACCATTAGTGTGATTCTATAAAATCGCAAATTGGTTGTATCTCTTAAAAAATAATTAGCAACATCCCCACTTTGAGCAAAACCCCAGGCTGCACCCAAGTGCGCAAAAGTTGAATTTATAGTTTGTGTAATATCCGAAAAATAGGTAAAAGCATTTGTGCCTGAAGCTCCATTGTAGCTTGTATAGCCAGAAACCATTCCTGTAAAACTAGTAGCTGTCGTTTTAATTTGCAAACTTCTAGCCAACCCATTAGGTGCCATTTGAACTTGAATATCACCAAGCGTTATTGGTACGCTTTCGTTAACAAATCCTGCAGCTTTTGTCGCAACATTTCCTGTCGGATCGGCTAAATTAATTTTACCAGTTACATTTACATTCCCTGTAACATCTAAAGCTTGTGTGGGCGCATTGTTTCCAATACCAACATTTCCTGTAGTATTATAAGTGTTAGTACCTGAAAGTGTCCAGGGATTCACAATAGCCGAGGATCCAATTTGTTTTACTATAAAGTAGGAAGCATTCGCAGCAGAATTTGCTCCAGTAACTGCAGTATTTCCAATTAAGCCGGGGCCATTAACACCATAATGATCTAATAGCCGAATTCCTACTTGAATATCTGTTGCAGGCGTTACAATACATTTCATAGGAGTATTAGCATTTTGACTACTAGATCCTGAACCATTTTGGGACATGAATAATCCATTAGCCAATGCAACATTATTAGTATAGTCGTAAATTTGAAAACGACCAGCTACGCCAGCTGGAGCACTTGATAAATAAATAGATAGACTCGATTCCAATTCATAAGTCTTATTTGCTTTAAGCGTAAATTTATTTCCACTCCAAGTTAAATTACCAGCTGATGTTGCATCAAATGCCACTATTGTATTATCACCGATAGAACCACCATCAGCACCTGAATATCTAGCTATACCATACTCGACAGTTTGTCCTGTTACCGGTAAATTGCCTGCCACCATTTTGTAATAGACTCTGTCGTAATCAGCACTGTTCCTTATACCAGTTGAAATTACAATTACATTATATGTTGTTCCTGCTTGTAAGTTTATTTCCACTTTACCATTATATTCAACATGTACGGTATTATTGGAACTTGTTTGTGCATCTGTTCCTAAATCAGTTGTCCCTTGTCTCACTTTAAATGTCATAGTAAAAGTGGCACTATTAGCATAACCGCTACTAGTAAAATCGAATAGATATCTTCCTGAAACTGGAACAGTAAAACTAAAACCATTAGTCTCTGCGATATCTCCTACTGCAGTAGAATAGGCTTTTGAATACAACTTCACCATATCCATAGCAGTCACGCCATTTCCTGCAGATGTTGCAGTTGCAATAGTTGCCCAATTTGCGCTGTTCCAATAATAATAACCTGCTTGTAATCCTACTGAACCTAAATTATAAACCAAAAGACCTTCTGCAGGTGATGCAATAGTAGTTGCATCGGTTGCACTTGTTAAAGTTACACGCGGCGGCAAGAAACCTTTATTAGTGGAGTATACATCCAATTTTGCAGAAGCATTAGGCGTAGAAGTACCTATGCCTGT
>CALPWK020000192.1 GCA_943327245.2 Comamonas sp. lk | reverse complement strand
CATTCCCATACCTAAAGCTGTACTTGTGCCCAAAACACCGGGATCATACCCAACGGCATTTGAGAGTGCAAACCTGTAATCATAATCAACTATGTGCTTTATCTCAATAATTACTCCTTTAGTCATTCCTTCCACATACCCATTGTCTCCGGGTGCTAAGATATAACCAACAATACCTCCTAATGCTAAATCACCAGGTGCTAGGGATTTAGGGGCATCTCCAGAACTACTAGTCCATTCAACACCATTGTATATTTGCAAATCTCCTGTTCCGCAATCAGTGCAATAAATCGTAGTACCTGTTGGAATTTTTTCATTTCTAATAGGAAGTTCATTAGTCCCATCTAATACACTTCTTTCTATTTTTGTCATTCTTGGTGGCAAAAATCCTTTCGTATTTGAATTAATAGCAAGTGCTGTGTAATTTGATGTAGTTGTAAGTGTACCTACATTTAAACTTGTCGCCGTTGCATCACCGATATTGGGCGTCACCAAATTAGGTGAGACCAAAGTTGGAGATGTGGCTCTAACTATATTTCCAGTACCTGTAGTTGAGATCTCCTCCACTATTCCAGCACCAGTTGAGACTCGACCTAACACTTTATTCGTTGCACTTATATTTTGAATTTTCCCAAATGTGATATTTGCGTCAGCAATCTTATTTGTAGTCACCGCACTAGCTGCGATAGTTAATGAATAAGTACCTGTCACATCACCTGAATGTTCTAGATCAGTCAGATTTGCTTTTAAATCCAATGCCGATTGCGTAGCCGTGCTTATTGGCTTTAAAGCGTCGCTCGTATTTTCAACATTAGCCAATCCTACTTTAGATTTATTAATTCCTGATGCTAGTTTTATATCTGTAACTGCTCCATCCGCTAATTTAATTGTTGTAACACCGCCGTCAGAAATACCTCCAGATGCATTATTGGCTGCTATATATGCTTTCACTGCTTTTTGTGTAGGATATAATATATCACTAGGAGTAGCTCCACCTAAATCTGTTGCGATTGATTTATTTGTAAATATTTCTTTTGCGTCTAACGCGGTTTGTGTGGCTGTGCCAATAGGTTTATCCAAATCAGCCGTGTTGTTGACATTACTAATTTGTAAAATTTGTTTTAAATCAACTAGGCTACTTGCACCAGTGCCTCCTCGCGCGACCGGAACAAGACCTTCAATATTTTCTGCAGCAACCCCATTCGCAAAATGTGCATATGCAACAAACTGTAATTGTGTGGTACCAATTGTTGTATAGTTATTGCCGGCTGCAGGATCTAAATCTAGCTTAATAAAAAATGGAGGAGTGGCCCATTTAATTGATGTGTAATTTCCTGTCACATTTGAAGCACCCAATGGATCTCCAATCACGATATTAAATAAACCTTGCGCATTCGTTGTTATATTTTTAGTTTCTTGATAAACCATATTACCAGTAGCAGCCCCTTGTAAAATACTTAATCTAACAGAGATAGGTTGAGAAGCTAATATAACACCACTACCATTGCGCGCTACGCCCTGAAAATTCATTCCTTTTTGTGCAATCACTTGATTCCTTTGCAAAAGAAAAAAACAGAAGCAAGAAAAAAATAAATATTTGAATTTCATTTTATTTACAGTTAAAGTCGAACAATTTTATAAATACCCTCTTGGGCAATTCCCTGGTTGGGTTGGAAATATATTTTAAAAAAATACGAACCCGTTGGGAGGTCATTAAGTACAATGGTCTTAGACTGATTGCCATAAATACCCTCAATTGTAATCCTTCTTGCCAATTTTGACGTTGCATCGTAAATGGCAACAATAGCATTTCCAGATTTCTGCATTTTAAAAATCAAATTTAAATCTGCAAAACTAGGATTTGGACCAATGGTGATTTGATTACCAAACACAACTGTACCTAAGTTCAATATTGATGTAACAACATCAATATTAGGTTGTAGGACACCTGCATTAAATTGAATATTTGAATTAGAAAAAGAACCAATCATGGCAGACTCTCCAATACTCCAAGACACAGTCAAATTAGTGAGGGTCTGGTCACTCGTGCCACCACCAGTATTAAAAATAGCAGGACGAATGTTTTGGGCATTCCCTTTATAAGAAAAGAGTATAAAAAAAATTGCGTAAGATAATCTCATGTTTGAAGCCTAAAAATGAGATTTTTAAGTTTCAAAAAGTAGAATCCATTGTAGAAAAGAGTTAATAATGCCGAAAACTTGCCTCATTGAGCCGTAAAAGTCCGATTTATTTAAGAATACTATTGTCAGTAATATATTGAGAAGGCGTACAAAGATGTATTTTTTTAAATGCACTAATGAAACTAGTCTTATTTGTAAACCCAGCTTTAAGGCCAAGTGCTTGAATGGTGAAGTTTTTAAGCTCCCCATTTTGCATGGCATTAATTACAAATTGAACTCTATAGGCATTAATAAAGTCGTTGAAATTTTGGTTAAAGTACTGGTTTAATATAAATGACAGTGACTTGGGAGATATGTTCAATAATGCTGAGAGTTCATGAATACTTAGACTTTGCTTTAAATAAGGTTGGTTGATAATAACATAGTCCTTAATATGAGCTATTTCAATATCATAATTCAACTCTTTGTTGCTCGATTTACTTTTATTGTTACTTATTTTTTCTAAATAAGGAAGTCCAAACAAGACTTGTGGATGCAAAATTAAATAGCTAGACAAGTATAACAAACTAAGCGCAATAGGAATAGAAGCGTAATAAACTAAATTATTAATTTGAATTCCATTGACAAGGTTGTAGATAACTCCAAAAACCAAAATCAAGAAAGTTAAAACGGTAAAGCTTATAGCATTAGTAAATTTCTTAAGCCAGCCCAATATTAAATTAGTATGTGCTACAAAAAATTGATTTTCATTCTCACGTTGAAAATTAGTAATTAATTTAAATTGTAAAAAAAGATATAAGACAGTTTGTATGGGTCTTAATATTTGAATTTTCTCGGTAAAAAAACCATCCTGCGAAAGCACGTTCTGATCATAATTTTTCACTACTAGTTGAACAATATTCAATTTTTCATTATACCCCATACTGTATAATGGAATATAGTTTATTAAAATAAAGGCGAAGGGAAGAAAATGTAATATATCTTTCTTTTGAAATTTAGATTCATTTTTTAAAACCGACCTCACATATAAATAGGCAATTGGAGGAATTAAATAATTAATAGGGGCCGCTGTTTTATATATAAAAGGCATATATATTAACCATCCTGAAGTTATTAACAAGTATCCTATAACACAATAACTATAACACAAAAACAAAACTGCAAGTATTCGATTTGAAAAAGATTGAATATTGGTTTTATTGAAAAGTAATAAGTACGCACTTATCAATGCACAAAATATACTCCCAATAAAAATAAAATCACTCATTGGTATGTATTAATTATAGTAAGGCTTTATCATCATATACACCAACGGGCCAGTCACAGCAACATAAAACCAAATAGGCCACATCACTCTTGCTTTGCGCTTATGGTCTTCGTACTCTCCTGTTAATCCTCTGTAGGCAGTGAATAAAATAAATGGTAAGCTAGTTGCAGCTAATAT
>CALPWK020000191.1 GCA_943327245.2 Comamonas sp. lk | reverse complement strand
CCTGAACCTACTATATTCAGAGACGAAATGTCTAAGCATCTAGTGGATTTGGAAGTTTTCGGACGTATCTACATAGCTACAGAGGGTATTAATGCACAAATAAGTTTACCATCACATAATATCGAAGCATTCAAAACTTATTTATATAGTATTCCCGAATTGGATGGATTGCGTTTAAATATTGCGGTGAACGATAATGGTAAAAGCTTTTGGGTTTTACGAATTAAAGTACGAGAGAAAATTGTTGCAGACGGAATTGATGATCCAAATTTTAGTATGGAAAATAAAGGCAAGTATGTAAATGCTGTACAAATGAATAGTTTGTTACAAGACCAAGAAACTATTGTAATTGATATGCGCAATCATTACGAATATGAAGTGGGACATTTTGACAAAGCAATCGAAATTCCTTCTGACACTTTTAGAGAACAATTGCCCATGGCTGCCGAGATGATGAAGGATAATAAAGACAAAAATATTATCATGTATTGCACCGGTGGGATTCGTTGTGAAAAAGCGAGTGCTTATATGTTGCATCAAGGTTTTAAAAATGTTTTTCATTTAGAAGGCGGTATTATTAATTATGCCAACAAAATAAAAGAAGAAGGCTTGCAGAGTGGATTTAAAGGGAAGAATTTTGTATTTGATGAACGCCTTGGAGAGAAGATAACTGAAGACATTATCGCAAAGTGTCACCAATGTGGTGAGCCATGCGACACACATACGAATTGTAAAAACGATGCATGTCATTTATTATTTATTCAGTGTACTGAATGCGCCAATGAATTTGATGGTTGTTGTACGACTGAATGTAAAGAAGTTTATCACTTACCTTTAGAAGAACAAGTCTTGTTAAGGGAGGGGAAGAAAAATGGAATTCAGGTATTTAATAAAAGCAAACAAAGGCTAAGACCAAGGCTAGGCATAGACATTGAAGTGAAATAATTAAGAAATAAAAAAAGTTCCGAAAATATCGGAACTTTTTTTATTATAGTATCAATTCTTAATAAATTGAAAATAGTAGATAAAATTTACTTACTCAGTCTTTCTAATTCTGCGCAAATTAAATCATAGGTTTGTTCATCTGTCTTGGGTGCTGGTTTGAATGGGACGCCAATCACTTTTTCATAAAGTTCGATATACCTTTTAGAAATGGTATCAATCCATTCTGGACTCATAGCAGGGACTGTTTGTCCTTCCTTACCCATAAAATTATTTTCTATAAGCCACTCTCTAACAAACTCTTTACTTAATTGTTTTTGTTTTTCATTGTTAGCCTGTCTTTGTTCAAAACCTGCTGCATAGAAATATCTTGAAGAGTCTGGTGTGTGAATTTCGTCCATTAAATAAATGGTATCACCAATTTTTCCGAATTCATATTTAGTATCCACTAAAATAAGTCCTTGTTTTGCAGCAATTTCTTTCCCTCTTTCAAATAGTGCTAAAGTATATTTTTTTAATATGTCCCAGTCGGCTGCACTTGCCAAACCTTGGGCAATAATTTCTGTTTCTGAAATATCTTCGTCATGCCCTTCACTCGCTTTTGTGGAAGGTGTGATTATAGGAGAAGGGAAATAATCATTTTCTTTTAAACCTTCAGCTAATTTCACTCCGCATAAAAGTCTTGCACCTGTTTGGTAAGTTCTCCAGGCGTGACCTACTAAATTCCCCCTAACTACCATTTCAATTTTAAAGGGCTCACATTTTTTTCCAATGGCCACATTTGGGGCAGGGGTTGAAAGCAGCCAATTTGGACAAATATCGACTGTAGCCTTAAGCATATAGGATGCAATCTGATTTAAAACTTGGCCTTTAAATGGAATAGGATTTGGTAAAATAACATCGAAAGCAGATATTCTATCACTTGCTATCATTACAAGTAATTGATTATCAATGTAATATACATCTCTTACTTTTCCGTGGTATTCATTTACTTGGTGGGGAAAGGGCTTTTGGTTCATTCTGCTAAATTAAAAGTTTAACACTATATTATATAATTTTTTCTCAAGTGATAACAATTTGGTATTTTGCCGTACAATTCAACTTAAAACAATTATTTATGAGCAAATTTTTAAGACATTTTGGTATTTTTTGCATGACTTCAGCTATCGCTGTAAGCGCAAATGCCCAAAATGCTGGTACTGTAACAGGTACTGTTAAAAATTCAACTAATGCTGAAACATTAACTGCGGTTACTGTAACATTAAAAGGAAGTAACAACGGAACTTTCACAAGTGATAAAGGGGTATTTAAATTACCTGTAGCTGTAAAGCCTCCATTTACTTTAGTCTTTTCTTCAGTAGGATTTGAATCAAAAGAGGTAAGCGTAACATCATTAACAACTAAAATAGAAGTAAGTTTAAAACCTTCTTATGTACTAGGTACTGAGGTGGTAGTTGCTGCTTCAAGAGTTTCTGAGCGTATTTTAGAATCGCCAGTTACTATTGAAAGAATTAGTTCATATACTATTAAGTCTGCACCTGCTTCTAACTATTATGATATATTAGCTAATTTAAAAGGTGTTGACGTTACTGCTGCAAGTTTGACATTTAAAAGTATCACAACAAGAGGGTTTAGCGGAAGTGGTAACACGCGTTTAAATCAATTGATTGACGGTATGGATAATCAAGCTCCTGGTTTGAATTTCTCAGTAGGAAGCATTGTTGGTTTGACAGAACTAGACGTTGACAATATTGAATTATTAGCTGGAGCATCTTCTGCATTATATGGTGCGGGTGGAATGAACGGTACTGTTTTAATTAACAGCAAAAGCCCATTCAAATACCAAGGATTAAGTTTCCAAATCAAACAAGGGGTAAACCACGTAGACAACTATCAACGTCCTCAAGCTGCATTCAAAGACTACACAGTTAGATTTGCTGCAAAAGTGGGTAATCGTTTTGCATACAAAGTTGCTGCTCAATACACAGAAGCTCAAGACTGGTTAGCTAATAATTACACTAACTATTCAAGAAGCACTGGTACTCAAAATGGTCAATCAATTCCAGGAAGCAGATCTGCTGATCCTAATTTTGATGGTGTTAATATATATGGTGATGAAACAACTTCAAGTTTATCTTCTGTAAATGCTGGTATTTTATCTAGCGTTAAAGCTGGTGTTGGTGCTGCAACTTACACAGCACTATATGGTGCATCTCAAGCATTCTTAAACGGTACACCAGGTGCAAATTTAGCTGCTTATAATGGCTTCTTAAATAAAGTTGGTGGTGCTGCATTAGTAGGTGCAGGTTATTCTCAATTCTTATATGGTGATATCCGTAAAATTTATTCTGGTATTAACGTAAGTAGAACTGGTTATAATGAAAGTGATGTTATTGACCCTACTACTAAGAACATGAAAGTAACAGGTGCAATTCACTATAAAGTAACTGATGATATTGAAGCTTCAATTAGTGGTTATACAGGTACTGGTAACACAGTGTACACTGGTAGTGATCGTTATTCTTTGAAGAATTTAAAAATGAGTCAATTCAAATTTGAATTGAAAGGTAGAAACTGGTTTGTTAGAGGTTATACAACATTAGAAAATTCTGGAGATTCTTATAATTCAACTATTTCAACTCGTTTATTCAACGAAGCTTGGAAAGCTAGTACAGTTTGGTATCCTACTTATGT
>CALPWK020000190.1 GCA_943327245.2 Comamonas sp. lk | reverse complement strand
TTTAAACTAGTTGTTACATCTGAAGCGTTTGCTTTTGCAGCTAAACTATTTGTTACATCTAAGGCATTTGCTTTTGTATCTAATCCATCAGTCAATTCTTTCTTTGTTGCCTTTTCAGCAAGTCCAGCTGTTAAATCATCTGAGTTCGCTTTAGTAGCTAATCCATTTGATAGATCAGTTTTTGTAGCTTTTAAATCAAGTCCATCAGTTAGTTCTTTCTTTGATGCCTTGTCGCTTAAACTATTTGTTACATCTAAAGTATTTGCTTTTGTATCTAATTCTAATTTTGTAGCTTTTAAATCTAATGCGGTTTGAGTTTCACTAGCGTTTGCTTTTAATGCTAAGCCATTTGAAAGGTCATTTTTTGAAGCTTTATCATTTAAGTCGGATAGGTTTGCTTTGCTAGCTAGGTCAGAAGTATTTGCTTTTAATCCAAGAGATGTTGCGACGTCTGTTGAGTTTGCTTTTTCAGCTAAACCTAATGCAAGTTCACTCTTCGCAGCCTTTGCATCTAGAGCAGTAATATCTGCTTTAGTAGCTAGTCCATTTGTAAGTTCTATTTTTGAAGCTTTATCATTCAAGTCTGATAAATTTGCTTTAATTGATAATACATTTTGAGTGGCAGTAGAAATTGGCTTTAATAGGTCAGAAGTATTATTAACGTTTCCTAATCCCACTTTAGCAGCACTAATCCCGTTAGCTACTTTTATGTCTGTAACGGATCCGTCAGCAAGTTTAAATGTCGAAATGCCGCCATCCAACACTCCTCCCGAATTTAAATTCGCGTCAACATATGACTTTACTGCCTTTGTACTTGGATATTTCTCATCGGAGCCGCCGTCAGTATTTATATTAGTTGACTTATTAGATAAAAGCTCCTTAGAGTCTACATCTAATTTATTCGCTTTTAAGTTCAATGAATTTTGGGTCGCTGTTGAAATTGGCTTTAATAAGTCAGAAGTGTTATTGACATTTCCTAAGCCAACCATTGCCGAAGTTATACCTGTCACAGTTCCTGTAAAAGAGGGGGAAGCTATCGAAGCTTTTGTGTTTATTCTTGAAGATAACATGATTGTATCTCTGGCAATTCTTTTATTCAACATGTTTGTGGTGTCGGTAATATTTAATTTCAACTCCTGTCCTGCAACTTTTTGAGCATACATGGCAAAGGGGACTGTCCAAAACTGTGAAGTACCCATGTCAACATATTTTGAATTCGGATCCCAGGTAGCAGAAAATTTTATGGGAGCAATTGCGACTTTTAAATTCAAATAAAAAGAACTACTTGTCCAGTCTATTGTTGATAAACTTATTGCGCCGCTAATTCTTTGTCCTTTTCCAATTATAATTGTAAAGATACCTTCAGGTGAAGTTGTTAATTTGAAAGATTCAGTATATTGAATTTCTCCAGTTGGCGATGATTTGATTACGGCATCTTTTACATAAATAGTTCTGTTTTTTGCCGGGTTGCCATCTACATCAGTTGCTACTGCTTGGAATAATATTCCGTCTGAAAATCCGCTTTGTGCTTTAGTTTGTGTTAACATTAGAAAGCTTAGAACGGGCAAGATTATTTTCTTTATCATTTTATCGTTGTTTAAAAAGTGTTAAGGGTTTGAACATCATGGCAGGAGTAGATGCCTTTAAAAAATAAACGCCATTATTGGGTTGGTCATTTAATTGGACTAAATAACCTGTTTGAAGGACGTCTAAGGAAGTGTTGTATTCATTTATTATAGAACCATTTGAATTAAAAATTTGAATCAATACTTTTTCATCTGTTTCAATAAATAGCGGCTCTGTCATTTTTATAATTGTATAGGTAGAAATCGGATTAGGACTTGCTGTAAGAGTTGTCATATAATTCTTATCATATTCTACTTCGCAATAGTTTTTAAAATTTCCATTATTAGACACTTTAAAAGTCCTAACACCACTTTCGATTGATAAACATGCTGAAGCTTTTAGCTGAAGCGATCCGCTATATAATGGGTTATTGTCTCCCATATTGCCAATACAGCCTAAAGTATATGCAGTTATATTTTGAGCATTTGTTGTCAAAACAATGCAGCAGCATATAAAAATGACAACCAGAGATTTAAATTTGATTTTCATTCGTTTTTATTTTTTTATATATTACAATCGCACTTTATAGTTATATATACATTAAGTATTTATGGTATTGATATGGGACAGTGAAATTATAGTTGGGTCTTGATTTTAGTTAATACTTAAATGAGTAAGTCCTATATTAATGAGAGTATTATTGAATTTTGTTATACTGTTGTGTATATTGCATGACCTTAATTAGCTAATAACATAAATCTGTGTAAATGAAATTGGATGCTATTACCTTCAAACAAGTTGAGCTAGTAGATGCAATTGAGCTTAGTGACTTGGCGAAGAAAATCTATAAACCACATTATCCATATCTTTGGAATGAAGGAGGTGTAGACTGGTACATTAATGAATTTGCTTATCCTGTTGACAAAGTGGAACAAGAAATCTTAGACCCCAATAACCTTCATTTTATTGTTTATAAAGAAGAGGAAGCGCTAGGTTACTTGAAGATTAATATCAATGCAAAATCAAATGGAATAATTCAAGAGGATGCTTTGGAATTAGAGCGCATTTATATTGATATTGATAGAATCCAACAAAGTATTGGCTCTGCTATGATGAATTTTGTATTCGACCTTGCTAGGAAAAAAAATAAAAAATCAATTTATTTAAAAGCAATGGATAGTGCGGATAAAGCGCTGTCCTTTTATAAAAAATTAGGATTCGAAATTATTGGTGATTATAACCTGCCTGGCAATGTATTCTCTTTAATGAAGCCTGAGTATAGGGGAATGTATATTTTAAAATATGATATTATATAGCAAATGCTAACAATTTGTTTATCCTAGTTATGGATACAATTGCATTAACTTCGGACTATTAATTAAATAATAACCAATGACTTTAAAAATATTGACTGTAATGGGTTTGGCAACTTTTGAAGTTTATGCTGCAATCCCTGCTGGTTTTGCTTTTCAATTGCCTTCTTTCATTATTTTTTTAGCTTCAACGGTTGGTGGTTTGATTGGAGTATTTGTCGCCGCTTATTTAGGTACTCAAATTAAAAACTTAGTCAATAAGTATAAAAAAAGTAAAATCGAAGAAAAGCCTAAGACAGGATTCATTATTAATATCTGGAACAAGTATGGCATTATTGGTTTAGGCTTAATTGGCACTATGACGGTTGGCGCGCCCATCAGTATTGGAGTCGGGGTCGGATTTAATGTTCCAGTTAATAAAATGGTAATTTGGTGCAGTGTAGGTGTCGTTATCAGATGTCTAATTTTCACTTCCTTAGGGCATTACGGAATGAAAGTGCTTTAGGAATCTTCGTATCTTTATGTATATGACAAGCAACATAATATTATTTGACGGGGTTTGTAATTTTTGTAATTCAGCTGTCAATATAGTTATCAAATATGACCAGAAGTCTGTGTTTAAATTTGCTTCACAACAATCAGTAATTGGAACTTCATTGTTGGCAAAATGTAATATTACAGGAGGCAATATGAATTCTATTGTACTTATACAAGGAGATCACGCTTACTTCAAAATGGACGCTGTTATACGTATTTGTGAATTGATTTCTGGATGGCCTCGCATTTTTATTATTTTAAAATATTTGCCAAT
>CALPWK020000189.1 GCA_943327245.2 Comamonas sp. lk | reverse complement strand
CTATCAGACCGAGCTTTCATACGTTCCGTGTCTGAGCGCACTTGGCCAAGCACTTATGGTCATATTATTTCTCAAGAACAGATTGACTTTATGTTAGACTGGATGTATAGTGATGAATCATTAGCAGAACAATTCCAAAAAGGGCATCAATTTTATATTGCCAGCCTTAATGGTGAGGATGTCGGATTCTGTTCTGTGAGTGCGGAACAAGCTGATGAAGTTATGAACCCCGCATTAAACTCGCATAAACTCAACAAGTTATATGTGTTGCCAAGTTCGCATGGCACTGGGTCTGGAAAAGCATTATTACAAAAAGCTATTGAAGTTGCAAAAGCAGATGGTTCCACTTCTATATTTTTACAAGTAAATAAAGTCAATAAGACCTATCATTTCTATATTAAGAATGGATTTGTAATAGAAAGTGAATCTGTATTTGAAATTGGTAATGGCTTTGTAATGGACGATTACGTGATGCGATTGCATTTTTAGTGTAGTGATAGATATATACTCACTATATATCTTTTTCATTGAACCCAATTGTCTTTCGATTCTCCCATTTAACTCTAGTAAGTGTAAGATCTAAAAGATGTTCTATTGTATCATAAATTTTATTCAACTGAACATCATGTTCTCCAATCCTCTCTCTTAATTCTTTTAATTGACCTTTAATAGTTGCATTCTTAATGAGTGTCCTTTTCATTTCAATAAATAATCTAATTATTGAAATATTCATTTTAACCGCTTTTTCACTTTTTAACACTCCTGAGATCATTGCAACTCCATGTTCAGTGAATGCAATGGAGCTGCATTCTTCTTTCTAGTGCCAGCTGATGATATCACATTTTGTGATATCATGTTGTCCCATTCTTTCGGAGATAATCTAAACATAAAATCTCCTGGGAAACGATCTGTATTTCTTTTAACAGCTTGATTTAAAGACTTAGTATCTACTTCATACAATAAGGCCAAATCAAAATCCAGCATAATCATCTCACCCCTTATTTCATGTATTTTTTGTTGTATTAAATTAAATTCTTCCATTATATCTGTTTTGTCGAACATACTAATTTAATTATTTCATAACCAACGTATTTATACTCCCAAAGGTATGATGTCACAATTTGTGACCTCATACCTTGAAAAACCCCCGATGAGGTCACAATTTGTGACCTCATGCCTTGAAAACTGCCTTATGTGGTCACAATTTGTGACCACGTGGGTTTAATTAGAATATTGTCTAAACCATCACATGCGTTTGTTTCACCACTCCCATAATAAACACACTTTGTACTTGACCAATATTTTCCGCTTGGCTTAATTTGTTTACATGGAAATTATAATAGCTATTCATATCCTCAGTAACAATCTTTAACATAAAATCAAATTCGCCGGAGATACTATAACATTCCATCACTTCAGGCAATTCATTGATAAGTTTAATAAATTGAGTGCCCGATTTTTTACTGTGTTGATTCAATGATACATAACAGATAACCATTAATCCTTTCCTCACTTTTGCCCCGTCAATTAAAGTGGCATATTGCTTTATCACCCCATTCGATTCTAGTCTTTTAATTCTTTCATGTACCGGCGTGGTACTAAGTTGAATAGCTTCAGCTATCTCTTTGACCGACATTCTTGCATTGTCTTGCAAGAGTCTTAAAATAGCTAAATCTTTACTGTCTAATGGCACTGTATTGTTCGACAAATTATTTTCTGTCAAATTAAGATTAGCCGATTCTACTATTTGGGTCTTATTTTTCATATCAAAAAAGCATTTACAAGTATAAATTTAATCATTTATAGTGTATTTCACTATATTTTATATATATTTTGTTATTATCTCCTATGAATTACCTTTGCCACATAAAATAAATACTATGTCTCGTTTAGAAAACATTGATTTTAGCCTACCTTATAAAGTAGCAGATATTACCCTAGCAGAATGGGGTCGTAAAGAAATTCGTTTAGCGGAAGCAGAAATGCCAGGTTTAATGAGCATCCGTGCCGAATACGGACCTAGCCAACCATTAAAAGGAGCTAGAATTGCAGGTTGTTTACACATGACTATCCAAACAGCGGTGTTAATTGAAACTTTGACTGCTTTAGGTGCTGAAGTGAAGTGGAGCTCTTGTAATATCTTCTCTACACAAGACCAAGCTGCTGCTGCAATTGCTGCAACAGGCGTGGGTGTATTTGCATGGAAAGGCCAAAGCGTTGAAGAAGGTGACTGGTGTATTGAACAAACATTATTTTTTGGAAGTGCTGAAAGACCTTTAAATATGATTTTGGATGATGGTGGTGATTTAACAAATATGGTATTTGATGTGTACCCACAATTCGTTGCTGGTATTAAAGGATTGAGTGAAGAAACTACAACAGGTGTACACCGTTTATACGAGCGTATGGCTAAAGGAACTTTGTTAATTCCTGCAATCAACGTAAACGATTCAGTTACCAAATCTAAATTCGATAATAAGTACGGTTGTCAAGAGTCATTAGTAGATGCGATTCGTCGTGCTACAGACGTTATGATGGCTGGAAAGGTTGCTGTTGTTGGCTCATACGGAGACGTAGGTAAAGGTTCTGCTGCTTCATTACGTGGTGCAGGTTGTCGTGTAATTGTTACTGAGATTGATCCAATTTGTGCTTTACAAGCAGCAATGGATGGATATGAAGTAAAGAAAATGATTAATGCAGTAAAAGAAGCAGACATTATTGTGACTGCCTCTGGATGTCGCGACTTGATCAACGAAAGCCATTTTAGAGTCATGAAAGACAAGGCGATTGTTTGTAATATTGGCCACTTTGATATCGAAATTGACATGGCATGGTTGAACAAGAATTATGGTCATACAAAAGATACTATTAAACCACAGGTTGATTTATACAATATTGATGGTAAAGATGTTATCATTTTAGCAGAAGGCCGTTTAGTAAACTTAGGTTGTGCTACAGGTCACCCTAGCTTTGTAATGAGTAACTCTTTCTCTAACCAAACTTTGGCTCAAATTGAACTTTGGACAAATAACAAGAGCTACGAAAACAAAGTGTATGTGTTACCTAAGCATTTAGATGAGAAAGTAGCAAGATTACACTTAGCTAAAGTAGGTGCTGAATTAGACGAATTGACTACAGAACAAGCTGAATATTTAGGAATACCTAAAGCAGGACCGTTCAAGTCTGACATGTACAGATACTAATCTTACTGAAAAGACTAGAATTAGTTTAAATTATAGAAAGCCCGTCTCGAGAAATCGAGGTCGGGTTTTTTATTTTTAGTATCTTTAGAAAGCTTATAAAACGAGTAAGCTTTCTGAATTTTAAATTAAACGATTGTATATGAAACTGAACAAGCTCTTATTGACCTTAGCAGCTTTAGGCTGTTTAAATGTTTTGATTGCTCAAAAACTGAACATCATTCCTGAGCCCTATTCTGCGACCAAGGGAATTGGCAATTTTCAATTACCAAAATCTATTGCGATCAATGCACCAAGTACTGCAAATAACTTGGTTGACCTTATTGCACAACAACTAAGATTAGCTACTGGCAAGACAGTATATTTTAGCAAGAACAATGTGAGTATTGAATTAGAAATAATTAAGGACGAAATATTAGGAGAGGAAGGGTATACTTTAATCGTAAACGAAAAAGGGATCAATATAAAAGCCAATACCAATGCGGGATTGTTT
>CALPWK020000188.1 GCA_943327245.2 Comamonas sp. lk | reverse complement strand
CTATTTAATGATTGATCTTGATCAATATAAGTCTCTAATGTTGTAAGTAATTGTTCAATCTTTCCCATTCCCAAATGTAATATAAGTCACTTATACTATAACAATTGAATCTTACCTTTATAAAAATAAGATCATGGAACAAATTGAAATAGCGGTACAAAATGTAAAATGCGATGGCTGCGTGAAGTCTATCAAAACAGCTTTTGAGAACAGAGCGGAAATTAAAGAGATTGAAGTTGGTAAGGATACAGGTATCGTATATATAAAAGGGGAAGGATTAGTAAAAGACAATCTAATAAAGGAACTAACTGCATTAGGCTACCCGCCTGTTAAAGAAAAAACCTTCTTTGATAAAATAAAATCAAGCTTTAGATAGTAATTTATAATCCATTTACTATTCATTTTTAATTAAAATTCAAATCAACCATTTAAATAAACATTTATGAAAAACAACATGGGAACCGCAGACAAAGTGATACGTGTACTAATAGCTGCCGTATTTTCTTATTTATATTTCACCAAAACGGTTGAAGGGACTTTAGCAACGGTCCTTTTAGTAGTAGGCGGTATATTTTTATTAACTAGTGTTATTAGTTTTTGTCCCTTATACACTTTATTTGGAATTAGCACTTGTAAGACTAAGTAGAAGATAACAATCATATTTTCATGTGACAATAGTTACAGAACAAAGGAACGCCATGGCGTTCCTTTGTTGTTATAAAATATTTATCATGAAATATATAATTGTAGGTGGAGTAGCTGGAGGAGCAAGTGCAGCAGCAAGATTGAGAAGGTTAGACGAACACGCAGAAATTATTTTATTCGAAAAAGGCAGTCATATTTCATATGCGAATTGCGGCTTACCATATTATATAGGGGACGTGATTACAGACCGCGAACAATTATTTGTACAAACTCCTACTTCTTTTAAACAAAGATTCAATATTGACGCCCGTGTACAAACGGAGGTGCTTTCTATACATCCCGAAAATAAAATAGTTAAAGTTAAAAATATTGTAACCGGTGAATCTTATGAAGAAGCTTATGACAAGTTGGTATTATCACCGGGAGCAGAGCCATTTAGACCGCCATTAGAAGGTGTTACAAACGAAGGCATTTTCACTTTAAGAAATGTTACAGATACTGATAAAATAAAATCTTTTGTAAAAGATAAAACAAAAGGAAGGGCTGTGATAATAGGTGCAGGTTTTATTGGATTAGAAATGGCGGAAAACTTACATCAACTTGGCATGCATGTTAGTATTATTGAAATGGGCAACCAAATTCTAGCCCCTGTAGATTTTCCTATTGCCGCAATTGCGCAACAACATATTAGGTCCAAGGGGGTTGATTTGAAATTAAATACAACAGTATTAGGCTTTGAAAAAGAATCCAATCACTTAAAAGTATTAATAAAAGACGCTGCTTCAATGGAAGCAGATGTCATTATTCTTTCCATTGGCGTAAAAGCGGATACTAGACTAGCTAGAGAAGCTGGATTGGAATTAGGAGATGCTAAGGCCATTTTAGTAAATGAATATTTGCAAACATCGAATAAAGATATTTATGCTGTCGGAGATGCTATTGAGTTTAAAAATAACATTACAGGTAATTCAATGTCAACATACCTTGCGGGCCCTGCCAATAAGCAAGGTAGAATATGTGCAAACAATATAGTGCTTGGCAATAAATCTAAATACAATGGCTCTATTAATACGGCCATTGTAAAAATATTCGATTTGACAGTAGCAACAAGCGGTGTGGCTAGTAAGCACTTGACAAAAGCAAATGTCAGTCATATAACTTCCACTACACATAGTGGATCACATGCTAGCTATTATCCAGATTCAGAACAAATGACGATCCAGATAAATTTTGATCCAGAGAACGGAAAAGTGTTTGGTGCTCAAATTATTGGTCAAGAGGGAGTGGATAAAAGAATAGACACATTGTCTTCCATAATTCAAAGAGGCAGTGATATTTACGAGTTGATGGAATTTGAACATGCATATGCCCCGCCTTTTTCTTCCGCAAAAGACCCTGTTAATATGGTCGGCTTTGTGGCAGAAAATATCATTCAACAAAGACTAAGAGTAGTTCCATGGAACACAGTAAGTCAAATTAGCAATCAGGATATATTGATTGATGTAAGAACTTTAGAAGAATATAATGTGGGACATATTCCTCAAGCTATTAATTTACCAATAGATGAATTGAGAAATCGTTTAAATGAGGTAAATAAAAACAAGACCATATATATTTATTGTCAGATTGGCTTAAGAGGCTATTTAGCCCAAAGAATTTTAGTACAAAATGGATTTGAGAAAGTATATAATTTATCAGGAGGGTATAAATTATGGGAAGCTTGTAATGCAGAGACTGCCATTGTATAAAGTAGTTACATAAAAAAAGAGCCTCTTGATAGAGGCTCTTTTTTTATTAGTTATAATTGAATAACTTGAAACTAATTTTATCTAGCTGGAGTAATAATTATATTTCTATATTCAACCGGCCCATGATCCCCTTGTAAGAAAATTGGACCTGGTTCTCCTTCTTTACTATCTATAGCACCACCTGTAATACCTGGAATTTCTTGATTATTCACTACAGTTACTCCATTGGCAATGATGGTAACCATTCTACCTACTAATGTAATATCATAAGACTGCCATTCACCTGCATTTTTAGCAACCATTTGTGATGGAGGTAAGAATCCGTATAAGCCGCCCAAGTAGATACTTAAAGGCTCTTTGCCTTTACTATCTTCTACTTGAATCTCATAGCGACCTCTTAAGTAAACTCCACTATTACTTTCTTTTGGATATCTGAACTCAACGTGTAATTTAAAGTCGGTAAATTTTTGTTCAGTTACTAAATTAGAACCAGATTTTGGACTAGTTAGTACTCCATTAATAACCTGCCATTGGTTAGTCGTACCCATGGCGTGCCAGCCTGTTAAATCCTTACCATTTAATAATTTGATTGCGGCTCCCCAAACTGGAGAACTAGTGCGAATTAATTTAGGTGCTCGAACTGCAGTCCAACTATATTGCTTGCCGTCTGTATAAACCATGGTGCCAGCTAACTTTTCACCGTCCAAAGTAAATTCAAAATCTTGATATCTAGTTCCTGGCTCCCATTGTGGAGGAATAGAGAAGCTAAATTTTCCACCCGTATATTTAATATGAGATACAGGTCTTGCACTTCCAAATTCATATACAAAACGACCCACTAATGTGCTTCTACCTGAATGGGTAACTTCTAGCCAAGAAGGAATTTCCTTTCCCTCTTTTGACATGGTAATATCCCATCTTCCTAATACTTGGGTAGGGTAAGTTTCTTGTGCAATTGTAAAATTCATAAAGCCTGCAATAGCCATAACAACTATTGAAAAAAGTAGCTTCTTTTTCATTGGTAATATTTTATCGTTAATACACGCCTCCATTAAGAAGAATGCTAAAGCAATTTAGTTTATTTATTGAATAAAAGTAAAACAAAATAGATGAGCGCAGGCAACATCATACAGCCGTCTAAAACAAAATAATACCAATAGTCCGAATGCGTGCTTATAGATTTTTTTAAGCTGAGGTAGACTGCTAAAAAACTAAATAAAAAAGCTATACTTATAGAAAAGTTTGATGAAATAATATAAAAAACAGCGAGTAATAATAAAAACGCTGCACTAATAAACTGAAAT
>CALPWK020000187.1 GCA_943327245.2 Comamonas sp. lk | reverse complement strand
GGTAAACCAACACAAAGACAAACTGATGTTTGGAATTTAGAACAACAAGCACAAAACGCTGCATTTGATGCGATTAAGATAGGTGCTCCATGTGAAGTGGTAGACGCAGCAGCAAGAGCAGTTATTGAAAATCACGGTTTTAGTAAAGGATATAAATTACCAGGATTGCCACATAGAACTGGTCATGGTATTGGTATGGAAGGTCACGAATGGACCAATTTTGTAAAAGGCAACAAAACGCCAATTGCTGTGGGAATGTGCTTTAGCGACGAACCTACTATTTCAATACCAGGTGAATTTGGTATTAGACTAGAAGACTGTTTGTACATAGGCGAAGACGGTCCTCATTTCTTCTCTAAATTAAGTCCATCTATTGAACAACCATTTGGTTAATAATTATGAAGCATAAAAATATTGGGGTCTTATTTTTTTTGATGACGAGTTTCATTGCCAATGCACAAACGAGTCAGGCAATTCAAATAAAAAATAATATCCAACAGAATGAATTTCAAATAATGGAATCATTTAAGGAATTATTAGCAATACCAAATATTGCTGCAGACCCTGTTGGTATTGAACATAATGCAAATTGGATTGCTAACTATATGCAGTCTAAAGGTATTCAAAAGGTACAATTACTAAAAGATGATAACGCGCAAACCCCGCCTGTAGTATACGGAGAAGTAATCACTCCTGGTGTTACCGAAACAGTAATTTTTTATGCGCATTATGATGGCCAACCAGTAGATAGCACCAAGTGGGCAAAGGGAATACATCCTTTTAAACCAAGTTTGTATTCTAATTTAATTAGTGATGGTGGATTACCTTTAAACTGGCCAACTAAAGGCACTAGCTATGATTTACAATCTCGTATTTATGGTCGTGGCGCTTCCGACGATAAAGCTGGGGTGATGGCTATTATTAATGCCTATGCGACTTTGGCACAACTGCATATTAAGCCTACTATTAATATTAAGTTTTTCTTTGAAGGGGAGGAAGAAGCAGGCTCGCCTCATTTGTCTTCACTTTTGAAAAAGCATAAAGCACTATTGGAAAGTGATATTTGGGTAATATGTGACGGGCCTGTGCACCAATCTGGGAGAAAGCAAATTGTATATGGCGTTCGCGGTGACACCCATATGGAGATTACTGTATTTGGCCCTAAACGTCCTTTACATTCTGGTCATTATGGAAACTGGGTGTTGAATCCTGCTATGGAATTAGCTAGATTGTTAGCGAGCATGAAAAACGATAAAGGAGAAGTAACTGTTGCTGGTTTTTATGACGATGTAACGCCTTTGAGTATTTCAGAAAAAGAAGCATTGGCTAATATTCCAAGTGTGGATGCACAATTAAAAAACGAATTGGGCGTGTTAGCAACAGAAAGAAATATTCCATTAAATGATGCATTACAATATCCTTCTTTAAATGTGAATGGAATACAAAGCGCAGGAGTAGGAAAATTTTCGGCTAATGTTATTCCAACAAAAGCCATTGCCTCTATTGACTTAAGACTCGTAAAAGGAAATGACTGGAAACGCCAACAAGATAAAATCATTAATCATATTATAGCGCAGGGATTTTTTGTTACAAATGTAGAACCAACTGACGAGCAAAGAAAACAGAATAATAAAATTTGTATGGTGGTTGTAGACAAGAATAGTTACAATGCGCAAAAAACTTCTATGGACAATCCTTTCGCAAAACGTATTTTTAAAGCAATGCAGATAAGCCTAGGATCCAATCCCATACTACTTCCCACAGTTGGAGGCAGTTTACCTTTATTTGTATTTGAACAAGAATTAAACACAGCACCAATTACTGTTCCTATTGCCAATCACGATAATAATCAACATGCTGAAAACGAAAATATAAAATTGAAAAACTTTTTTGACGGGATTCAAATATTTTCTTCCATTATGACATTGGCTAAATAGTTTCTAACAAATAGAAAATAAAAAGAGCCCGATATCACATCGGGCTCTTTTTATTTTAAAGCTATAATCCTAATTTGTCTAAACTGAAGAACTGCTACTTATTAGGATGGACTTTTTATTTATACAACTGATTAAATAACATTTTGTAAGTGCTATGTGTTTGTCCTCTGAAAGTAATTTCTGGACCAAATACGAATAAATTTCCTTTACCTACTTTTGCTTTGTAAGCAGCTACGCCGTCTTGAAGATAAGCTTGTCCAAAAGCCCAGCCACTTCTTAAAGTACTTGCGCTAGCATACCAGCCTAATGGGGTTAGTTGTTTATTAGCAATGGCGTCTGCCTGTAATTTAAACACAGGACTTGCACTAAAATATACGTCTGCCTTTGCTTGCATACCCCAGTTGGCTGCATCTTCTGTAGCCACTGTCATTTGCATTACACTACCTGGGATATAAAATTTTTCACCCGGCAATGCTTTTTCTTTTCCTGCCACCATTTCCACTAAAGCACTTTTTACAGGTAATTTTAAATGATAAGCCAGGTTAGCACTTGACCCTATTGTAATTACAGATCCACCATTTTCTAAGAAGGCTTTAATTGCTGGGATACTTTGTTCTGCATTTATCTTACCTACCATTTTATGATATGCTGCAGGAATCTCGTTTAAATTAGGTTCCTTTTCTTCATATGGGCTTGGTGCTTCTGCTTGTAAAGCCGGGATAGCACCTTCTACAAATACGATAGCATCATACTTTGCATTTAAATTTCCTTCGTTAATTTCTTTTACAAAAATAGGCGTGAAATTGAAATTGTGTTTTTCTAAAATCCATCTTACCCATCCTGAGGGCATAGATCCACCATATTTATCCCATAAGCCAATTCGTAAAGCGCTTATTTTTTGAGCGTCTGTAGGAATGCTCGCAGTTTCATTTACAATTACACCGTCTTCGTTAATTACTTTTTGAATAATTGCAGTACTATTTGTATTAATAGGAATTATGAATACATCTTTATTTTTTAAAACTTCCACACCCGCTTGTAATAAGCTATTCACTGCTGTGAATGCATCATTCTCTTTGGCACTAATAGTATAAGCCTGCTTTTCATTTGCTGCAATTAACTTTCCTGTTGCCTTTTGAATAGCTCCATAAGCAATGGTTTCAAAGGGTCCTGTAAAGTCGTCTAAGATTCTATCAAACTGAATACCCATAGTAAATGCGGGTGTCCAGCCTGCCGCATCATAAGGTCTTACTGGAGGTCCTCCTGGATATAAGAAGTCATTAGGATGGTCTTGTGGCTCAAACATATCAATTACATGTGGTCTAAATGCTTGATTAGTTTTAACTACATAAGAACCAGCTGGATAATTTTTTTCTGCAACTTTAAAATCTGCAGTGGCGCGTTGCACTTTAATACCACTATTAATTAAAATATTAATAAAGTCAATGGCAGTATTCGTTTGGCTAGCGGTTACAATAAAACCCCTTGGATCTCTCAGCTCAGCATTTTTATAAACTTTATTATACAATGGCAATGCTATAGAATCTTGTTTAGTATCTCTTTTCTCCGCCTTCATATAATCAGTTAATAAGTCTGATTTTTTTGGAGTTAGGGTCCAAGTATCTTTATTACCTGCATCAATGGACTGTCTTCCCATTTTGTAAATATTCAACAATAATTCATCTTTATATCTAGTAGCATAGTTTAATACTGCATAGTTTAAAGAGATAGAATAGTCGATTGAATTTTTGAAATACCATTTTTGTGGTTCAATTGGGAAAGGAGTTGCACT
>CALPWK020000186.1 GCA_943327245.2 Comamonas sp. lk | reverse complement strand
CAGAACTTTATTCGGTATCAACTATGGCGTAGGTATGGTTGATTCTGAAGTACAAATCGCAGTACATTTATACGGAACTAAATAATTTATAGGAGTTCTTTTCTAAAAATAAGGACACCCGTAAGGCATAAAAGGCCCCCTAATTTAATTTTTAGGGGGCCTTTTAATTAGTCCTTGTTTTTAGAATTCTTTAATCAGACCCTGCGTCTGATTTCTAATATTAAATGTCGTAACGCTCTTTAAGTATATGTAAATGGTGAAGCGCATGTCCAAAAATGATAAAACCTAATGCATTTACAGAAATAGGCTGGCCACTTGCTGTCCCTTTTTGTTTCATATCTTCTTCTGTGAAAGAAGTAAAAAGCATGTTAGTGGATTGTCTTACAACACGCCATTCTACTAACATATCTTTCCAGTTTCTATTAAGGGCTGTTCCTTTTTTAGCATACTCGTTTTCGTCAAAACCTATTAAGGCATTTTGTTCGCCTCTAGCAACACATAATGCACGGTAAGCGAATATTCTTTCTGTATCTATAACGTGTTGAAACATTTGTTTAATTGTCCATTTGTCAGGAGCATAAGCTTCATTAATTTTTTCCAAGGGTATTGCAGACCAAGATTCAATAATGCGGTCATTATATTGCTGAACCAAAATGGAGTAATCTTTTCCACTAGTGTAGTTAACGTAAGTTTGGTAGTAACTACCGTATTCTGTGGCACTTGGTCTAGGCATATTTAGTTTTTATTTTTTTTGAATTTCGATTTTTTGTAAGATTGCGAAGCTAGGTATTCTTGTGCATATAGAACTGCATTTGAAGCATTAACAATACCACCAGTTTTACAAATTGATAATAAAGTGGCTTTTGTTGTTGCGTCTTGAGGTGTCCAACAGCTTTTCATTAAAATTTGCTTAACTTCTGAAGCAGTTAATTTTGGAAAATAATATCTTATCAAAGCGGCAACATGAGATACAATTGGAGCAGCCATGCTTGTTCCACTTAAATTGCCGTAACTATTATTTGGTGTAGTAGAATATATCTTGTCGCCGGGACTCATTAAGTCCACTATTTTATTGCCATAATTACTAAAGTCAGTAATAAGTCCGCCACTAATTATGGGATCACTACTTGCAGCTACTGTAATTAAATTATTTGCAGTGTCATTAAAAATGTCAGAATAGGGGTTAGGATAAACAGCCTTATTATTTAAATCATATTTTTCATTTCCAGCAGAATGAATCAATAAAACGTCTTTAGCTGCAGCATATCTTATAGCACTGTCCACCCATGCTTGTTCTGGTGAAAATGATTTCCCAAAACTCATATTAATAATTTTGGCTCCATTGTCAACTGCATAACGAATTCCTAATGCAATATCTTTATCATATTCATCTCCGTCAGGAACTGCTCTTATCCCCATTATTCTAATATGATTAGATTGATTACTTGCTAGTCCGGCTACATGAGTACCATGTTTAGAACTTGGACCCATAATATCACTATTGCCATAATACCTATCTGAAAAATCAAAATAATTGTCTTTTATAATTTGTGCTCGAATGGGGGCAGGAACTTGTTCTTTTTCATTCTCCATTTTCTCCTTGGATTCCACATATTCATTTAAGTCAGCTAAGATTTCTTTTGCGCCCATTGCTTTGTCAATACCTAAAACATTCACCGTCTTTAAATAAACTATTTTGGCTTCTAATCCTATTCTGCCATAAGGTTGGTAAGCTTCTAATTTTTCAACATTGAAATTGCTATCTAATATTTCTTTGTAAAGGGTAGTAGTGACTCTAGTTAACACATTTCTACTCATCCTAACATATTGTAGATTGGCTCTTTCTTCCGCCGTAAAGTCAATCTGATTAGCAGCTGCAAGCCAATTTTGATATTGTTTTTTCTCAGTGCGTGTTAAGCTATTCGTATCAATGTTTTTATTTTCATACAAAGATTTAAAAGCATGATATACCCTTGCTTTTTCACTTGGTAGCTTATTTATATTTTGACCGTTTTTTCCCCCTAAGAAGTTCCAGCCATGCACGTCGTCTATATAACCATTTTGGTCATCGTCAATATTATTATTAGGAATCTCTTTTTCGTTTAACCAAAGTATTGTTTTAATGTCTTTATGGTTTGTGTCAATCCCGCCATCTATCACAGCTATGATAATAGGAACTGGGGCAGCGGGTAATACATTTAAAACCTGCTGGGCATTGGCTAAACTAATTCCATGAATAGCGTCAATAGTCAAGTCTTTCCATTGCCAATTGTTAGTGGATACATTTGTAGATTGACTATATACTGTTGCCGTTCCTAATATTAAAAGGAGTAAAATGAAGATTGATTTACATTTATTTTGCAACATATTTTAATTCGAATTAAAACGTTTTATAAATCAAAATGGATACCCTGCGCTAATGGTAAACTATTACTCCAGTTAATGGTATTTGTTTGACGACGCATATATGCTTTCCATGCATCACTGCCACTTTCTCTACCACCACCTGTCTCTTTTTCACCACCAAATGCACCGCCAATTTCTGCACCACTAGTTCCAATATTTACATTGGCAATTCCGCAATCACTACCTTGTTGAGATAAAAATAATTCAGACTCTCTCATATTTAAAGTCATTATTGCAGAAGACAAACCTTGAGGTACTCCATTTTGGATTGCAATAGCTTCTTCTAAAGTTTTATATTTCATTACATATAAAATAGGAGCGAAGGTTTCGTGTTGTACTATTTTGTAATGTGGTAATGCAGCTGCAATACATGGTTTTACATAACATCCACTTTCATATCCAACACCTTCTAATACACCACCTTCTACTAAGAAGGTACCACCTTCTTTTTTACAATCTGCTATTGACTTTAAATACATTTCAACAGCCAATTTGTCTATTAATGGCCCCATATGATTATTGGAATCCAATGGGTCTCCAATTTTAATTTGCTGGTAGGCTTTAATTAATTTGGCAACAAAACTATCATATACCTTTTCGTGTATTATTAAACGTCTTGTACTAGTACATCTTTGACCAGCGGTACCAACGGCTCCAAACACAGCACCAATTAATGACATATCTAAGTCTGCATGTTCTGAAATTATAATGGCATTATTACCGCCTAATTCTAAAATTGTTTTTCCAAGTCTTGCTGCTACTGCAGTATTTAGTTCTTTACCCATTCTAGTAGAACCAGTAGCAGAAACTAATGGAATTCTTGTGTCTTTACTCAACCATTCTCCCACTTCACGCCCTCCTTGAATTAAATTATTAACGCCTTCTGGAACATTGTTTGCAGCAAATACTTTTGCAACAATATTTTGAATCGCATTACCACATAAAGGTGTTTTTTCACTAGGCTTCCAAACAGTTACATTTCCACATACCCAAGCTAATGCAGCATTCCAACTCCATACCGCTACAGGAAAATTAAAGGCAGAAATAATACCCACAATACCCATTGGGTGCCATTGTTCATACATTCTATGAGAAGGTCGCTCACTGTGCATGGTTAAGCCATATAATTGTCTAGACAATCCTACTGCAAAATCACATATATCTATCATCTCTTGCACTTCTCCTAAACCTTCTTGTAAACTTTTACCCATTTCATAGCTTACCAATTGACCTAAAGCTTCTTTTTCAGTTCTTAATGCAATGCCTAATTGTCTTACTATTTCGCCTCGTTTTGGTGCAGGCCAATTTCGCCATTCTAAAAAGGCAGTCTCGGCAGT
>CALPWK020000185.1 GCA_943327245.2 Comamonas sp. lk | reverse complement strand
CTTTTAGCTTTTCAGCTTTAGTAGTAGTAGGTAACGAAAATGGCGTTGTAGGTCAAGGATTAGGCAAAGCCAAAGAAGTTCAAGAAGCTATTACAAAAGGTATAGAAGATGCTAAGAAGAATTTAGTGAAAGTGCCTATTATGCACGGAACTATTCCTCATGAGCAATTAGCTAAAGAAGGTGCTGCTAGAGTAATGATTAAGCCAGCTGCACACGGAGCGGGTGTAATTGCGGGTGGTAGCATGCGTGCTGTATTAGAGAGCGCAGGTATCACTGACATATTAGCTAAGAGTTTAGGTTCTGCAAACCCACACAATGTGGTTAAAGCAACAATCAAAGCATTAGGTTTATTACGTGAGCCAATTTCAATTGCTAAAACAAGAAACATTAAGTTATCAAAAGTATTTAACGGATAGTCAATACATTGATTACCATTAAATATCCCAATAAATAATTCCAGATGAAAAAGATAAAAATTACTCAATTAAAAAGCGGTATTGACAGATCTGAGCGTCAAAAGCAAACTTTGATTGCATTAGGTTTGAGAAAGATAAATGCTACAAAAGAAGTAGAGGCAACTCCACAAATCTTGGGCATGGTCAATAAAGTATTACATTTGGTAAAAGTGGAAGAGATTGCTTAGTACCTTTTAGGTATATTTGCACTCATTCATAATTAATTAAGCGAGGGGAGATTCCCCGCAAGTAAAAATCAAAACATGAAATTACACAATTTAAAACCTGCAGAAGGTTCGGTACACAAGGCAATTAGAATCGGTAGAGGTGAAGCATCTGGTAAAGGTGGTACTTCTACTAAAGGTAACAAAGGTGGTCAGTCTCGTGCTGGTTACAAGAGTAAAATGGCTCACGAAGGTGGTCAGATGCCAATTCAACGTCGTGTTCCTAAGCGTGGATTTAAGAACATCAATCGTATTGAGTACGTAGTATTCAACTTAGGTCAATTAGACCAATTGATTGAGAAATACGGTTTCACAGAAATCACTCCAGAGAATTTATACATGAATAGTTTGATCGCTCGTACTGACTTAGTAAAAGTATTAGCAAATGGAGAGTTAAAAACTAAGATCAATTTTAGAGTAAACGCTGCAAGTAAGAAAGCACAAGATGCAATCCTAGCTGCAGGAGGTACCATAGAAATTATCTAAATTTTAATGTATATTGCAAGACGCGTTAACCATATGCGTCTTTTTAATTTTACAAAGGCCGATTAACTAAACACTGATGAAAAAATTACTAGCTACTTTTAAAAATATTTGGGCGATAGACGAACTAAAGAGTAAGATCTTAGTCACTATGGCGCTTGTATTAACTTATAGAATTGGTGCACAAATCACATTGCCAGGTATCAATCCATTAGCCATCGAAGCTGCTCAAAAAGCAGGTAAGAGTAATGGCTTATTGGGAATTTTTGATATGTTCGCAGGTGGTGCATTCTCACAAGCTTCTGTTTTAGCTTTAGGTATTATGCCTTATATCTCTGCTTCTATCTTTATGCAATTGATGACTATTTTAGTTCCTCAATTACAAAAGGTACAAAAGGAAGGAGAAAGCGGAAGAAACAAAATCAACCAATGGACTCGTTATTTGACAGTAATAGTAACCGCTTTCCAAGCAGGTGCCTATGTTGCTTATTTAAATAGTCCTGGTTATGCTGATGCACTTATTCCAGCTTACAAACCATTTTTCTGGTTCTCTACCGTAATTACATTAACAGCAGGAACATTGTTTGTTATGTGGTTAGGAGAGAAGATCCAAGATAAAGGTTTAGGTAATGGTACTTCTATCATTATCATGGTGGGTATATTAGCACGTTTACCGCAATCAATCATCCTTGAATTTGGTTCTAAGAGCCAAAAAGGTGGTGGTGGTTTATTAATATTTTTAATTGAGGTTGCTATTTTAGTAACTATCATCATGGGCTTGATCATATTAGTTCAAGGAGTTCGTAAGATTCCTGTGACATATGCAAAACAAGTTATTGGCGGATCTCAAGTGGGTGGAGCACGTCAATTCTTACCAGTTAAGGTGAACAGTGCAGGTGTTATGCCAATCATTTTTGCGCAAGCAATTATGTTCTTACCAACTTTAGTTTCATTTACAAATTTAGATTCTGCTCAAGGAATTGTTAGAATATTCAATGACCACAGTAATGTTTGGTACATGATTATCTATTCTGTAATGGTTATAGGATTTACTTTCTTATACACTGCATTAATATTCAATCCTAAGCAAATATCTGAAGACTTAAAACGTAACAATGGTTTTGTTCCTGGTGTTAAACCTGGTCAACCAACAACTGACTATATCGGATCTGTTATGGATAAAATTACTTTACCAGGCGCTATCTTATTAGCATTGGTAGGTATCTTACCTGGATTCGCGCAAAAATTAGGAGTTACTCAAGGCTTTAGTACTTTTTTTGGTGGTACTTCTTTATTGATCATGGTAGGTGTCGTTTTAGACACTTTACAACAAATCGAGACCTACTTACTAATGCGTCAATACGACGGCTTAATGAGCTCTGGACGTGTTCAAGGAAGAGCAGGGATAGTAAGTTCAACAATGTAATATTTCGAAATATTTATATTTACAAACCTGTCCCATAAAGGCAGGTTTGTTTGTTTTATAAAACTAGGTATATGAAAGACATCGTCATAATAAAGACAGAAGAGCAAGTAGCATTAATGAAAGAAGCTGCTATGTTGGTGAGTAAAACTTTGACAGAAGTGGCAAAAGTGTTAAAGGCAGGGATGACTACAATGGACATTGACCAATTGTGTATGCAGTTTGCAAAAGACCATAATGGCATTTTATCTTTTTATAATTATCATGGGTATCCTCATAATATTTGCGCATCGGTGAATGATGTGGTGGTACATGGTTTTCCAAACAATACACCATTAAAGAATGGAGACATTGTTTCTATTGACTTTGGGGTAATATTAAACGGATGGCATGGAGACCATGCATACACTTTCATTTTGGGAGAAGTAGCACCTGAAGTTTTAGAATTAGTTAAAGTAACTAAGGAGTCGTTGTATAAAGGCATTGAAAAAGCAATTATAAATAATAGAATTGGAGATATTGGATATGCAATACAAGAGCACACAGAGAAGCAACATGGCTATGGCGTGGTGCGTGAATTAGTAGGCCATGGCTTAGGACGAAGCTTGCACGAGGATCCACAAGTACCCAATTACGGCAAACGAGGTACCGGCTTGAAAATGAAAGAGAATTTAGTTTTGGCCATTGAGCCAATGATAAATTTAGGAACACATAAAGTATACACTGACGACGACGGCTGGACAGTAAGGACACAAGACGGCTTACCTTCTGTACATTTTGAACATGATGTTTGTGTGAAAAAAAACGAGGCATTAATTTTATCTGACTTCTCTATAATAGAAGCAGCAGAAAAAGCAAATATTAATTTGAACAGCTCTTATTACTAGTAATATTACTTATCGTTAATTTAGAAGAACTCGATTTTTCTTTATAATTTTTAATTGAATTTAAAATAGCAATTATGAAACCTAAAAAAATAGTAGTTATTGGAGGAGGTGCTGCTGGTTTTTTTAGTGCCATTCAAATTGCAGAATTACATCCCGACTGGGAAATTAGTATTCTAGAAAAATCTTCAAAAATTTTATCTAAAGTAAGAGTGAGTGGCGGCGGGCGTTGTAATGTAACACATGCCTGTCCGGAAGTGGAAACGCTTTTAACAAAGTACCCACGTGGGAGT
>CALPWK020000184.1 GCA_943327245.2 Comamonas sp. lk | reverse complement strand
TATGAGAGAAAATAAATTCACCACTTTATTCAAGCATTTTTTACTTTTTTCCATTGCTTTTATATTATTTACCACCACCGCACCTATTGGTTTTTTGTATGCTTTGTTTAGACAATTAATTTTTAAGAGTGTTAATTCACTCAGTGTGTTTTTATTGCAAGTGGCCCTCTCCTTGGACGTTACTGGAAATATTTTAATGCAGCATGTGTTAAACGATTCTTTACTTATTAAAAACAATGACACACATTATTTTGGAAATACCAAGGAAACTATTAGTAGTGTGTTGGGTAGAAACGCCCACACAAGTACACTCACTAGGGCGGGTAAGTACATAAGTGTTTTCTTAAATTGGATTGACAAAGACCATACCTTGAATTCTATTATGTATGATATTAAAACAGGGAAATGGGTTGTGAAAAATGAAGCTTAATCGCCTCACCATTAAGCTTAAATTTAATATCACTTACATTATTGCTACGCTATTTTAAATAAATAGTTAAAAATGTCTATAAAATGTATGAAATATCATACAATATAGCTAAATTTGATTATTATGAATGATAAGTCATACAAAAATAATGCTCTAATGAGTGATAGAGCATTGGCCGAGCAAATCGGTCGCTTTGTCAAAGAGAAGCGTATCGAACAGAATAAAACACAAGATACAGTTGCGAATGCTGCAGGAATAAGCCGTTCCACATTAAGCTTATTGGAGAAGGGAGAGACGGTAACAATTGCAACACTTTTACAAGTGTTAAGGGTATTAGATCAATTACAAGTATTGGATGTCTTTTCAATTCAATCAATAATGAGTCCAATACAATTGGCAAAATTAGAATCAAAAAAACGTAAAAGGGTAAGTAGAGTAGAACCAACAGATTCAAAAAAATCAACTTGGTAAATTATGCAAACAGCATTTGTTAAAATATGGGGTGAATTAGTCGGTGCGGTTGCATGGGATGCTACTACTGGAGTTGCCGCTTTCGAATATGACGCCAATTTCAAAAAACTAAACTGGGATTTGGCTCCATTAAAAATGTCAATTAAATCTAATAGATATATTTTTTCTTTCCCTGAATTAAAGCGAGATAAAAATTCAGATTTTGATACCTTCAAAGGAATGCCAGGTTTTTTGGCAGACGCCCTTCCAGACAAATATGGCAATCAATTAATAAATGTTTGGCTTGCACAGAATGGTCGCCCACAAAATAGTATGAATCCAGTTGAAATGCTTTGTTTTATAGGGACAAGAGGTATGGGGGCTTTAGAATTTGAACCAATAATATTAAAAGAAACTAAACGTTCATTCACTGTTGAAGTGAATAGTTTAGTAGACATCGCTCAAAAAATGCTTTCTAAAAGACAATCATTTAGAACCAATTTAAACAAACAGGATGAGCAAGCAATCATGGATATTCTCAAAATTGGAACCTCTGCGGGTGGAGCTAGACCAAAAGCGTTAATTGCATATAATGAAAAAACGGGTGAGGTAAAATCTGGGCAAACGAAAGCGCCTAAAGGATTTGAACATTGGTTGCTAAAGTTGGATGGCGTAAGTAATGTTCAATTAGGAGCTAGTACTGGATTTGGTCGAGTTGAAATGGCTTATTATAATATGGCAGTAGATTGTGGAATTATAATGATGCCATCCAAATTACTTGAAGAAAATGGTCGTGCTCATTTTATGACTAAAAGATTTGATCGGGAAGACGGGGATGTCAAGAATCATGTTCAAACGCTTTGTGCAATGAGTCATTTTGATTTTAATGATTCATTGGCATATAGTTATGAACAACTATTTCAAACAATGCGTGAGCTAAGTTTAGACTATGCTGATGCGGAACAAGTATTTCGCAGAATGGTATTTAATGTAATAGCTCGAAATTGTGATGATCATTCTAAGAATTTTGCATTTCTTTTAAAACAAGGTAAATCATGGGAATTAGCACCCGCTTATGATGTATGCCATGCTTACATGCCCGAACATCAATGGGTGAGTCAACATTCGTTAAGTATTAATGGCAAAAGAAAAGGCATTAAAAAAGAAGATATGCTTGTTATAGGAAAGTCAATTAAGTGCAAATCTGCAGCTCAAATAATAAATGAAATTGAATCTATTGTTTTCAATTGGAAAAATTATGCAAATGAAGTAGGGGTTTCAAAAAAAATAAGCGAAGCCATTGATAAAACAATTCAGGATTGGAATTAATTGACAGTAAAATGAACTACCAATTCAAAATGGTTAAATTTAATATTGATTATCAACATATTAGATCATTTTAGACAATCTTTATAAAGCTTTCCATTCATATAATTTTATTTGCGAATCCAACTATTTATTTAACTTTGTTAAAGTTTATTTGCCTTTTATAGGCTTATTTATAATCAGTTCAACTCCCCCCAACTTGAATGAATTTAAAAACAATATGTTTAAAAATTTTAGTATTGTACCAAAATTTGTAATTCTAATTTTGGATTTAGGGGCTACCGTCACTGCTTTGTTTATTGCTATCTTAATACAGCAAAACGTAATTCTTCAATCCATTAACTGGGACAATGTGGTGAATGCCATATTCTTAGTGTTATTGGTGAATGCCTTGGTATTTACTACTACCAAATCTTATACTGGTATTGTTAGATACACAGGGGTGCAAGACGCTTTTAGAATTGCCCTTGCCGTTGCACTTTCTTCTTTTACCATTTTAGTCATTAACACCGTTGCATTAGGGTATAGTAAAATTCTTTCGCTTACAACTTTAATTATTGGTTTATATACCGTTTTTAGTTTCTTCTTTTTAATTAGTTATCGCGTTTTAGTAAAATATTTATTTTCCTATGCGAAGAACTATAAGATGAAGAAAAAGAACGTAGTGATTTTTGGGGCTGCCGACACGGGTGTAGCTACGCAAAGAGTTTTAGAGAACGACGGTCAAGCCAATATTTATGTAGTGGCTTTTATTGACGACGATAAAAAGAAGGGTAGCAAGAATTTAAATGGTGCACCTATTATTACTTTCAAAGACTTTAAGGACATGGTGGCTTTGCAACCTATTGACGAATTAGTTATTGCCAGCTACACTTTACCTACTAAGCGTAAAAATGAAATTGTTGATTTTTGCTTGGACCACGATATTAAAGTATTAAGTGTTCCTCCTTATCAAAACTGGGCGGAGGGTAAATTTAATAGTAGACAATTGCGTTCTATTAAAATTGAAGACTTGCTAGAGCGTGATCCTATTAATATTAATAACAATCAAATTCGTTCTCAAATTAAAGGCAAGCGTATTTTAGTTACAGGCGCTGCGGGTTCTATTGGTTCCGAAATTGTGCGTCAGTTATTACCGTATAATCCTGAATTTATTATTTTATGTGATCAGGCAGAAACCCCTTTGCATCATTTAGAATTAGAAATGCAAGAGAACGGCACCAGAGTAAACTGTATTAGTTATTTGGCCGACATTACGAATAAAACTAGAATGAATATCCTGTTTGAGGAATTCAAACCACAATATGTATATCACGCGGCTGCTTATAAGCACGTTCCTATGATGGAGCTTTGCCCTACCGAAGCCGTGCGTAATAATGTAATTGGGGCAAAAGTGATTTCTGATTTATCAGTAAAGCATGGGGTGGAACGTTTTGTAATGATCTCTACCGACAAAGCCGTGAACCCTACCAACGTAATGGGTGCGAGCAAGCGTATGGCTGAAATGTATGTGCATGGTTTGTCTCAGGAATCTAATTTAGTTACTAAGTTTATTACCACTCGTTTTGGTAATGTGCTTGGTTCTAATG
>CALPWK020000183.1 GCA_943327245.2 Comamonas sp. lk | reverse complement strand
GGTGGATTCGTCAATCTATTTTACAAGCGTTGGCGGAGCAAGGCCGTTTGGTTCGTTTACCACAGAACAAGATTGGTACTTATAATAAAGCCAATAAAGCGTATATGGCATTCGAGCAAGAACATGAGCGTGAGCCTTCAACAGAGGAACTAGCAGGTATCTTGGAGATGTCAGAAACTGAAATCAACAATATTTTCCAAAGTAATACACGTCATACTTCATTAGATGCGCCAGTTCACGAAGCAGAAGATGTAGCGATGGGTGATTTATTGAAAGGCGGAGACGAGACAGACGAGGATGTGATGAAAGATTCTTTGAGAGAGGAAATTCGTCGCGTACTTAAATCATTAAGTCCAAGAGAAGCGGAAATCGTAAATGCTTATTTTGGGTTAGATGGTGAAAATGGAGTTACTATTGAACAAATTGGAATCAAATATGATTTGACCAAGGAAAGAATCAGACAAATTAAAGAGCGTGCTATTAAACGTTTGCAAAAAGCGAGATATAGTAATGCACTGAAAGCTTACCTGGGCTAATATCTTAACACATAGTTTAAAGCCCCTTCAATCTGATGATTAGACGGGGCTTTTTTTTAAATTTATATTTCTAAATAAAGGCAGACATGGAAACAGAAAAAGTATCAATTCTAATTATAGGATCAGGCCCAGCGGGTTATACAGCAGCAATTTATGCAGCGCGTGCGAATATGAAACCGTTGTTATATCAAGGCATTCAGCCAGGCGGTCAGTTAACAATTACTACAGAGGTTGAAAATTATCCAGGTTTCCCGGATGGTATTCAAGGGCCAGACATGATGGTTAATTTTGAGAAGCAAGCAGCGCGTATGGGAGCCGATATCCGTTATGGAATTGCTACAAAAGTTGATTTTACTACAAAGCCGTATAAGGTTTGGATTGACGACGAAAAAATTATTGAAGCAGACGCAATTATTATATCAACAGGTGCAAGCGCAAAATGGTTAGGTATTCCAAGTGAAGAGAAATTTAATGGTTTTGGAGTAAGTGCTTGTGCAGTGTGTGATGGATTTTTCTTTAAAGGAAAGGAAGTTGCAATTGTTGGAGCGGGCGATACTGCGGCGGAGGAAGCACATTATTTATCTAAGATGTGTTCGACCGTACACATGATTGTTCGTAAAGATGCAATGCGTGCAAGTAAGGTAATGCAAGACAGAGTGTTGAATACTCCGAATATTAAAGTGTACTTTAATACAGAGACCGATGAAATTTTAGGAGATAAAAATGTAACTGCAGTAAGAGTGAAGAATACGACTACCAACCAGCTACAAGAAATTCCAGTGAGCGCATTTTTCGTGGCAATTGGTCACAATCCTAATAGTGACATTTTTAAGCCATTTATTGACATGGATGAAACAGGTTATATCACTACTATACCTGGTACCACTAAAACAAATGTTGAAGGTGTTTTTGCTGCGGGAGATGTACAAGATAAAAACTATCGTCAAGCAGTAACTGCAGCAGGAAGTGGCTGTATGGCTGCATTAGACGCTGAGCGTTATTTAACTTCAATTGGTCACTAGTGCCTGCTACAAGCAATATGCGTATTAGCTTAAATGAAGTTCATTTTTTTGGATTTCATGGAATGTATGCCGAAGAAAAAAAAATCGGAAATACATTTGTTGTTGATTTGTATGTCGATTTTGTTCCTGCAAAAGATATTATAAAAAGTATCGGAGACACGATAGACTATGTCACTTTATTTGAAATAGTAAAAGCACGTATGGCAGTGCCAACTCCTTTGTTGGAGACAATTGTTACAGAACTTGCGGATCAAATAATAACTGATTTTAAAATGGTAACCCATGTTTTTGTGAAAATTACTAAACAGAAAGTTGCCATTAAAACATTGGAAGGTAATATGTCTGTGTCTGTATTAAAAAGCAGATAACCTAAAGTATTATATTTTCAAATGCTTCCATTTGTAGGACTTGATATAGAGATAAGAAGGAATTAATAAGCTAGTCCAGTAAATAATTTCACTCATCCATCCAATGGTAATAGGTAGATTTAAATATTCCATTGTAATATACACATAGACCACGTATAAAATAATCGCAATAAATTCAATACGCAAAGTTCTAGTGGATTGCCCTGTTCCAGTTACCGCGCTTAGCCAAACAGTAGAAATAGACATAATTAACAGCGCAATGGATACAATTCTTAATACGGGAATGGCATCATGGATAAAAGAAGCACCTTGCCCATAAATAGATAAAAATTGCACAGCGAATACATTTAAAAGGATACACACCCCAGTGGCAAATCCAAAGCTCCAAGCCATTATTTTCCGAATCAGTTTAAGGACTTCGTCCTGTTTGTTTTGACCAATAATATTGCTCACCATGGTGTTTGCCGTTGCTGCAAATGCCCAAGTAAAGCTTCCAAAAAAGCCAAAAATATTACGCATCGAATTAGATACAGCAAGTGCTTGTTCTCCTTTGTGCTCAATTAAAATATAAAAGAATTCCCAACTAATAATACTAATCATATACTGCATCATCAATGGGGCCGACTGAACAAAAATGAGTTTAATATATGCTGTTTTGATAGACCAATTTTTGAACAAGTCAAATCTTGCGCCAATCTTTTGGTAATGTATGACTAAGTAAATTACAAGTAATCCTAATGCTTCAGCGATAATAGAGGCATAGGCTGCACCCATGATTCCCATTGGAGCGAATCCAAAATGTCCAAAAATAAAACAGTAATCAAAAAATATATTTACAATGGCTTCGGTAGCAGTTCCAATGATTAAATAATTGCTTTGATTGGTACCTACAAGTAATGCATTGCGCATTTGATAAATGAAAAGAAAGGGTAGTCCCCATATTCTTATTTTCAAAAAATGGATCACTAATTCGGCCCTTTCCGAGTCATGTAATAATGCATGAAAAATACTTGGTGCAGCTAAATAGGTAAATGCAATACCAAAAGCGGATAATAAGATAGATATAAGAACACCCTGTGAAAATAAGATACCAATTTCGTCCACTTTGTTTTCCCCAGCACGACGTGATATCAATGCCTGTAAACCATTATTTAACCCTTGACCCATGACTCCAAAAATTAAATAATATACTCCTGTAATACCCGCTATTGCCAATGCCTGGCTGCTTAATGCGCCTAAAAAGATATTATTAATAATGAAATTGATTTGAGGAACGAGGATCGCTAATGCGATTGGGAGGGAGATACCCAGAATTTGTTTGCTAGAAACACTCACTTGTAGGGACGGGGTTGCATTCAAATCGCTCATATTTGACAAATCTACAATTAGTTTCTGCAAAGAACTGCCTCTTTTTTTATATCATTGCATAAGATTTTAACCTATGGCACAGAAGAAAATTGGTATTTACGGAACATTGCAAAGCACAGCGAATAATAAGGTGGAGGATCTCTACCTTATTGTAGATGGTCAAAGTATCATTTTTTCAGTAAAAAATACTACCACAAACGAGTATGTTGCTTTTGAATATTTCGTTAACAACGGGGAGCAAGAAGGATGGAGTCAGTTGATTGCCTATTTGCAAAATAATTCAAAATTGATGCATGCGGTGTACAATCATGTTCATTTTGTAATGAATACACCACGTGTTGTACTTTCTCATACGCATACCAATGATGCTACTTTCCAATATCAGAATGAATTGAATTTAGTGCATGGCATTAAATCAGATGAAGAAATTTATACAAGTGCTATTGGAGGGGATAAATTATTGGTTTTTGGGATACCTGATGCATTAAGTACCTTATTGACGCGCGCATTTCCTACT
>CALPWK020000182.1 GCA_943327245.2 Comamonas sp. lk | reverse complement strand
TGACGCATCCACCATTTTACGATTAACCGGTTGCGCTAACAATTTTGGGAGTTTACATAATTTTGCAGTTTTTTCAGAAACTGGAAATATATCGAATGCAGGCGCCACCACTATTACAGGCGACATTGCTTCAAACAAAGGAACTGTAACTGGATTTGGAACTGCTATAATTAATGGAACTATTTATACAACGGGAATAAGCAATGCAACTGCTAATTTTAGTGTTTATCAAAACGGGGTTTTGATTCCTTATTCTACTCGAAAAAGAACCAGCTCCATGAATATTGGAGAAATAACACTACAAGCTTTAGCAACAATTGGGAATGGTGGGAATGGTGAAAATGTAGAAATTAGGTGGAATATTGACTTAGGGAAAGTAAAAATGCAAAATAGGATTTTCACTATTCAACATGTTCGTTAAACTTATTTTAATATTTGTACACTATTAAATAATTTATAAACTTGGCTATTGTTTCACGTACACAAAATAATCACCCGGCATTAATTCGAAATGAATTGCACCATTAAACTGATACGTCATGTTGGAAAATAATTGAGTAAATGATCCATTTAATTTTTCATGTGCGCATTCCATTTTGATTGTTTGCATGGAAACATTTAGTACTACTAGTACCGTCTCTTTTTCATCCATTCTAATAAATGCCAATGCTCCCGGATGACTTGACGGTAAGTTAAAAGTACTACCGTTAATCATTACTGGATGGTCTTGTCTTAATTGATTTAATGATTTATAAAAATCATGTAGTGCTGGCTTTGTATTCCATTCAATTAAATCCTTGTCAAAAAATTGCAACCTCTTATGAATTGGTAATTCTTGTCCACTATAAATTAATGGCATCCCTTTCCAGGTAAATGTGAATACGGCCCATGGCTTTGCTGCAATTCCATATTTTTCATACTCTGTTCCATTCCAACTATTCTCATCATGATTACTGGTATAAAAAAGTTTTAACGCTCCAGCAGGATATTGTTCATAATCATGTAAAATATTAAACACGTCATGCAAACTTGCCTCTCCTTTCATTAGCCTTTCCGTTCTATGCATCCATTCCCATGCATAGCTTGTATCGAATACTTCATGGTATTCCACTACTTCACATTCCGCCAACCAAAACAAAGGTTTACTATTCTTGAAAGAAGTTCTTGCTGTTTTCCAAAAATCCAAAGGAACCAAATGTGCCATATCGCATCTAAATCCATCAATATTAAAATCGTTTACCCAATAATGCATTGCATCAATTAAAGCTTTGCGCATATCTGAATTGTGAAAATTCAAATCCACCACATCATCCCAGCCATTGCGTTCTGTAAATTTCCCTTCACTATCCTGAGCAAACCATTCTGGATTAGTTTCCATCCATTCATGTTGACGGCCTGTATGGTTCGCTACCCAGTCAATTATAATTTTCATGCCATTAGCATGTACCGTATTTATTAAAGCGCTCAAATCCTGCGCTGTTCCAAATTCAGGATTTATTTTGGTATAACTGCTACAAGCATAATAACTCCCTAAAGTTCCCTTCTTGACAACTTGACTAATTGGAGTGATTGGCATTAACCAAATAATGCCTACACCCATGTCCTTCAATCTTGGAATATGCGCTTCAAATGCTTTAAACGTTCCTTCGGGTGTGTACTGTCTAATATTAACTTCATAAATGGAAGCAGCCGCAGCCCAGTCTGTAGTTTTAAAATTGGCGTTCATTTGATATTCTAATTTGTGTTATCTTGTTACTCTAATTTTTACTTAAAGGATGAATGCTAAACTCGAACGCAAATTAAGTCTTTTACACGCAACTGCCATCAATATGATCGACATGGTGGGCATTGGTCCCTTTGTTGTATTAAGTGTAGTAGCGCAAATAATGGGAGGTCCCTATTTCTTATACGCTTGGATTGCAGGTGCTTTTCTTTCCTATGTGGACGCGATGGTATGGAGCCAATTAGGTGCTGCTTTACCAAGAGCAGGTGGGAGTTTCCACTTTTTAAAAGAAGGTTATGGAAAAAAATGGGGGCAAATGATGAGCTTCCTATTTGTTTGGCAAACCATGATCCAGGCCCCCTTGGTAATAGCTTCAGCAGCTATAGGATTTTCTCAATATGCAAATTACTTTTTCCACCTAAGTTTTATTCAAGAAAAAGCAGTTAGTGGCGCTGTTGTAATTTTAGTGATAAGTTTATTGTATCGTAAAATTGAATCCATTGGTAAGATATCTGTATTTTTATGGGTGGGTGTTTTAGGAACTATGGCATGGATTATTTTTGGGGGAATTGCACATGGTAATTTCTTAGAACCCATTAAGCATATCAACGATGGCATTGAATTAAAACATGGTTTTGCAGCAGCACTTGGTTTTGCAAGTGTTAAAACTATTTATAGTTATTTAGGCTATTATAATGTTTGTCATTTGGGTGGAGAAATTAAAAACCCCAGTAAAAATATTCCGAGGAGTATGTTTATTTCAATTACAGGAATTGCCATTTTGTATTTAGCAATGAATATTAGTGTGGCAAGTGTGTTACCATTTCAGACTATTGTTGAAAGTAAATATGTGGTGAGTGCTTATATCCAAGCTTTATACGGTCCTAATGCAGGTGCCATTGTTACTGTATTAATTTTATTAGTTGCATTTGCTTCCTTATTTGCTGCCACATTGGGTTATAGCAGAATTCCTTATGCAGCTGCACAAGACAAATCATTCTTCTCTTTCTTTGCTAAAGTACATCCTACTTTACATTTTCCACACCGTTCCTTATTAGTATTGGGCGCAATTGCTTTTGTGTTTAGTTTATTATTTAGATTGAAGGAAGTCATTGACGCCATTTTAGCCATGCGTATTTTGATTCAATTTATTGGACAAGCAATTGGCTTGTTATTACTATTTAAAAGAAAGGGCAAGTCCTTTTTCCCTTGGAAAATGCCATTGTACCCCTTGCCATTAATTCTAGCTATCCTAATTTGGATTTTTATCTTTATTTCAACCGGTCAGAAAATGATGATTGGAGGATTGGTAGTTATTAGTTTAGGACTAATTGTTTTCTTTATAGCAAAGAAAATGAAATGGATTGGCGAAGAAGCCACAAAAGTGGCTGATATTGAAGCAAATTAATATTACTTGCTTTTAGTACCTATCCCACTAATTAATAATCCAAAGACCAACCCAATTATTAATCCAATTTTGACGTTTTTAATCATCCAGCCTAAACCTAGGCCCAACATTAAAATAGTCATAATACTCATGTTTCTTCTCATGGTGATTTCTTATTAATGTTTTGGTAAGGCAATTAGATTTGCTAATATTTTATAAGCTCCTGCATTACCAGCTGGCAATTGTCTAAACAAAGTCAAACTTAAATATACCATATTACCCTTGCCATAAGGTGCTATTAATAAACTACCATTTGAAGCTGGTTCATTGGTGTCATGCATGGACAATGGCATTTCAAAATGTGTATCTATATTTTCTGCCTGATAAGTACTGCGCTCTTGCACCCAATGTTCAAAATCTATCGCTTCAATTTTGTTTGGGAAATTTAAAACGGAATGATTGGGTAGTAAAACTTCTACTGGCGCTTCTTCTTGTGTAACTCTCTTTCCTGAATTTACTGTAAAAGCATAAGGGCCCACTTTTACTTTATTAATTCCAACTTGATTACTTTTCAAGTACTGAACAATTAAATTTCCTCCGTTGGCGATATACTCATTTAATATTTCATTTTTCTCAGTCAAGTAGTCAAACATATTGTAAGCTCGAATGCCAACTACAATAGCATCTAATTCAGCAAGATTTGTTTTTGTAATATCCGAT
>CALPWK020000181.1 GCA_943327245.2 Comamonas sp. lk | reverse complement strand
TGATCTGCTTGTAAAAACACTTCGGCACGTTTACGATCATTGTCAATATTCATGTAGCTGATTTTAGCAGGTGTCAATGAACGTTGAATCAATAATTGAATATTAGCAGTGAAATTAATTACATCGATATTTTCATTTTTCAATTCTCTCACGATACCATGAATACGACTTCCTTTCATACCCACACAAGCACCAACTGGATCAATACGGTCATCAAATGATTCAACAGCCACTTTTGCACGCTCACCTGGTTCACGAACAATTTTCTTGATGGTGATTAAGCCGTCAAAAATTTCCGGAACTTCTATCTCTAATAATTTTGCTAAGAACAATGGATTGGTTCTAGATAAAATAATAACAGGTGAATTGTTTTTCATATCCACTCTTGCAATTACCGCTCTAATATTTTCGCCTTTCTTGAAAAAGTCTTGAGGAATTTGTTCTGTCTTAGGAAGAATCAATTCATTGCCTTCTTCATCCAACAACAACACTTCTTTTTTCCAAACCTGATAGATTTCAGCATTGATAATTTCACCAATTCTATCAGAATATTTTTTAACTAACGCGTTTTTCTTTAAGTCATTGATACGAGAAGCCAACGTCTGCTTTGCAGCAAGGATAGCTCTTCTACCAAAATCATAAATATTAACTTCTTCTAATAATTCCTCCCCAATTTCGAAATCGGGTTCTATTTTGATAGCCTCAGAATACGCTACTTCTTCTAATGGATTGTCCACATCATCATCAGGTCTAATCTCACGACGACGAATTATTTCAAGATCCCCTTTTTCGGCGTTAACGATTACGTCAAAGTTTTCATCACTACCATATTTTTTTCTTAATAAGGTTTTGAAAACGTCTTCTACCACTTTCATCATCGTGGGACGGTCAATGCTTTCTGCGTCTTTGAATTCCTGAAACGCCTCAATCAAATTTATACTTGCCATAACATAATTTTTTTTCAAGCTCCTCGCTTGATGATTTGTTAAAATTGAATTTGAACTATGGTTGATTTAATACTCTCAAATGGAATAAGCAATTGTTGCTGGGTTGCTTTTTTACCCTTCCCTTCGGTCCACTCTATTAATATATCCGCCTCGGTCACGTTCAATAAATTACCTTCTTTCACTGTGTCGTCATTTAAAGTGACTTCTACTTTGCGCCCTATGTTTTTTACATACTGCCTGTTTAACAACAAAGGCTCATCGACACCTGGGGATGAAACTTCCAATGCAAAGTCTCCTTCAGGAAACCAAGCCGCTTCTTCGATCGCTCTATATAGTCTTCGGTTGAATGAGGTACATTGTTTAATTGGTAACCCTTGGTCTCCGTCTATATAAACTCTTATTATATGACCAGGCTTTACTTTAATGTGAACCAAAAAATAACTAGGATCCTCTTGTAAAAGAGGCTCTAATATTGCGTGTACCCTATCCTTTAATTCGTTTACTTCCATATTTAAAAAAGAAGAAGGGAACGACCTCGTTCCCTTCAATAGTATGTTAATACTTGAGTAAAGGTAATAAAACAGGATGAAATCACCCAATATTATTGGCTGGTTCCCTATTTTTGCATCATGATGAAGCTGATAATATACGGTTTGGTGATCTATTTCCTCTACAAAGTGATTTTTGAGGTAGTTGTCCCTGTAAGTAACGGCGTGAAAACGGTGAAACAAAATATGGAGAAAATGCAGGAAGCTGCTAAAGCTGCGGAAGCAAGTCGGCAGTCGGCAGCGGCAGCTCAACAAGCCAATTTTAATAATAATGCTGGAAACAACAAGGCACAAAATGCGCCAGTTGATGCAGAATACATTGATTTTGAAGAAGTTAAGAAATAACTAATCGCTTACCTGCCAAACAACCTTGCCAACAAGCACTCATTACCTTAGTTGCTCAAGCAACTCCTTTTCAATTACCATACCTGGTTTTAAATGCAAAATTTGCAAGCCTACTGAGGCAGCAGCCATCACATTTGGCTCATTGTCATCAACAAAAAGGGTTTCCCCTGCTAGTAGCCCCTCTTTTTCTAAAATAAAAGTGAAAGAAGCCGGATCGGGCTTCCGTTGACCCATCTCATGAGAATAATAAGGCTTTTTGAAAAGGCTATTAAATGGATCCCCTCCTATTTCGTTTTCAAATTGAACTATGAAATGATCATAGTGAAGTTGATTGGTATTGGAATACAAGTAGGTAGTAAACAATTGGTTATTTGCTTTGATCCAATCAATACTGTCTTTTCTAAATCCAATTAATAACGCATTCCAAGCAGACATGATTTGATCATTGCTTAAGTCCATCGAAAAAAGTTTTCGAAAACGATTATAAAATTCAAACTCGTTCACGAGCCCTTTTTCTAAATCAAAGAACAACTCGTCTGATTTATTCAATGTGAAATGATTTGCAAAATCAGGGATGCCTAGTGTTTCAAATGCTTCGTAAGTTTTTGAAAAATCAATGTCATATAAAACATTTCCTAAATCGAATATAATATTTTTAACGCGCGTCATGGTACCTACATTTATTAAAATACAAACTCTTTAAAATCAACTGGATAAAGGACTATATAGGAAAAGCAGTGGTTGTTTTTATTTCATCCATCACAAATAAACTATTAATGTGCGCAACCATTGGGAGCACTGCAAGTTTTTCTTGATAAAATTTATTATACGTTTCAACATCTTTCGTAACTAGTTTTAAATAATAATCAAAATTACCCGACACCAAGCTGCAAGAGATGACTTCTGGAAATTGTAAAATAATTTGCTCAAACTCGGAAAAGTTATTTCGAGTTTGTTTATCCAACGTTACTTGACAAAGTACAACGAGTCCTAGGTTTATTTTTTTTCGATCCATTAATGTTACATATGCCTGTATAAAACCTTCCTGTTCTAATCTTTTAATTCGGTCGTGCGTTGGACTCACCGACAAGTTCACTGCAGCACTAATATCCTTTAATTTGGCAAGCGCATCTTTTTGTAAAATTCTTAAAATAGCGAGGTCAATATTGTCAAGCGTCATGAGCGTTGTATTAGCAATCGAAATTATTTCTGTTTGGAGACGAAAAACAAAACTAAATTAATAAATATTTCGTTACTAATGCCTAATAAAAGAAATAATTACTGAATATATAGTAGATATAGAAAATATTTCCTTATTTATGATATTTGTACAGAAATAAAATTCAAATACCATGATCATAGGTTGTCCTAAAGAAATTAAAGTTCAAGAATACAGAGTAGGCTTGACTCCAGAAGGTGTTTATGCATTAACAAGACAAGGCCATACAGTTTATATCGAAACCAAGGCAGGTGCCGGTTCTGGTTTTTCTGACGAAGCTTATGTGGGTGTTGGTGCAAGCATTTTAAATACCGCTAAAGAAGTATACGAAATTGCTGAAATGATTGTAAAAGTAAAAGAACCACTTGCAGCGGAATTCCCGCTAATCAAATCTGGTCAAATATTGTTTACTTATTTCCATTTTGCTGCATCTAAGGAATTGACAGAAGCAATGATGAAAACACATGCGGTTTGTATCGCTTATGAAACTGTAGAATTAGCAGATGGTTCTTTACCATTACTTGTACCAATGTCTGAAGTAGCTGGAAGAATGGCCGTGAATGTGGGTGCTTATTATTTAGGAAAACCATTCGGCGGAAAAGGAAAATTATTAGGTGGTGTACCAGGCGTTAAACCTGCTGAAGTACTAATCATCGGTGGCGGAATCGTAGGAACTCAAGCTGCGAAAATGGCTGCGGGTTTAGGCGCGAACGTTACCATCATGGATACAAACTTGGCTAGATTAAGATATTTGTCAGATGTAATGCCTGCGAATGTAGTTACACAGTATTCTTCATTACTTGCTA
>CALPWK020000180.1 GCA_943327245.2 Comamonas sp. lk | reverse complement strand
GACCACCCTATTATTTGGGGAATGGAAAACACTCACTATTTGAAATTCTTGATCGTAGAAGTTTGCGACCGATAAAAAATATGACGTTCGATATTTTTGAAAAAAATTAAGAACGATAGGTGCATTTGAAAAAATCAAAAAAAGGAACATAAAAAAGGGGCTAAATTTCATTAGCCCCTTTTTTATATTTAGCAAGACTTGACATTTCAGTTCAACGTATTCAATGTAGTTTGAATCGCTTCGAAATTTGGCAAGTCACCTGGTGTCGCACAAATTTCAGTGTATTGAACAGTTCCTTCTTTGTCTATTACAAATGCTGCACGCTTGCTTACCCCTTGCATTTCAAATGCAGGGAATACCTCATATAAAACATCAAATGCTTTTGATGCTGTTTTATTAAAATCACTTAATAAAGGGAAATTTAACTTTTGCTCTTCCTTGAATTTGCCTAAAGAAAATAAAGAGTCAACAGAAATACCTAGTACTTGTGCATTAGCCGTATTGTATGTTGCAATATTGTCTCTAATACTACAAAGCTCTGCAGTACATACACCAGTGAATGCTAAAGGAAAGAATAATACTACTATATTTTGTCCCTTAAAATCAGCCAAAGAAACTGCGTTCTTGTCTGTGTCAAATAATGTAATTGCTGGCGCTGCTTGTCCAATAGTGATAGGCATAATTTATATTTTTTTTAATTATTATTAGTATTCAAAAGTAAAACTGTTTATTTAAAAAGTGGACCTGTTTGTCTAAAAAAACCTTTAATTAATGTTTGGTTAACTTCAATTTTTCTCTTTTCGACAATGCATAGGTAGAATCCATCAATTCCTTGAAGGCTACCGGATGCTTTTGCAAATATTCAATGGTATTATAAAACGCTACCCTGTCCACCTTATTCAGCTCGAATATCTGTTTGTAAAACTGGACGTTTTTTTTATTTACTTTCCAAGTGGTGTCAATAGTTGACATCCTTGTATAATTCTCGTCCGCTTGCATTAATTGCCAAAGTACCGTTTTCATTTTGTCCATTGGCAAACTGTTCTCTGGCTTTGTCTCATTCTTGCACGCTAATAAAAAAAGCATGCCTATTATTAACCAATTTCTCATTCTAACTTTTCTTTATATCTGTTTATATTAGCAATATCTATGAAAGACAATGTATTTAGTAATTGCTTTTTCATTGACTTGTCTGCATTTTGAAATATACCTACAATTTCGGTATACTTTCCTTGCATGAAAATGGGCACTGCCATTACATTTACATTAGACTCATTCAATTCTTGCAAACTCATTAATGTGTTTAATACATTTGCTCTTGCTATTTCCGGCTTCTCTGCCATTTGATCTAAACCTTCTCTGTAATAACTATAAACAACTTCATGAATTTTATCAAAGCCGCTTTTTGTAAAATTATCAACTAATATATACCTATTTCTTTGGCCATCGTATGACTTCCATCCAGTTATTCCTGCACCCTCTGGTGCGTTGTATACAATATTTAATGCTTTACTAAAATAGGGCGCTCCTGCCTTCAATGCAAAGGAATCATAATCTAATCCTAAAATTATATTGATATAATAGGCAATGGTAGCAGTTAAATTTGACTCTAATGGATCTCCCCCTTGTGCTCTTGTTTCATTAAATTCCATAGGTTGACCCAGTTGGTATTTAAACGTAAAACTAGCATCCTGCATATTTAATAACGGAGTTGTATAATTTGTATTATAAACAGGCCTGTTAGCTACAATACTTAATTTGGCATCGTATACTCCTGGCGATGAAATTGACTCAATGGTAATATAAAAACTACAATCAATTTTTTCTTCTGCTCCGAAAGCATCTGACGACCACTTTCTTTGATTGATGAAATCTTTTAGTTGTGTCTGAAACTGTGTAAACACTTTGGGGTCTACTTGATTTGCTACTTTACTTGACTGCACACTTACCATAGCAGCTAATTCTTGGGCATTAAGCGCCTTCCCTATAAGTAGTAACCCCATTACTAAACAAATTGACTTAAACAACATAATATGGCGTTTTTACCCCCTAAAATACAAAAACGTCCCAGTATCAGAATGACAAAGGAACGTTTTTATGATTGCGGGAGCGAGATTAACGGAAAAGATCTGTTTCCTCGTTCTTACGATAATAGATTTTATCATCAATGAATTCTGCAGTAGCCAAAATAGCAGGGTTAGGCATACGCTCATAGGCTTTAGAGATCTCGATTTGTTCTTTGTTCTCGTGGATTTCCTCTAAGCTATCGGTATGACTAGCAAACTCTTCTAACTTGCTATGCAATTCTTCTCTGATAGAGATGTTGATTTGATTTGCTCTTCTAGAAATAATAGAGATGGACTCATATAAATTTCCAGTTTTTGCTTTCAATGCTTTCAAACTTTTTGTTTCCACAACGGCAGGTACATTAGCACCCATATGTCTTCTTAATTTACTCATTTTATATTTTTTAAGATATTATCAGTTTTTGTTTTAATTTTTTTTGCTTCTGGTAGCAGTGGACTATCACTGAATCTGTCCACGAAATCGTTATACTCTTCATTCACTTTATCAAAACGCTCTTTTTGTTTTTCTATAAAACTATTTTCAGCAAATTGATAATATGATTTTAATGTCAATAATTTGTATTTGTCTGCACTCTTAGAGTCTGGGTAACCGTCCGACAATAAGCCATATGAAATAGCTGCAGCTCGGTACAAAGCAAGCTCGTAATACAATGTAGCTGTTTTGTAATCCTTCAATTCTAATTTTGCACGACACGCGTCAATTGTTGCAGTCGCCTCTTTTACTTTTACACTCGTTGGATGAGCGTCGATAAAAGATTGCATTAATTGAATCGTTCTATTGGTTGTTGTTTGATCTAGTTCTGCTTTTGGAGAACGTAAATAATAAGTATAAGCTCTTAAATATTCAACGTCTTCTGTTTTGGAACTATTTGGAAAATACTCCACAAATGTTTTGAATAAATTTTCTGCATTTTCGTAATCCTTATCGTAATAATATGAATACGCATACATTAAATATAACTCTTCATAACGTGGAGTTCCTTTCACAAAATTGATCACCGATTCAAAGAGCTGTTGTGCATTACTGTACTTCTTTTCTGCGTAGTATTTCTCCGCCATTTTGACTTTATAATCCGTATCCTTACTCTTCAATATTTGTTGAAACTTTGAAGTACAAGAAGACATTCCTAAAACGATCGCAATAATTACTATAATTCTATTCATACAGGGAGGCAAAATTAACTAATAATCCCCAATTTAGAACGAAAAAGATTACCAAAAAGCGCTAGGGCGTTAAGAATTAGCTAAAACCAGTGTGGGAAACAAAAAGCCCCCGAAATTCGGGGGCTTAATAAATCATCAGCGTATTTTTTGAAGCCTTTAAATTGCTAGAAAGGCGATAGAAAACTACCCTGCGTTATTTTCGTCTAATTTAGCTTTGATTTCAGCTAAAGCACCTAAATCACCTAAAGTAGATTTTTCAACCTTGCTTTGGATTGTTTTAACCGCTTTCTTAGTCTTTTCAGTTTCGACTTTTGCTTCTTTCTTAGCTACTTCTTTTTCTTCTGTTACAGCTTGCTCCCAAATTCTTGCATGGCTTACAACAATGCGCTTCTCATTACGATCAAATTCGATCACCATGAATTTCGCTGTTTCTTCCGCTTGAACTTGTTTACCATCTTCTTTTGCAAGGTGACGGTTAGGAGCAAATCCTTCTAAACCATGTGGCAATTGTACAATAGCTCCTTTGTCGTCTTTACGAACAATGGTTCCATCATGAATAGTTCCTATAGCAAAAGTTTGCTCTAATGCATTCCAAGGATCTTCCTCTAATTGCTT
>CALPWK020000179.1 GCA_943327245.2 Comamonas sp. lk | reverse complement strand
GAAGTTTATAAAGACGGTAATATTTACTGTGCAACAAAGCATGCGGTGGACGCTATTAGCAAAGCACAAAGAATTGACTTATTGCCTCATCATATTAAAGTAACTGCAATTCACCCAGGCGCAGTGGAAACAGATTTTTCGTTGATTCGTTTTAAAGGAGATGCTAGCAAAGCAGCAGCGGTATATGCAGGATATGAACCATTAAAGGCAGAAGACATTGCGGAAACTGCTTGGTATGTAGCTAATGTGCCTAAGCATGTTTGTATTAATGACGTAGTAATGACTTGTGTAGCACAGGGAAATTCAACACTCATACATAAGGACTAATAAAAATTTTATTAGAAACTTCTTTTGGAATACTCGTGGAAGTTAAATTGAATTTTACTATCCGAAATCGATTTCGGTATTGTCTCCAATATTCAAAGTTCTACTTAACCCTTTAACGGCAGCATCGCTTCCGATTAATGAATTATCTAATACTACTTCGTCTAATGTAGTAAAGGAGCCAATAATACTTTCTCTTACAATCGAACTCTTAATAGTGGTGTTGTTACCTACTGTAACGTGAGGGCCAATGATTGAATTTTCAATGATACAACCGTCTGCAATACTTACGGGAGGGATGATAATACTATTCACATATAGTTCAGGATTCACGCTAATACCACCTGTCTTTTTTAATAGAACCGCATTGGTTTCTAACAAATTTTCCTTCTTGCCGCAGTCATACCAATTCTTTACCTTAAAAGATTTAAACTGAACCCCTTTTTTAATCATACAATCTAAGGCGTCCGTTAAATTGTATTCTCCATGTGTTTTAATATTTTCAACAAATAATTGTTGAAAGCATTCAAACAAAATAGTGGATTCTTTAATCTTATATAAACCTACTAAGGCATTATTACTTTTAGGGATGGAAGGCTTTTCTACTGCATGTTCAATAAATCCATCATCATTAATTTCAGCCACGCCAAATAATCTTGGATCGTCTACTTTTTTTACACCTAACATGCTAAAAGGACTTTCTATTACTTCTCTTATGTCGAACTCACAAATAGTATCCCCTAGTGCAATAAAAACTTCATCTTGACCTACAATATTTCTTGTTAATTCAATAGCATGCGCTGTACCTTGACGGTCCGTCTGGTAAACAAAATGGGTCTTTAAATTGGGATAGGTTTGCTCCACATAATTTTGAATCTTATCTCCCAAATAACCCACCACGAATATAAATTCATCAATACCCACTTCCCTAAGCTGATCAACAATAAAGCTTAATATGGTCTTTCCCGCAATTGGAATCAACGCTTTTGGTTGTGTATAGGTATGAGGGCGTAATTTTGTACCTGCGCCTGCTACCGGAATAATTGCCTTCATATTTTTGTTTTGGGGACAGTAAAAATAGCAAATTAGCGTTAGTAAAGGTGTTTTTTAGCCATTTTGTGGATATTAGCTGGGCAAATGTTGAAACATAGGTTGGATAGGGCTGAAGAATCAATTATTTTTGCCAAAATATCCAATCATGCAAAGAGATACCCTTGTTTTTGACATTATCAACCAAGAATTAGCGCGCCAAAGACGTGGCATTGAATTAATTGCGTCCGAGAACTTTACCAGCTTACAAGTAATGCAAGCAATGGGTGGAGTTATGACCAATAAATATGCCGAAGGTTATCCTGGTCGTCGTTATTATGGTGGTTGTGAAATTGTAGATAAAACAGAGACTTTAGCTATTGATAGATTAAAAGAAGTATTCGGATTAGAATACGCGAACGTTCAACCTCATAGTGGAGCACAAGCTAATGCTGCAGTAATGTTAGCTATTTTACATCCAGGTGATGCTATATTAGGTTTAGACTTAAGTATGGGTGGTCACTTGACTCATGGATCTGCTGTTAACTTTTCTGGTAAAACGTATACACCACATTTTTATGGTGTAGTAAAAGAAACAGGATTGATTGACTACGATATGTTAGAAAGTCAAGCAAGAACACATAAACCAAAATTAATTATTTGTGGAGCGAGTGCCTATAGCCGTGATATTGATTATGCACGTATCAGAAAGGTAGCAGACGAAGTAGGCGCATTTGTATTAGCTGACATTGCACACCCTGCAGGCTTAATTGCAAAAGGATTATTAAGTTCCCCTTTTAATCATTGTCATTTTGTTACCTCAACAACCCACAAAACATTACGTGGACCTCGTGGCGGTGTGATTATGATGGCGAAAGACGGAGAGAATACTTTAGGATTAAAAGACATAAAAGGTAATTTAAGACTATGGTCTAATGTTATGGATATGGCAGTTTTCCCAGGAACTCAAGGCGGTCCATTAGAGCATGTGATTGCTGCAAAAGCAATTGCCTTTGGTGAGATATTAACTGACGAGTTTACTGTTTATGCAAAACAAGTTCAAACAAATGCACAAGTTATGGCTGCAGCGTTTGTTGCTAAAGGATATGAAATTATTAGCGGCGGCACAGACAATCATTTAATGTTAATTGACTTACGTAATAAAAATATAAGTGGTAAGAAAGCAGAGCAGGTTTTAGGCATGGCCGACATTACTGCCAACAAAAACATGGTTCCTTACGACGATAAATCTGCTTTTGTAACTTCTGGTATTCGTTTTGGAGTAGCTGCTATTACCACAAGAGGAATGAACGAAACTCATATCCCTTTTGTAGTAAATGCTATAGATACCGTGCTGATGAATGCGGAAGATGAAACTATTTTAGCTAAAACTCGTAAAGAAGTAAACCAATTTATGGAACAATTTGTGTTGTATCCAGAACTAGGATAATTGTGTAACTTTAGTATATGATACAAAGAATACAATCTATATGGTTATTATTGGCGAGCGCAGCTGCCTTTTCCGCACTGCGCTTTCCTTTTTATTATACACCTGTTCCTGCCGCGTTTGAAGTAAGTGGTAGCCAACAGTATAGCACGCTGCTAACATTAGCTTTTAGCGGTTGCCTTTCCTTTATCACTATATTTTTATATGGCAATAGAATGTTGCAATTAAAAGTGGTGATACTTAATTTATTATTATCGGGCCTAATTGGCTACTTCATTTATAAAGTAGTTTTAGATCATCCAGGCGGTGGATTTACATTGCCTTCTGCAGCATTGTTCCTAATGCCATTATTACAAATATTTGCAATAATTCGTATTTACAAAGACGAGCGCATGGTAAAAGAATCAGACAGATTAAGATAGTATTTGTAAAATAGTACTTAATTACGTTTAGTTTACAAACTTGCTATCCAAACAATAATCTTACCCATCTTACCCCAGCCTGTAAGTCCTTTGTTTAAGTCTTTGTTAATTTGTGTACGCTGAACGGTCTTCCCTTTAGCAAGTATATCCACACTTGCAATTACTGGGTTTTGCAATTCTAATTTTGTTGCAAACCAAGTGGTAGCTAGTCTTGGAACAGCCAAACCCATTATCATTCCTGGCAATCCATTAAAATTTTCAGGTCCTGCTTTAACCGGTATTTGGTCTGTATAGAAAGCGACTACCACCACCGAATCGCATATTTTAGTAGTTGCCTTTTTGCATTCAAAACCTGCTATGTCTCTAACTTCTCCTGTAATTTTCCATTCGTATTTTACTAAGCTGTCTTTAACTAAATATTCGTTTTCAAATACCGTTCTTTTCATGACTACTAAATCGTCATTTAATTGTTGAGAGACATAATCAATTTCGGCAGGCTTTAGGTTTTGCACTATATACTTATTCTCCGAATTTTCTTTTTCAATTTTATACAAGGATCTATTCTCGTTAAATTCTAGTACAAAATTATCTAACACCATTTTAGGAAAAAACTTCTTTATGTCTTCAAACCAAGGATCTGATTCGCCATTAGAAGACATGGACTCTATTATGGTATATTGCCCAACGGTGCGCGTATAGGTAATTTTACCACTATTGATAAATTTGGTTTGCGAAAAACTGGTCAAATTTAT
>CALPWK020000178.1 GCA_943327245.2 Comamonas sp. lk | reverse complement strand
CAGTTATCACTAAATGCATCTTGATCCTTACAAATCAATACTACTGTTAAGAAATCTCTATACTTTAATTGACTTGCCGCAAATAAGACAGGCGCTGGGAATGCAGGCGCTACTGCTGGTATTAATTCACGCATAGGCGCAGAAGACAAAATATAATCAAAGCCTTCTAATACAGCTCCTGTAGTGGTATAAACTTTCCAAGTATCATTTTCTTGACGCTCAATTTTATTAACCCCTGTATTCATCTCGATTTTAACTCCTAATGCTTTACTCTTCACAACACATTCCTCCCACATCATGCCAGGACCAAGTTTTGGATAACGGAAAGAGTCAATCAATGTTTTGATGACATCTCCTTTACTCTTTTTACCTGATGGCTTAAATAAAGCATTCCAAACTGCACTACTTAAAGACAACCCTTTAATACGTTGCGCTGCCCAGTCTGCAGAAATTTCTTTACAAGGGATACCCCAAACTTTTTCTGTATAGGTTCTGAAAAAAATATTAAATAATCTTTTACCAAACTGATTAGTAACCCAGTCCTCAAAATTCTGAGGATCTTTAACTGGAAATAGTTTAGCCATCAAATAACTCATGACACATAAAAAACTTTCAAAAATTCCTAATTTTAAAAGTGCTTCAAATGCCGCCAATGGATAAGAGAAAAACTTTTTATTATAAAAAATTCGAGAACTTCTTGGACGCTCTAGTAATTCATCCGCTAAAATTTCGGTCCAAAAATCTTCTACTTCTTTTGACTTTGAAAAAAAGCGGTGGCCACCAATATCAAAATGATATCCTTTATAAGATTCTGTTCTTGAAATACCTCCCACATATTGAGGATCTTTTTCAAACACCGTTACGTCCTGTGCCGCCTTTCCTAATAAATAGGCAGCGGTTAAACCTGCTGGACCTGCACCAATAATGGCTACTTTTTTGCTCATGGAGGAAGATAATTTGGGCAAAATTGCAAAAATATATTGGGATTGCCATCATAATTGCTAATAGAGTTTATATTATGTCCTATTTTTGTGAATATGTCAGCAAATTCAACCATTCAATGGGTCACTAAACCCTTTTCAGCACTTACAGTAGAGGAGCTTTATGCAATACTTCGCCTAAGAAGTGAAGTATTTGTGGTAGAACAAAACTGTGTGTTTTTAGATATGGATAATAATGATCAAATTGCGTATCACACAATGGGCTGGTTAAACAATGAATTAGTTGCTACCACTAGACTATTTAATGTGGACCAAAGCTATAAAGACTACCAAAGTATTGGACGTGTTGTAGGTTCTCCAAGACATAGAGGTATTGGAGCAGGAAAAGCTTTAATGCAATATTCCATTGCCGAATGTGAAAGACTTTTTGGGAAGCATCCCATAAAAATTGGCGCTCAATTATATTTAAAGAAATTTTACGAAGAACAAGGATTTGAACAAGCGGGCGAAATGTATTACGAAGACGCTATCGAGCATATTCCTATGATCAGAAAATAATAATGCTAAAGCATTTAGATAATGCTAAAGCATTTCAAGTGCTAAATATTTGGCAGTATGTGACTTTGATTTTTTAATCATCTCTTCTGGAGTGCCTTTAAATTGAATCACACCACCGCCACTTCCTCCTTCTGGACCTAAGTCAATCAAATAGTCGGCTACTTTAATCACATCCATATTATGCTCAATAACTAATACGGTATTGCCCCTTTCTACTAATCTATTCAATACTCCAATCAACAGTTTAATATCTTGAAAATGCAAGCCAGTAGTAGGTTCATCTAAAATATAAAAAGTCTTGCCTGTATCTTTCTTTCCCAATTCAGTGGCTAATTTAACACGCTGTGCTTCTCCTCCACTTAAAGTAACAGCAGACTGTCCTAACGTAATATAGCCTAAGCCAACATCCTGTAATACTTTTACTTTTCTATATATAAATGGAACCGCTTGGAAAAATTCACAAGCTTCTTCAACAGTCATATTTAAGACATCACTAATTGACTTGCCCTTATACCTAATTTCTAAAGTCTCTCTATTATATCTTTTACCAGCACATTTTTCACAATGCACATAAACGTCTGGCAAGAAATTCATTTCTATAACACGCATTCCTCCCCCTTCACAAACTTCACATCTTCCGCCCTTCACATTGAATGAAAAACGACCCGCTTGATAGCCTCTAATTTTTGCTTCTGGCACTGATGCGAAAAGTGTTCTAATATCTGTAAAGAATCCACAATAAGTAGCTGGGTTACTTCTTGGTGTTCTTCCAATTGGGGACTGATCAATCTCAATTACTTTGTCAATATGTTCTAACCCTGTCACCGATTTAAAAGGCATGGGCTTGGTTTTACTCTTGTAACAATATTGAGATAGTATTGGATACAATGTCTCATTGATTAAAGTTGACTTCCCACTTCCACTCACCCCTGAAACTACTGTGAATGTTCCCAAAGGAAAATCACAATCTACTTTTTGTAAAGTATTCCCAGTTGCCCCTTTTATAGTAATTGTTTTTCCATTCCCTTTTCTTCTTTCTTCAGGAACTTCAATCATTTTCTTACCCGCTAAATACAAAGCGGTATCGGATTTTAATTTGACAATCTCTTTCGGAGTGCCTTGTGCCACAATATGACCACCATGTATTCCAGCTCTTGGTCCAATGTCCACTAAATAATCTGATGCCATCATAATATCCTTATCATGCTCCACTACTAAAACGGTATTCCCAATATCTCTTAATTGCTTTAATGCGACAATCAAACGTTGATTGTCCCTTTGATGTAAACCAATTGAAGGTTCGTCTAATATATAGGTGATGCCTTGTAACTGAGAGCCAATTTGAGTTGCGAGTCTAATTCTTTGTGACTCTCCTCCACTCAATGATTTAGAAGGTCTACTTAATGACAAATAAGATAATCCTACATTCATTAAAAAAGAAATACGATCGTCTATCTCTTTTAATATGCCGGCTGCAATCAGGGTGTCCTTTTTGTCTAATTTAGCTGGAAGTTTTTTAAACCACGCTTGTAAGTCATCTAAATGCATATCATTTAATGCCGCTATGTTTTGTTCATTCACTTTAAACCATAAACTTTCTTTTTTCAACTTAGCACCATTACAAACTATGCAAGTATTTAATTCCATAAATTGTTCCACCCAGCCTTTCAATACTTCTGTACTTTGAGAAGAAGTAAACCATCTTTTTAGCATGGGCACAATTCCCTCATAACTTCCAGTAAACGTATCTGGAATATTTTCGTCATTCAAATCCAAGTCAAATGTGTTCGAAATATTTTTATCTCCAAATAATATTAGATCTAATTGTTCCTTTGTTAAACTACTAATGGGCTTGTCTAAACTAATCTTATATTTTTTTGCAAATTGCTTCACCTGATTAAAAACGCTTGCTTCTCTTGCTTCCCCTAATGGCGCTACACCACCATCATTGATACTTATAGAAGTGTCTGGTATTAATAATTGCATATCAATTGCATATACATTTCCCAACCCTTTACAATTTGGGCAAGCTCCATAGGGCGAGTTAAAGGAGAAACTATTGGGAGATGGTTCTTCATAGCTTAACCCTGTAGCTTCACACATAAGTTGTTTTGAATACTGTACTACTTTTGTTTTCCCTTCCACTAACAAGAACATTAAACCATTTCCCATTTTAAGACATTGTCCAATACTTTCAGATAAACGCGTTTTCATGGCATCTGTTACCGGAATACGATCTACCACTATTTCAATATCATGAATCTTATATCTATCTACCTGAAACTTAGGTCTAATTTCCATGATCTCTCCGTCGACTCTTGCTTTTACAAAGCCCTTCTTTCTAATCTCTTCAAACAATTCTCTATAATGTCCTTTACGGCCCCTAACCACCGGCGCTAATAAATTAATTTTTTGATCCTTAAATTGGGTGAAAATATTTTGTACTATCTCGGCCTCCGAAAATTTCACCATGGGCTTTCCTGT
>CALPWK020000177.1 GCA_943327245.2 Comamonas sp. lk | reverse complement strand
TTAGTGGGTGGTGGTGATAGCGTTTCTGCTGTAAACCAGTTTGGATTTAATGACAAAGTGAGCTATGTGAGTACAGGTGGTGGCGCTTTATTAGAGTATTTTGAAGGAAAAACATTGCCAGGAATTGCAGCTATAAAAGGCTAATTGGCAATTATAGATATAATATGATGTTAAAAAATCCCCTCAGCAACCCTGGGGGGATCTTTTTGTCAGGACTTTCCGTCAGTATTTGAGTTTGGTCCTTGGTTTGCTCTATCTTTATAAACAAATTAAAAATTATGTTACGTAAAAATTTAGGTTTATTCATTTTCTTAGGAGTACTCTTAATCTTAGTTGGATACGGCTGTAATGGCTACAACGGACTTGTAAACCAAGACGAGAATGTAAATCAAGCATGGAATAACGTGCAAAGTGACTATCAACGTCGTGCGGATTTAATCCCGAACTTGGTAAACACCGTTAAAGGAGAAGCCAACTTTGAGCAAACAACTTTACAAAATGTAATTGCTGCTCGTGCAAGCGCTACACAAATGAAAGTAGATGCAAAGGACTTAACTCCAGAAAAATTACAACAGTTCCAAGCGAACCAAGGTCAATTGTCTCAAGCTTTAGGACGTTTATTAGTTGTGTCCGAGAACTATCCTAACTTAAGAGCGAATGACGCATTCCGCGGATTGCAAGCGCAATTAGAAGGCACTGAAAACAGAATTAAAGTTTCTAGAAATGACTTTAACGCTGCCATTGCTGACTACAATAAAAGAGCAAGATCATTCCCATTAAATATGGTAGCTGGTATTTTTGGATTTAAAACTAGAGAAGGATTCAAAGCAGAAGAAAGTGCATCAAAAGCACCAGAGGTTAAATTTTAATCATTCTGTTTTAATCATCCTGTTTTAATACCCAACAACCCTATGTGGAATCCCTTTAAAAGAAAAGCGGAAAATTTATTGAGTGCCTCGGACAAGCAAATGCTTGTCCAGGCTATTCAAGCTGCTGAAAAAACAACAAGCGGAGAAATTCGCGTGTTTATTGAAAGCCATATTCCAAAAAAATTAGACGCTTTACAAAGAGCCACTGAAGTTTTCTTCAAAAACAATATGAATGAAACCAAAGACCGAAATGGCGTTTTAATTTATGTTGCAATCGAAGATAAAAAATTAGCAATTTACGGGGACCAAGCTATTTACGAAAAACTAGGAATTGAGTTTTGGTATAGTCAAGTGCAAGATATGACGGGTCATTTTAAAAAGACCAATTACGTAACTGGCATGGAGCAAGTAATAGCAGCTGTTGGCCATGCGCTTACGAATCATTTTCCTTTTGATAGAGCCAATGATACAAATGAATTGTCTGACGAAATTATGGTAGGCAAATGAAAAAAATAAATCATTTTATTATTAGTGTTTTTGTAGGGGTTGCTCTTTTTATGGGTTCGACATTACAAGCTCAAAATGTATTAGCAAAACCTAATCCACCACAATTGGTGAATGACATTGCTGGTATTTTAAGTCCTGAGCAAAAACAAGCACTTGAAAATAAATTAGTGGCCATTGACGACAGTAGTTCTAATCAAATTGCGGTTGTTATATTATCCACTTTGGACGGCAACCCAATTGAAGAATATGCTACCAAGCTTTTTAGAGAATGGGGGATAGGCAATAAAAAGACTAATAATGGTATTTTATTATTAGTAGCTATACAAGATAGAAAAGTGCGCATTGAAGTAGGATATGGATTAGAAGGGGCCATTCCAGATATCACAGCCAATAATATTATTGAATACGATATTAAGCCTGCTTTTAAACAAGGAGCTTATTATGAGGGGATAGACAAAGCTACAGACGACATTGCAAAAGCAGCAGTAGGTGAGTACAAAACCAAGCGTGCTAAAAAAGGAAAGGATAGTGGTGGCAATTTAATTTTATTAGTATTTATAATTATCATCATAGTTGCTATAGTGGGTAAAGGCGGTGGAGGTAATAATAGAGGCGGCGGCTTTGGAGATATTGCTACAGGCATGCTATTGGGCTCGCTATTAGGCGGCGGAGGTAGCAATAGAGGAGGTGGATTTGGTGATAGTGGCGGTGGCTTTGGAGGCTTTGGTGGTGGAAGTTCTGGTGGTGGTGGAAGCTCTGGAGGATGGTAATTTTTAAATAATAAGCGTCTAATTAATGACGTCGTTTCAAATATTAAAAAAGGAGTCTCACTGCAAAGTGGACTCCTTTTTTATGGTACAATAATTTGTACAGTTATAATTTAGGCAATTGTTCTAATATAATATCAACCAAGTTTTGTTGCCCCTTTTGCTTTTTTGCTTTCAGTATGGCACCTAGTATTTTGGCATTAAAATAAGGATCACTTTGGGATTTATATTCCAACGGAATAGATTCTCTAAATGCTACAATCAACTCAATGCCTATTTTAAATTTAATGGGGTCATTAACTTTAATAAGTAATTCAGAAAAAGAAGGGGTTAAGTAAAATTTCTCAGACGACTCCGGGTTAGCCCCCTTGTATTTAGCGGCAATAAAGTCAAAGTCGCTTTCGTCTCCATATTTCGATATTATATTAGTTACTGCAGTATTTAATCTTTTCTTTAATACTTGTTTCGAACAGTCTACTGCCAATTGCTTAGCGGCTACTGTATCAATTTTCACTAACGCTTCCAATGCAGCTCCCGAAACTAAATAAGAGCTATCCTTTGCCCACTTAATAAACTGTTCCTTATATTGGTCCTTATCTAAAGCGGCTAGGATATCAATGGCTTCTTGTCTAACTAGGGTAGAAGGGTCGTTTCCTGCCTTGTCAGCTATTATTGTTTCAATGGAGTCGTCAATAGAAAGTGGGTTATAACTATGCAATGCGTTTAAACGTAAAACATAAAAAGGATCATTCAATGCAGATTTAATTAATTGTTTTGCTTCAGCAGATTGTAAGTTTTCGGAAGCTTCATTAACTGCCTCTAATCTATCTACAAAATTGCGTGCGTGTTTATATTGGTAGGCGTATTGTGTAAATGGCTTGGACTCGTCCTTGTCCCAAAGTAAAATTTTATCGTTGTCTACATTAACATTATTGGGTGTGTTTGCTGCAGGAAAGTAAAAGCTATCTATTCTATGCTTACTCCAAACTTCATAATGATTTCTTTGGTCGTTTACATATACATCTATACCCACTGGCAATTCAAATACTTTTTCCTGTGTCTGAGTCTGTTGTATAGTAACCAATACTTGTTTTTTGTCAGCTTGATATTGTTGTGCAATTCGAACATAAGGATGGCCATTGTCAAAATACCATTGGTTAAAGAACCAGTTCATATCCTTGCCTGTAACTGATTCAAAAGCTAATTTTAATTTAATGGCGGATCCATTTTCAAATTTATTGTCTTCTAAATATTTATGTAAGGAAGCAAAGAAAGCGTCGTCACCCACAAAATGCCTAAGCATATGTAATATTCTTCCACCTTTCTGATAGCTTACCAAATCAAACATATCTTCTTTATCGAAATAGTAAAAACGAACTAGTTTCTTTTCCGCTTCAATAGGGCTGCCTAAATAACGTAGTAGGCTGGTATAGTTTTCATAGTCACCTGCATCTTTCCCCTCGCTTTGCGTTGCCCAAAGTACTTGGCTATAATCTGCAAAGCTTTCATTCACCGTCAAGTTGCTCCAACTTTCAGCGGTGACTAAATTGCCAAACCATTGATGAAATAATTCATGTGCAATAGTAGATTCCCAAGCGTTTCCGTCTTTTAATTCTCTTGCGTTTTGTTGAACGCCATCGCCATGTAATGTACAAGTGGTATTTTCCATAGCTCCAGAAACATAGTCGCGTCCACTTATTTGTGCATACTTAGCCCATGGGTATTTAACGCCAAGTATCTTCTCGTAATAAGCAATCATAGCAGGGGTTTTGCCATATATCTGTTTTGCTACGTTGGCATATTCTTTTTCTATATAATAACTTATTTCCTTGCCCTGATAACTGTCCTTTACAATCG
>CALPWK020000176.1 GCA_943327245.2 Comamonas sp. lk | reverse complement strand
TCGGAAGCTGCTTTACCAAATTTAATGGACAAACTAGAAAAAATGGGTTGTAGTAAATCGGTTGTGGGCCTCGTGGTTCCAACGGGTTATTCCTTTAATCTTGATGGAACTTCTATCTATTTGTCAATGGCAATTATCTTTTTGGCCCAGTTGTATAACGTCCATCTTTCTATAGGAGAAATTTTCACAATCATAGGACTTTTAATGATTACCTCGAAAGGTGCGGCTGGAGTAACGGGCAGTGGCTTTATTGTTTTAGCATCTACATTAACCGCGATTCATAAAATACCCTTGGAAGGTTTGGCGTTTTTATTAGGCGTTGATAAATTCATGAGTGAAGCCAGAGCCATTACCAATTTCATAGGAAATGGAGTAGCCACTATTGTTATTTCTAAAAGCGAAGGCGAATTTATTACCGTTGACAATCCAATGGATATTGAACGAGAATAACAGACGATAATACTTTATCATTTTCTTTATAAATCGTTAAATTGAGTTTTTTTGTTTGGTAAACGGAACAAAAAACACTCGATATTTCGTTTGCTATGGATTTTTTTGTCCTTTTTAGCAATTCCGATTAAAACAAAATCCCTTATTCTTTAAAATAATACTAAAAATTAATTATAGTTGCTTGGTTAATGCTTTGGCAACCAGTTCAACTACTTTTTAATTTGTATTCCTTTACTCAAAAACATACAACTAATTATTTCAAATTGGTTTAATACAATATTATTGGACTGATACATAATTACAATTGGTTTTTCTACCCCTTATTTATTTTCTTTTTTGATTGGCTGTAATTTAATTTATTTGATTTTACAGCTGCTTTTTTTGCGATTAAAATGCAAGTATTTTCCTTACATTTTAAGAATAGCCCACTTTAACTTCTAAAAATTTTACGTTAAATCAGTATTTTGTACAATTTTATACCATTTTTCGTACTTTAAATAAAATATATTTTGTGAAATTGCAAAACTATTTCGATTGCGAAAATTATAATGCGAATTCTTAAACAACCAAAAACCAACCTATTATGAAATTAATTTTACTTTTAAAACTAAAATCATTATCAATAAAAAAAGCAGTAGCACCATTCATAATTTTATTGCTATTATTTAGCGGAAGCGTTAGTGCGCAAGTTACAACTAATCAAAGTTCCGGTCTTTCTGCTACCTATCCATCTTTGACTTCCGCAATTACTGCTTTGAATGGGTTGAGAACTACTGCAGCCGTAGTCACTGGGTCTATAAGCACTACAACATTATTAAATGTATCAGCAGTAACTTCAGGTACTCTTGCAGTTGGGCAACAAATTTGGGGAAGTAATGTTGTAGCTGGAACTGTAATTACTGGTTTTTTGACTGGTACCAGTACAGCAAGTTCAATTTCAGGAACTACTTTAACTATTGGTGGAACAGTAACCGGAACATTTGCTGTTGGACAAACCATTGGTGGAACTGGTGTAACCGCAGGGACAAAAATTACAGCCTTAAATACTGCTAGTGCTACAGCAAGTACAATTTCAGGAACTACGTTAACAATTGGTGGAACAGTAACTGGGACATTTTTTGTTGGACAAACCATAAGTGGAACAGGTGTAACAGGAGGAACCACAATTACAGCGCTTTTGTCTGGAACAGGTGGTGCAGGATCTACTTATAGTGTTAGTAATACTCAAACAGTTGCGTCAACAACTATAACTTGTACAAATACTCTTGGAGGAATTGGAATTTATACAGTAAGTACTAGTCAAACAGTTGCTTCAACTGCTATTTCTTGTACTAATATTCTTGGAGGAATTGGAATTTATACTGTAAACATCTCTCAAACTGCTTCTTCAGCTACAATCAATGCAGGCGTTTCGTCGATTAATTCACCTGTGAAAATCACAATGAACTCTGGAGCAATTGAAACTGCACCAGTTGGTGGTTATTTAATTACCAATACAGGAACCTCTGCTAACACCGTTACTATCGAAGGATTTAGTAATAGTTCCCGAAATGTTATTACCGCTGCAGTGCCAACTGGAAACTCTTCCACTGGTGTTATATCTTACAGGACGGATGCAATTTTTAAGATCTCTGGAGGCGATTATATAACCATTCAGAATTTTACAATGAATGAAAATAGTTCAAATACTACTAGCGGTAGTATTGGCACACAAAGGATGACAGAATTTGGAGTCGCTTTGTTTGCAGCATCACCAACGGATGGAGCTCAGTACAATACAATACAAAATAACACAATTACTTTAAGTAACGCCAATATTCAGTATCAAAATGCTATAGGTATTTTTTCTTCATCCGTTTCATTATACACTAATAATGATAATGCTACTACCACATCTAATGCTGGAACCAATTCTAATAATAAATTTTATAGTAATACAATTTCTGGCGTTCAATATGGGATTTACTTAGTTACTACTCCTGAAACTTCAACAATTTATGAAACAGGTAATGAAATTGGAGGTAACGCATTAAACCTAGGGAATACTATAACTTATGGTATTTCAAATACTGCAGTTACTATAGGTTTAAACCTTATGAGTACGTCTACTATTTCAGGAGTATATTTTAGAAATTCTGTAGGAAGTAGTACTAGATATAATAGTATTACCTCAAATACCGCTCTTACAATTGCCTCAAGTGGTGTGCACTATTCTGGTACTGCCCCAACAGCTGGGCTTACCTATACTTCAACTGTTAGTAATAATACTATTAATGTTACTAGTTCCGGTACTGTAAAACCTTTTGGTATTGATTTTGGTGTTGGAATGGCTACAGGATCAATGATTGCTAATAATAATACTATTACAATTTCACAAAATACTACCGCTAGTAATGGTTCAGCAATTACCGCAATAAATGCAGCTTACACAGCAGCAGATATTACCTGTAATGGAAATACAATTATAATAAATCAATCTACATCTGGTGTAGATACTGCTTTTACAGGAAATATTTATGTTTTAGATGTCTCTAGCGCCTGTAATAATGCAACGGTAAATGGCAACTCAATTACGGTAAATCAGACTACTTCTGCCACTACTTCAGTTGGTTCAGGTATAGTCGCCTCTCCTATACGTGGTATTAGAGCTACTGGAGCAGTTTCAGGCAATTTGACCATCGGAAGCACTGGAAATGGAAATACAATAACGATTAAACAGGCAATTACAGGTTCTGGGGTGGGTTATTCGTCTACTATTTATCATATTGATTTAAGTGCAACCCACGGCACAGTTAATATCAAAGATAATGTTTTGAATACCGGGGATACTTCGTTATTAACTACTAATATTGGTAATGGAATTCGACACGAAGGTATAATATCTTCTGCACTAACTATAGACAATAATACTATTAATATCACTAGGGCCTCTATTAGTGGATCTTACAGAGGAATTTATGAGTCAAATACCATTGCAAGTGGGGGTTCAAAGACGGTAACTAATAACAGTATAGTTATCACTACTAATGGTACAACTTTACCTACCGGATCATTAACCGGAATATGGGAACAAGGAGGGTCTGCAGCGAGTACTAAAAATATAAATAATAATACCGTATCTATTTCAGGCAACTCCGGTACAGATTATAACAATGGGATATCAGTGGGCAATGGTACTGGGACAATAAACAATAACTCCATTACCATTAATTCTTCTTCTCATGACGTTAATGGTATTTTGGCTAATTTAACAGCTGCTGGTGCATTTACTATTACAGGAAATACACTTTCGTTAACATCAAGCGGAACTGCTCCAACAAATATGACCGCAATATCTGGAGGAGGAACCGGTCCTTTCCAAATTTATAACAATACCTTCACCGCACTAAATTTTACAGGTATAGTAACTACAGCACATACAGTTAATGGCATTGCTGTTTCAGCAGGTACTGGTAATAATATATACAATAATCACATTACCAATATTTCAGATGGAGCTGCTAATAGTACAGGAGCATCAACTATTAATGGCGTACTCATTTCGGGTGGCACTTCTAC
>CALPWK020000175.1 GCA_943327245.2 Comamonas sp. lk | reverse complement strand
TTATTAAGAAATGCAATTCTAAAAATACACGATACTAAAAAAAGTCAAGTTAATAAAGGTGATAAAATGACTTTGTTATATGACTACTTAACTGGCAATGAATTTGGTGAACAATGGAAAGCCATTGGCGAAGGTTTTAGACAAATGCGTTCTAGTATCCAAAAGGAAAGAGATGCTATGGAAAAGCTTTGGAAATCACGCGAGAAGCAATTAGAAAAGGTTTTGTTAAACGCAATGCATATTAAAGGCTCCATTGAAGGCATAGCAGGCTCAGACACCATCCATTTAGACTTCCTTGAAGAAGACGAAATTTTAGGATTAGAAGAATAAATGAATTAACGTGTATTTAAAGCAACATTTAATTACTGCTTTACAAAATCCAACGCACGTAAATGGGGTGCTAATAATTCCTTTAACTCAAACATACTGCGCTCGTTATAATTTCCGTCAATATATTCAGTCACCGCTTTTGCATGCTTAGTTAGCTGATTAAAATGGCCTGTTGTTTTTTTAGTTCCTAATACAAATAATGGCACTTTAGGATGTGCGTTTAATACCGCACCTAATGCTTGGTCAATATGATGTAAAAACTTATTTACTAAAATTTCTTTATGCTCAGAAGGATCCGAAAACTTTCCGACTTTTTCTGGCATATCCCTTTCATAGGCTTCCAATGAATCAGAACTATTTAATTTAATTTTTTCAAAATTTACATTGTCATATAAGTACAAAGTAACTTTTTTAGCGCTTAGTAATAAAACCAAGTATTTGTATTTATTTTCGTTAGGCATGATTTGATATTTATTGTTACTATAAAGTGACATTAATTTAAAACATGCAACAATGACGTAGGTCATACTTTTTGACGACCTATCTCATACAAGTAACACAAACGAAATCTGCTTCATAATAGAAATTCAACTGCACTTTAAGTTCCGTTTCCTTGTGTTTAATGAATGCGGGGACTTCACCCCTATCCCCTTCTGCCATTCCTTCTATAATAAAATGTTCAGAAAAATCTATTCCATTTTGTTCATACATTTTATACATAGCTTCTTTTGCAGCCCAATAAAATGCGAGTTGTTTTAATTTTTTTTCAGGCGTTAGGTTTTCTACTAATTCCTTTTCCCTCTCATGCAAAAACTTATGTGCCACTTTTAAAATTCGCTCATGAATAATTTCAATATCCATACCAATTGGGTCCGTATCACTAACCGCAACAGCTGCGTATCCTTTGCAGTGAGATAGTGAAAAATGAAAGTTGCCTCCTGGAATCCAAGGCTTACCATTTGGAGCAATTTCGATTTTATCTAAGTCCATTTCCGGCATCATCATTTTTAGTAGCCATCTTGCAGCCAAATGCTGAATTTTTCTTTCTGGATTTTGTATATCAACCAACAATTCCATCTCCTCTTCAAAATAAGAAAGTGGCTCCTGAATGGCCCAAATGGCAAAATGATTGGTCTCGTTAATATTTTGTTGATAAAAGAAAGGCATAGAAAAAAGCTTTGAGTTAGATTGCACCGCGGTTTAAACCACAAATTTAACACAAATACACAAAGATGATTTTATCTGACAAAAGAATATTGGAAGAAATTGAAAAAGGGACTATTGTAATTACTCCTTATGATCGTAAAGACTTGGGCAGTAACAGCTATGACGTACATTTAGGTAAATGGTTGGCTACTTATGATAGTAATATATTAGACGCTAAATTGCATAATACAATCACCTATTTTGAGATTCCTGACGATGGCTTTGTGTTAGAACCATCTGGATTTTACTTAGGGGTGACCTTAGAGTATACCGAAACGCACGCCCATGTTCCTTTTCTAGAAGGTAAGTCTTCTACTGGCCGTTTAGGTATTGACATTCATGCCACTGCAGGTAAGGGTGACGTTGGATTTTGTGGTAATTGGACACTAGAAATTTCAGTTAAACAGCCGGTTCGTATATACAAAGGAATGCCTATTGGACAATTAATTTACTTCCCTGTTGAAGGAGAAATTGAAGTAAGCTATAACCAGAAGGCCAACGCAAAATATAGTGGTCAACCTGACAAGCCAATTGAGAGCATGATGTGGAAGAATCAGTTTTAATGAGGTTTGCGGTAAGCAATTGCCCATAATAAAACATCATTATAACTGTCAATTCCCTTTGTTTGTTTATTCCATCTTAAAAACTGATCATACATTTTTTCTGATCCTGGAAGTCTTTTAGCTTCCCTTTTCTGGAAGAATGCCCTAATGTCTTGTCTGTCTTTTAATACCAATGGAGATAATAAAGACTTGTTTCTTGCCACCACTTGCTTCCATTTATTAAAATCTCCTGATTTAGCAATTAGCATTAATTGTGCTTGTTGACTATAACTGAATAGCTGCAACTGCATCGCATATTTAAATAATGGATCTTTTGATTCCGACGCTAGCACAAATGCAATAAAATTTGCTTCTGTTTCTGAGGCATAGCCCAATTGATGCGCAATTTCATGGCAAACTGTAAAAGGTTGAATTAAAATTGGCAGGTCAGACCGAATAATAGCTTCCCCGGTTACGGGTTGATAAAAGGCTAAATAGCCAAAATAGTCCCCCCAATTGGGAAAGAGGGCTAATTTTAAATTGGGATTCTTGTATTCTAAAAATGGATACTTGCGGCTTATGTATTTATATTCCAAAACGGAACGCTCCAAAATTGATTTTAAACTAATTTTTGAGAAAGAACTGTCTATTTCTCCATTTGATCTGTTGAGACTATCCAATAAAACTATTCTTGTATTATTTAATTCTGTTATAAGATCAAGGGACAATTCATCCATTTCCTGTTCAGTATAGGAAGCTGACACCTGTAAATTGAATTGATTTGCAGGGTTTGACTGCTGATAGTTAAGTCCCCAAATAAGTTGAAAAACCACATATAATTGAATTAGCCAAAAGCAGAAATTTATTAGTAATGGTCTCCAGAAATTTGTAAAACTATTTACTATTTTAATTGAATTTAAATATATTAAACAATTGATTATCAAATATATAAGAAGTACTATATAAGCTAATTCTCCTATTGCTATTGGTAATAAAGATGTTATCATTCGCAGTCCTATTCCCATAATAGGAAACAGTCCCTGTGAATAATATTTAGCAATACAGTCGGGAAAAAAGCTAGCTAAAAAAAGAGCTAGGCAAATTATAAGCCAGACCAGCAAGTTCTTGGTTTTAACACCCCTTAAATTCTTATTTTTTGACCTTATTGTCATGAAATTATTTATACCGTTAAAATTAGGATAAACTTTGTCTTTTCATTGGATTTTAGTAACTTTGCCGTCCCTTAAAGTACGGATATGGGCCAAGATAGAACTTTTGAAATACCATTTGTAGGGTTAACCTACGGATTACATGAGTTCAATTACCGTATTGAGGATAAGTTCTTTGTGGATTTTGGTGCTCAAGAATTTAGTAATTGCGATACAAATATCAAGCTTGCCTTGGATAAGCATCAAGGTTTTATGCAATTACAATTCGACGTAGATGGAACTATTGAAACCATTTGTGATCGTTGTGGTAATCCCCTAACGGTTCAATTATGGGACGAGTTTAAACTAATTGTAAAACTTGTCGATGATCCAGATACTATGAATAGCCAAGAGGAAGATCCTGATATTTACTACATTGATCGCAATGAAAGTCACTTATCAATAGCCTCATGGATATATGAATTTATAATTCTGAGTATCCCTTTACAACATGTTTGTAAGGAGAATGAAAAAGGGGAATCTACTTGTGATGAGCAATCATTGGAAGCACTTTCTAAATTGAAAGGAGTTCCATTAGAAGTAAATGACAAGCATATTTGGAAAGGCCTGGATCAGTTTAAAGAATTTGAAAACGACGATGAAGAAGATTAAAAAAAATGGTTGAAGAATAAATATTAATAAAAAACTTAAAACATAAGAGATGCCTAATCCTAAACGCAGACACTCACAACAACGTAGTGCAAAAAGAAGAACTCACTATGTAGCACA
>CALPWK020000174.1 GCA_943327245.2 Comamonas sp. lk | reverse complement strand
TTTAACAATTTGGGCTTTATTCTTTACAGCAGTTCTTGGTGTATTGTCTTTCCCGGTATTGTTGTCTGGTATGATCTTATTAATTTTTGATAGAAACTTCCATACTAGTTTCTACCTGTCTGACATATTTGTGAATGGTGTTGGTGCTTTGTCTAACGAAGGTGGTAGTGCCATTTTATATCAGCATTTATTCTGGTTCTTAGGTCACCCTGAAGTTTACATTATCTTATTACCTGCCATGGGTATGGTGTCTGAGATTATGTCTGTGAACTCTCGTAAACCAATCTTTGGTTATATGGCTATGTTAGGTTCTTTATTTGCTATTGCAGTATTGGCCTTCTTAGTTTGGGCGCATCACATGTTCGTTACTGGATTGAATCCTTTCTTAGGTTCTATCTTTGTACTATTAACTTTATTAATCGCCGTTCCTTCTGCTATTAAAGTGTTCAACTGGTTGACTACTTTATGGAGAGGTAATATCCGTTTCACTCCTGCTATGTTATTCGCTATCGGTTTTGTTAGCTTATTTATATCTGGTGGATTGACTGGTATTTGGTTAGGAAACGCTGCTTTAGATATTCACTTGCATGATACTTATTTCGTAATTGCGCATTTCCATATTGTAATGGGTGTGGCTAGTATGTTTGGTATGTTTGCTGGTGTGTACCACTGGTTCCCTAAAATGTATGGTCGTTACATGAATAATTCATTAGCGTACATTCACTTCTGGGTAACATTAGCTGGTGCTTACTTAATTTTCTGGCCTATGCACTATGAAGGTTTAGCGGGTATGCCTCGTCGTTATTTTGACTTTAGTATTTGGGAAAGTTTTAAGATGTTCGCTGACTTAAATCGTTTCATTAGTACAGTTGCGATGATTGTATTTGCAGTTCAACTTTTATTCTTGCTTAACTTTTTCTATTCTATTTTCAAAGGACGTAAAGTAATTACGATGAATCCTTGGGAAGCGAATACTTTAGAGTGGACTACGCCAATCCGTCCTGGTCACGGTAACTGGCCTGGTGAAATTCCTGAAGTACATCGTTGGCCTTATGATTACGGTAAAGACGGTAAAGACTTTATTCCTCAAGATGTTCCAGTGGGTGCGAATGAATCTCATGGCCACTAAACGTGAAAGCAACATTAAAAGACTATAGCCAATTAATGAAGTTTACACTCAGTTTTACTGTGGTGTTCACTTGTGTAATTTGTTATTTGTTGGCTCCTAAAGTTGCTGCTTACGACTGGAAGATGATTTTGATTTTATTTTTCGCAGGCTTATGTATTACTGGTAGTGCTAACGCAATTAACCAGGCGGTTGAAAAAGATACAGACGCTCAAATGAAACGAACTGCCAACCGCCCTGTGGCGTCTGGTAGAATGTCTCAAAAAACTGCGTATACTTTTGCTCTTATTGCTGGTATTTTGGGAGTTGCATTGATGTGGTATTATTTTAATATCTCGTCTGCCTTACTTTCTGCTTTTAGTTTATTCTTATATGCGTTTATTTACACGCCGCTTAAAAAGATTAATTCTATCGCAGTTTTAGTGGGTGCTTTTCCTGGCGCTTTGCCTTGTTTAATTGGCTGGGTGGCTGGCAACGATGATTTTAGTTTAGCAGGTTGGTCTTTGTTTTTAGTTCAGTTCCTTTGGCAGTTTCCGCATTTTTGGGCAATTGCTTGGGTTTCTCATAACGATTATTCTAAAGTGGGTTTTAAATTATTACCTGCTAAAGAAGGTCCAACTAGATTCACGGCTTTACAATCTATTATGTACGCAGTACTAATGATCCCAATTGGCTTCCTTCCTAATTACTTTGGGCTAACAGGGGATATAAGCAAGTGGATCGTATTGGTAGCGAATATTTTTATGGTAGTTCAGTGTGTGCGTTTATATCAAAACATGGGTGTTCCTGCTGCACGTCGCGTGATGTTTAGCAGTTATATATATTTACCAATTGTGTACTTGGCGTATTTAGCAGATAAACTTTAATTCTTATGACAACAGATATGACCTCTCTTTCCGAGAATACGACATCTCTTCCTGAGAAAAAGAAATTGCACGAATTTCAAATCCTACTTTGGGTGGGCTTAGGTAGTATTATCATGGCTTTTGCTGGTTTAACAAGTGCTTATATTGTTAAAAAAAGCCAAGCCAACTGGTTGGATTTTGACTTACCAAACGTATTTTGGGCTTCTACTGCTATTATATTAGTAAGCAGTTTTACCATGCAAATGGCGGTTAAAAAATACAAGGAGCAACAATTGAACCAATATCAGGGTTTTATGACTTTGACGGCGATATTGGGTGTGGTGTTTTTAATAATGCAATACCAAGGGTTTATGGCTTTAGAAGCTAATAACATTGCCTTGACTGGACCAAGAAGTAATTCTGCTGGCTCCTTTTTATTGGTTATTACTAGTTTTCACATGTTGCACGTACTAGGTGGGGTAGTTGCACTAGTAATTGTTGCTATTAGGGCTTTTTCGACTAAAACTAAAACATATAATGCCTTGCCGGTAGAACTAGCTTCTACTTATTGGCATTTTGTTGATATACTTTGGATCTATCTTTTTGTATTTTTTAACTGGGTAGGATAACCCTAATAAAATTCAAAAAAAACAGGGTATTTTGATACGAATATCCTTGATAGCCAATATTTTTGCACTGAAATCGTAATTGAACATGTCAAATGTAACAACCGCTTCTTCAACAGAAGCAAAATGGTGGAACGGAGGGAAAAGCCCCTTTGATGTAGAGTACGGAAAAGTAATGATGTGGTACTTCTTAATGAGTGACGCATTTACTTTTGGCGCTTTCTTAATTTCTTATGGAACAGTTCGTTTTTCTACGAACGGATGGCCTGACCCTAATGAAGTGTTCAGAAGTTTTCCATTCGCACCAGAAGGAGTTCATGCTCCATTGGTATTCGTTTCTGTAATGACATTTATCTTGATCGTTAGTTCTGTAACTATGGTATTGGCAGTGCATGCTGGTAAGAATATGGACAAGAACGGCGTTGTTAGAAATATGATTTGGACTATTATTGGTGGTATTGCTTTCTTAAGCTGTCAAGCTTGGGAGTGGAATCACTTATTTCATGAAGGTGCATGGTGGGGACAAAATCCGTTCTTAAATGCTGACGGTACTGCTTCTTCTACCAACTTTACTAACTTCTTCTTTACCATTACTGGATTCCACGGGTTCCACGTATTCAGTGGTGTGGTGATTAATATTATCATGTTGATTATGACATTGATGGATAAATTTGAGCAAAGAGGTCATTACTTAATGATAGAAAAAGCTGGTTTATACTGGCACTTTGTAGACTTAGTGTGGGTATTCGTATTCACTTGTTTCTACTTATTATAAATTATACATTATTAATTAGTTCCACTAATTTAAGAACATACGCATTATGGCACATATACATACAGCAGAAGAAAACAAAGCAGTCATTGCTGAGATCAAAAAAGTCACTATCATTTTATCAGTTCTAACTATTGTTGAATTGATATTAGGTTTCTGGATGATTGGCATGCAAAATGAAGGTTTAAAATTAGCAATCAAAGGGTCTATCGTTATTTTAATGATGGCAAAGGCTTTTTATATTGTTGCCTATTTTATGCACTTGAAACATGAGTTGAAAAATTTAATCATGACCATTGTAGTGCCTTTAGCCTTATTCATTTGGTTTATTTGTGCATTCTTAGCGGATGGAAATTCTTTCAGAAACTTGCGTAACACTTACAATCCTTATTTTAAAGAGCAGTCAACTATTAAGGTGGAGAAGAAAGAGCATTCAGGTGCGCATGAGACGAAGGAAGGAGCTCCTAATCATGAGTCTAAAGAAGGCGCACATGATGAGAAAGCACATGAGCAAAAATAAATAAATGGTACTGGTTAATTAAGGAGATCAAATAAGTCTTAAAGGGTCATCTTAATAAATCGTTACTTACTATATTCGGAAACCATCGCTCGCGGTGGTTTTTCGGTTTTAATTCGTCGTAACTTCGTTTTTCAATTTTTACTATGTCAAAAAAGTCATTATACGGTTTAATTAT
>CALPWK020000173.1 GCA_943327245.2 Comamonas sp. lk | reverse complement strand
TATTTTTATCAAGAAATATTTCAATCAGTTTAAGACAATAAGTTTTATTGTAATTGGCTTATTAGTTTTTTATGCCATTGTTTTATTGATTATTTAAAAACTAATCAAACACCAACGGTACATTTAATTTTAAGCTATAGTTGCGACCCATATTAAAAATACCCATGCGGCCAGTTGCAATATTTTCAGATAAATATTTTAATCTACTTAAATGATTTTGATACGCCACGTCGGTTACATTTTGCGCTACTAAGGAAACGCTAAATAATTGCTTGCCTTTATGATTCACCTGTGTTCCTGCTCCTATATTTATTAATGTATATCCTGGTGTAGCGGTTTCTGTATTATAGCCAGTGAATGGATTACTTTGTTTTCCTACATTATCAAACTGTACAGAAACATAGGTGTTTTTATAATCCTCAGATTTTCTTGCTAATTCATATCTTAATTCTGATATCCATCTGAACGGCGGGATGCTTGGTAAATTATTACTTCCGTCTAATGCTTTTTCAAATGTGCCTCTTACATAGGACAATGTATTTTCAATATGTAATCCGTCCAATGGATGTGGGTGTATGTCTAACACACATTCTGCTCCATATAAATCTGCATTGTCTTGCTTGTAGGCAAATGCATAATAATTTTTATCTTCTTTTACAATGATAGAATCTGCATTTAAATGATTCGTTAACTTTTGATAAAAAATATAATCATTCACCATATTGTAAAATACATTTCCAGAAAAAGATAAATGTTCATTACTCCACTCCGTTCCTAAATCAAATTGCAAACTCTTCTCCGATTTTAAATTCGTATTTCCATATTCATATCTGTTGGTCCCCTCGTGCGCGCCATTACTTCCCAGCTCCGATAAGTTAGGAGCACGGTAACCTTTTGCAATATTTAATTTTAAAACCCATTTGTCGGTTAAGTCATAAGTGGCTCCAAGTGATCCTGCTAATGCACCGTAATCCTTTTGTTGATTCACACCTAGGTGGTCTGTAAATTCAATTCCTTTTTTATCTATTCTTGCACCACCACTTAAATGTAATAGATTAATATTTTTTTGTGTGTAGAAAAACAATCCTAACTCCACTGACTTATACGCTGGTATTAAAGTTTCTATTCCTTTATTTATGTTTTCTTGCTGCATTCCATTTACTCCAATGGTATGTTTCCAGTTATTTTTTTCTGGCAATAAATATTGAAACGCATAATTCAATGTTCCTAAGTCAAAATATAAACTCTTCTCCACAGGATTGTCAATATTCCCAAACTCTTGTCTTTGATTTCTTTGGTAAGCAATATTAGCTTTCAATCTTCCTGCTCCCCATTTAACACTATTATCTAAAATATATTTTGTGTGTTGAATATATTGATAAGGTACAGAAGGAGTGGTGGAAGAAAAATCTGCGTCAGTGGCAACCATTCCGTCTGGTTTTATAAACGCACCCGTTGCATCTCTTTCCCCTTCTATCATTCCTAACTTCTGTGTAAACTGACTTACAAAGAAATGACTATAGCCCCAATCCTTTTCTATTCCGGCATAAGCACTTCCGTCCAATTCTTTAAATTTTGAATTTAAAACGTAGCCGTCATATTTATTTTTATAATCGCTTGCTTGTTTGAAAGAACCATTTACGCCCCAAACAAATCCTTTATTATTTCCTGCAAAGTCTACATGATATCCTTGTAATTTATTGTTGGATTGAAAATTACTAAAAACATTTCCTCGCACTGCGCCTTCTGCTACTGGCACATTGGAAACAATATTAATCACACCCGACAAAGCTTCACTTCCATAAATAATAGAAGCGGGTACTTTTAAAACTTCTGTTCTTGAAACATTATACTCGTCAATTTCAATACCATGCTCGTCGCCCCATTGTTGTCCTTCCTGTCTTACGCCGTCATTTAATACCACCACTCTATTATATCCTAATCCTCTAATTACTGGTTTTGAAATAGCTGGGCCGGTACTTAATTGAGTAACTCCTGGAGTTTTAGAAAGTGCATCTATAAAATTGGTGCTTGCCCCTCTAAACATGTCTTCTTTCTTTATTATACTAATAGGAGTTGGCGTTCGCTTGGAAGAAGTGGCGCGTAAAAAACTTGTTACCGTTACATTGGCACTTTCTACAACAGTATGTCCTAAAGCAAAGTCTTGAATATTATTGGAAATAGGATTGATGGTGATAGTCTTGGAGAAAATCACATATCCTATATAGCTCACTTCTACCAAATGATTGCCTGCATTCAATTGAATTTGATAAATCCCTTTCTCATTGGTGATGACTCCTTTTTTTACATCTGGGAAATAGATACTTGAACCTGGTAAGGGTTTGCCTGTAACTTGGTCGATTACAGTTCCTTTTAAAAGAAAAAGACTTTTATTGCCTTGCGCAGACAAATTGCTATTTAATAAAACAGCACCAATTAGAATCAAAATATATTTGAACATACAAAAAATTAAATCAAGTTATTAAATTTCATCCCGTAATGAATTTCATAAATACGAATAGTATTTATCCAATCATTAAAACAGGAGGTCCTCTTGATTCTTGGGAAATTGATAAACAACTTACCTTATTTGAAGTATAAAAAGTATTTGTCGAATTAGGTACACTTGGAGCCTCAATACTTATCTTAAAATTATACACTACAAATGGAGTAGTGGCTACCTGAAAGTCAAATGTGCAATGTAGTGCACCATTTTCAACTTGTTCAATGGGCAAATTTTGATGAACCTCACAAGTACTTGGATCTAAGTGATTTGCTACAAAATTATGGATCGTTTTTTGTGGCGTTATGCTAAAAGCAAATACCATAAGCATTGCAAATGCAATAATGGATCTTATGGTTTTGGTGAATAACATATAACGTAAGTTAATTAATAATAAGCATAAATGGATTTGTACCTTTTATTCTGTATTCCGGCACATTAGCGGATTTTCTTATACTTATATTTGGCCGATAAGGCAATATCGCCTATTTTTGATGTTCAAACATTAAATAACAAATAAAAATAATATAATGAATTTATTAGATGCGTTAAAATGGCGTTATGCTGTTAAAAGAATGAATGGGGCAAAGATCCCTGCTGACACATTAAACAACATTTTAGAAGCAACAAGATTGGCGCCAAGTTCTTTTGGTTTAACTCCTTACAGTATTATAGTAGTAGAAGACGAAGAGACTAGAAAAAAATTACAACCTCATTTTTACAACCAACCTCAAATTGGTGAATCTTCTGCAGTACTAATTTTTGCTGCACATACAAGTATTACAGAAAAAGAGGTAGACGCTTACATGCAAGAAATTGCAGAACAAAGAGGTGTACCTGTGGAAGCATTGAATGATTTTGGTGGATATGTTAAAGGTGCAATTGCACACAAAACTCCAGAGCAATTACAAGATTGGGCTTCCAAACAAACTTATATCGCTTTAGGTTTTAGTTTAGTTGCTGCTGCAACCGAGCAAGTGGATGCTACACCAATGGAAGGGTTTGATCCTGCTGCAGTAGATGCTGAATTAGGTTTAGCTGCTCAAGGTTTACATGCAACAGTTGCTATCGCATTGGGTTATAGAGATGCAGCAAATGATTATTTATCGAGTGCTAAAAAAGTTAGACGCACAGCTGATAAATTAATTATCAAAAAATAATTAATGATAAAATTGTTAATCCCTTTATTTTAAAATGGATAATAATATTTATTTGAAATAGTAAAGTAGGATTTACAAGCAAGCAATCGGAAAAAAGAAAGCGTCCCCATTTGGTGACGCTTTTTTTATACTATATTGTTATCGCTAGTTTATTTGCCTTGCGCATAGCAATAATCTTTTTTTTATGTTTGATTTTAGCTAAATCAAGTTCATATATCATCTGTGACTTTAACCAGAATATTGGATCTATCTTTAATGTTATACCAATTAACAGTGCAAGTTCTGCATTAATTTTTCTCTTGCCTTTGATTATTTCATTTAAATGAGATGGTAATATTCTAGATATTTCTGCAAAATGTTTTTGAGTAATACGTCTATCTTTTAATTCCTCCCTTAGCTCCTCACCTGGATGAATTGCATTAC
>CALPWK020000172.1 GCA_943327245.2 Comamonas sp. lk | reverse complement strand
GCAAAAAATCAACGTTTTCAGGATAACCTAAATCAACAAAATACTTTAGAGAATAATAAGTTCTCTGTAATATACAAGTATGCGGACGAAAAGTATATTCAAGACATTAATATGGGAGCTATTGCAGGCTTGTCGATGTATTTAAATCCCTTGAATAAAATTAGTTACAGAGCAATTTTAAATGTAAAGTCTAATAATTCTTACACTTCAAGAACAGGTAATGAATATTCAAGAGGTGATTTGATGAAGGCAAATGAATTTACATTTGCTCAAAATACATTCTTTACAAATCAATTGAGCGGTGAGCACGGTTTAACTAAAGCTTTGAAATTTAACTGGTATGGGGCATTTAATGTATTAGATAGTTATAGCCCAGACCAAAGAAGAATATTATACACTAAAAGTGCTACTGGCACGGATGCTTATGTATTAAATTTGTCTAACTCATTGTCACAACAATCAGGTAGTAGAATTTACCAAAACTTAAGCGACTATATTTATACAGCTGGAGGTGATTTGACTTTCAAGATAAAACAACAAACTATTAAAGCTGGTTATATTTTACAAATAAAAGACCGTTTATACGACGCTAAATTATTTGCAAACTTCTTACCAAAGGACAATGTTACTTTAAGATCATTAACTCCTGACGTAGTTTTTGCTCCAGAAAATTTTGGAAATGGAACAGATAATAAATTTGGCTTTGACGCCATCAAGGGTAGAAATTTTAGATATTTAGCAAATACTATCTTGAATGCAGGATACGTTCAGTTTGATAATAAGATTTCAGAGAAATTAAGAGCAGTTTGGGGTTTACGTGTGGAAGACTATGATCAATTAGTAGGTAGTGTAAAAAAGTGGGATCCTAGATTTACTAATACGAGAGTTACCGACTTCTTGCCAGGTGTGAATACTACTTACAAAGTGAATCAAACAACTAACTTAAGAATTACCGCTTCTCAAACAGTAATCAGACCGGAATTAAGAGAATTGTCTTTCTTGAATATATTCGACTTTGAATTAAACGCATCCGTTCAAGGAAATCCAAGTTTAAAGAGAACTAAAATCACGAATACTGATATTAGATATGAAATTTATCCAAGTTCTGGCGAAGTATTTACTGCAGGCGTTTTCTACAAAGATTTCGTAAATCCAATTGAGCAAATATTTAGTGAAGGTTCTGGAGGGTCAAGTACTTTCTCTTTCCAAAATGCAAAAAAAGCGATTACTTATGGTTTAGAATTAGAAGCTAGAAAGAAATTGAATAAGTATTTCACTTTCCAGGCAAATGCTTCTTTAATTAATAGTAAGATTAAAGATGAAAATTTGAAATTAGACAGACAATTACAAGGGCAGTCTCCTTACTTAGTAAACGTTGGTTTATTATATGATGTAGCTGAAAAAGGGTTTAATGCTACTTTATTATTCAATCAAATTGGCGAGAGAATCTATTTGGTAGGCGATATGCAAGCCGGTTCGGCATCTCCAGATATTTATGAAGCACCAAGGTCTTTGGTTGACTTCCAAATGAGTAAGAAAATATTGAATAACAAAGCTGAAATAAAATTAACTATCGCTGACTTATTAAATAATCAACAAACTTTCTATCAAAATTTAACATCCAATTCTAAATACGAGAAAGGAATTGACGTAGTACGTTTTGCTAGAAAATTTGGTTCCACATTCGGAATCTCATTCAACTATTCTTTATAATCCAAAATCAATAAATTAAACTTTTTTTAAATACAAAAACAATGAAACAATTACTTATTTTATCATTAGCATTTTTAGCCGTAACAGGTTGTAGAAAGATCGAAACCGATGGCCAAAAAGAAATCGTAATAGTAAACCAGCCAGTTATCCCAACAGGACCAACTGCAAATACTATCACATTATCAGGTAGAATTACAAAGGACACCACTTTGTATGCAAAGGATTACAACTACTTGTCAGGATTAGTTTATATCACAAAAGGAGTTACTTTGACGGTTGAAGCTGGTACTAAAGTAATGGGTAAATACTCAGGATCTGATGTATCTGCTTTAATAGTTTGTAGAGGTGCTAAATTGGTTGCAAAAGGAACAGTAGACAATCCTATTGTATTTACTTCTGCTTCTGCAAATCCACAATCAGGTGACTGGGGTGGAATAGTACTATGCGGTATTGCACCAATTAACACTAGTTTTACTGTTAGTGGCGCTGCTGTTCAAGGATTATACCAAGTAGAAGGTGGTGTTGACAACGCAAATGGTGATGGTTTAGCTGGCGCAGGTGATGCAGCTTTCCCAACTGTTAATGCGGCAGACAATTCAGGTATCATTTCTTATGTAAGAATTGAATACGCTGGATATGCTTACCAACCGGACAAGGAAATTAATAGTTTAACAATGGCTGCTGTAGGAAGTGGTACACAAATTGATCACGTCGAATCAGCTTTTGGTAAAGATGATAGCTTTGAGTGGTTTGGTGGTACAGTTAACTGTAAATATTTAGTTGCTTATAAAGGTCAAGATGATGACTTTGATACAGACAACGGTTACAGTGGGTACGTTCAGTTCGGTATTGGATTACGTGATTCTTTAATTGCGGATATCTCTAAGTCTGAAGCATTTGAGTCAGATAATAACGCAACTGGTACAACTGCATCTCCAAAAACAACAGCTGTATTTTCAAATATGACTGCAATTGGACCAAGAGCTACTTTATCAAACGTGGGCAACAGTTTATTTTTAGCTGGTGCGCAAATTAGAAGAAACTCTGGTATTTCAATTATGAACTCAGTATTTATGGGATGGCCTACAGGTTTATTAATTGATGCTGGTTTAGGTTCTCCAACCGACAAAAATATTGACGATAGTACTATTCGCTTTAAGAATAACACTTTCGCTGGCAATACTGTGAATTCTAAATACACTGCAAGTTCAAGCGCAGCAACAGGAGCAAACGACGCTAGTATCTTAGCTTGGATTACAGGTTCAGGTTCTGGAAACACAGCAACTGTAAATGCGGTTGATGCAAAATTAATCCAACCGTTTAATTACAACTCATTTGATCCAACTCCATACGCTGGAACAGCCTCTCCTTTAACTGCTAATTTAACTTTTGGTGTAGCTGGAAATTACAACTACGCAAGCAATGGCTCATTCACAGATTCTAAATTACAGAATGCTTTTATTAAGCCTGTAACATTTAGAGGTGCAATAGGATTGAATGGCGAAGATGCTACATGGTGGAAAGGTTGGACAAGATGGAATTACTAGTCTAATTAAGATATATTTAAAAAAAACGTCCCGACATTTCGGGACGTTTTTGTTTACAGCAAAGTCTAAATTTATATCTCGAAAAAAAATATTCAACATAACGGTACTTAACTATTTGTTTACAATTAGGTAACTATTTCATCATGTCGTTTTGCCTAATGTGAAACGACATTTTTGTAGGTTTGAATTACAAATAATTATTAGTATTTAATATTATTTGATTTCAAAATGATCCCAGCTAATTTTAATTATAAAAGCGCATTAGCCTCTATCTATACTGCATTAATCTGTTTTTTAACTTATGCTTGCGTATATGCTTTTAGGAAACCGTTTACTATTGGACTTTATTTAAATCAGCCATTATTTTTAGGGATTGATTTCAAAAACTGCCTAGTAATTAGTCAAGTACTAGGTTATACGTTTAGTAAGTTTTATGGGGTTAAATATGTTTCAGAGCTTAAGAAGATCGGCAGAGGCAAAGCGATAGTAGTATTACTCTTATTATCTTGGTTTCCTCTTTTTCTATTCCCATTAATTCCAGCACCACTTAATATTGCATGTTTATTTTTAAATGGACTGCCCTTGGGTATCATTTGGGGTATCGTATTTTCTTTTGCAGAAGGCAGACGTGGTACAGACTTTATAGGAGCAACCTTAGCGGTTAGCTTTATTGTTTCCTCAGGTTTGGTAAAATCTGTAGCAAAGTGGTTGGAGTTATTTTTTCAGCTGAATGAAATGTGGATTCCTTTTTACACAGGCCTTTTATTCATTATACCAGTTATAATACTCGTTTTTTTATTAGATAGGATCCCGCCACCTAGCAAAGAGTAAATTGAGCTTAAGTCAGTAAGACTT
>CALPWK020000171.1 GCA_943327245.2 Comamonas sp. lk | reverse complement strand
TCATGGAAAAATATGGGCTTAAAAGAAGCTAGACATATTGTTCGCTTATTAGTACATCCTAAAAATCCAGATATTGTATGGGCTGCAGTTATGGGTCATTTGTTTGGACCTAATGAAAATAGAGGTGTATTTAAAAGTACAGACGGTGGTGCAACTTGGAAAAAAGTATTGTATGTGAATCCACAAACTGGCGCAAGTGATTTAATTATTGATCCAAGTAATCCGGATATATTATATGCAGGCACTTGGCAGTTATTAAGAACTCCTTATAGTTTAGAGAGTGGAGGAGAAGGATCAGGAATGTATAAGAGTACAGACGGTGGAGAAACTTGGACAAATATCAAAAACAACAAAGGATTACCTAAAGGTGTTTGGGGTATTGTAGGTATTGGCATTGCAAAATCTAATACAGACAAATTATATGCATTAGTTGAAAATAAAGAGGGAGGATTATACATGTCAGACGATGCAGGTAAAACTTGGGAGCTAGTAACGAGTGATAATAATATTCGTCAACGTGCTTGGTATTATACAAAAGTATTTGTGGATCCATTGGACGAAAATAAAGTGTACTGTCCCAATGTAAACTTTATGGTTTCTACAGATGGTGGAAAGTCATTTAAAGGAGTAGCAACGCCGCATGGAGATCACCACGATTTATGGATAGACCCTAAAAATCCAAAGCGTATGATTGTATCAGATGATGGTGGGGCGCAGGTTAGCCTTGACGGTGCAAAATCTTGGAGCACAATGATGAATCAGCCAACGGTGCAAACTTATCGTTTAAGTACTGACAATAGTTTTCCATATAGAATTTTAGGAGCACAACAAGATAATAGTGCTTACAGAATTAAGTCAAGTACGTATGGTGCATTTATTGGAGAATCAGATTTTGAAGTAACTGCGGGTGGTGAAAGTGGTTATATCGTAGCTGATCCAACGAATCCTGATATTGTATATGGAGGTTCTTATGGTGGATTAATTACTAGGTATGATCATAAAACTGGAGAGAATCGTGTGATTAATGTATGGCCAGATAATCCAATGGGAGCTGGCGCTGAAGCAATGAAATTCCGTTTCCAATGGAACCATCCAATTTTCTTCTCTCCACATAATCCTAAAAAAATATATACTGCGGGCAATCATTTATTTGCAACAGAAAATGAAGGGGCTAGTTGGACAAATTTGTCTCCAGACTTAACCACAAACGATGTTAGTAAACAAAAAAGTTCAGGTGGTCCAATTACACAAGATAATACTAGCGTTGAGTATTATTGTACCATTTTTACTGCAGCGGAGTCTCCATTAGAAAAAGATTTATTATGGACGGGTAGTGATGACGGCTTAATCCATGTAAGTAAGGATGGTGGAGCGAATTGGAAAAATGTAACTCCAAAAGATGCTCCAAAATGGATGATGTGGAACAGAGTTGAAATAGATCCAACAAGAAAAGGGACTGCTTATTTTGCAGGTACAAGGTATAAATTAGACGACTTCGCACCATATATATATAAGACAAATGACTATGGTGAAACATGGGAAAAAATTACGAACGGAATTAACCCAATGCATTTTACAAGAGCTATTGTAGCGAGTCCTAACAAAGCTGGTGTATTATTTGCAGGAACTGAATATGGTTTATACGTTTCTATTAATGACGGTAAGACTTGGGAACCATTCCAATTAAACCTACCAATTACTCCAGTAACAGATTTATTAATTCGTAATAATAATTTGATTGTTGCTACACAAGGAAGAAGTGTTTATGTATTGGATGATATTAGTTTTGTAGAAAACTTCCAGGCTGCAGCTGCAACTAAGGTTTTCCCAATCGCTAATACTTATAGAGTACCTCCACAAATTGGTGGCAGAAGAAGACGTGCAGCATCAAGTGTTCCTGCTAACGTAGGCATTAACCCAACTAAAGGAGTTATTATTAAATATTGGTTAGCTAATTCAAATGATAGTACACAAGTTGATATAGCTATTATGGATGACCAAAAGAAAGTAATTAAAACTTATACCTCTAAAGACAAATTGGGTCCGGAAACGGAAGCGGGATTCCAACAATTTGCATGGAATATGTATCATAAGGAATTGGAACAACCAGAGGCTACTTTGATTTTATGGAATGGATCAACAAGCCCTGTATTAGCTGCTCCTGGTAAGTATACTGCTAAGGTAACAATCAATAAAGAAGTTGTTGAAATGCCATTTGAAATTTTAGCGGATCCTAATTTTAAAGTATCAAATGAAGACTTAAAAGCACAAGAGCAATTCTTATTACAAGTTGCAGGAAGCTTTGAAGAAATCATGAAAACTTTAAAAGGAGTTAAAGAAATAAGAGCTCAAATTGGAATATTGCAGAAAAAGACTAAAGACAGTAGTTTTCAAAAGCTTTCAAAAGAAGTATTAACTAGTTTAACTGCAGTAGAAGAAGCATTACATCAAACAAAAGCGAAAAGCGGACAGGATGTATTAAATTTCCCTATTCGTTTAGACGATAAAATGGCTGGTATATTTGAAAGTGCAGCTGCAGGATATGTTGCTCCAACTAAACAAGTTAAAGAGACTTACATAGACTTAAAAGCACAAACAGAAATACAATTAAAAAAGTTTGAAACAATTAAACAAGAAGGGGTAAAAGCATTGAATGATTCAGTTCATAAATTAGCAATACCAGTGATTGGTGGATAGTATTCCATTTCTCTTCATAACTAAAAAGCCCCCGTATGTTAAAACATTCGGGGGCTTTTTAATTATTCGAAATCTTTGTACAATAAGTATTTGCGCCTAATTACTTTAAATTGTAGCAATGCTGGCTGCCAGCTTGCGCGAATTGCAGTAGCCGAAATGCCTGCTTTAATTTGTTCCATTAAAATGGCATTACCCGCTAACTTATTAAAGTAATAATCTCTTGGCGTGTTACCAGTAGTATGAATAAAAAAAGAATCTTTATTGGGAAAGCTTTGATACATTTCAATAATTAAATCTAGGTCTATTTGCTGTGGAATTTTATTGTCCTTTGTTAAATCCCATCCATAACAAAGCTGACCATATAATTTAGAATTCATTGCTCCAAGCCTAGCATTGGGTGTGAAGCTAAAAGTTTTATTAGAAATACTAGGATGTCCTATATATGAAAATGCATGTGCAGTGCCACGACCTTCGCTCATGCTAGTTCCCTCCACCAAACAAGTTGTTGGGTAGTGATAAATAGCATTCATGTCTGGCAAATTAGGAGACGGGGCTATGTTAAAAGCATAATAAGAAGTATGGTCATAATTTTTGCAAGGAATAATAGTAAGAGAAAGCGGGGCTAAAGCATCGGCAGTTAAATGTTGTGCTTTGATAGCGAAACTGTCTTGAAGCCATTTTTCGCCAACTAACATTTTTGCGTATTCTCCAATAGTCATTCCATAAACTATCGGTACCGTTTGCTTTCCTACAAAACTTGAAAATTGTTTCTCTAATATAGGACCATCTACATAATGTCCATTGGGGTTGGGTCTGTCTAAAATTATCAAAGGTTTTTTATGCGCCCATGCTGCTTCCATTAAATTTTGCAAGGAAGAAATATAAGTATAGAATCTAGCTCCTACGTCTTGAATATCAAAAACTAAAATGTCAACATCTGCTAAGTCATTGGAATCCGGACCGTATTTTTTCCCATAGAGTGATACAATTTGAATACCTGTTTTACTATCAATGCCATCATTTGTTTTCTCACCTGCGTCTGCAGTACCTCTTAGTCCATGTTCTGGAGTGAATACTTTTTGAATTCGAATGCCACGATGCAATAAGGTATCTAATATATGTACCCCATTGATAACGGCGGTGTGGTTAGTGAAAATTCCAACTCTTTTGTTTTGCAACATTGGAATGTATTGTTCCATTTGGTAAGCACCAGGAAAAATTGGTTTTGCAACTTGTGTTTTACCATTTAGTATAAAAAAACAAACAGCGACAAAAAGGAATATTTTTTTCATAAGCTAGCTTAAATATTTACCTACAATAGGAACACGTCTTCCAACGCCAAATGCTTTTGGGGACACTCTTATAATTGGGCAAAACTGATTTCTCTTGTATTCATTGTTATTTACCATTTTCAAAGTCCTGTCTACCAAGGCAGCGTCAAATCCTAATGCTTTAATAACAGCAGGATCGGCTCGCTTTTCAATGTATTGAAATA
>CALPWK020000170.1 GCA_943327245.2 Comamonas sp. lk | reverse complement strand
TCAGGACGTAAATATTTAATCGCTTTGTTCTCTCTTCTTAAAGCAGCTAATTCAATTAAAATTTTGTGCGCTAAGTCCAATGCCAATGGCATATAGTCTTCTGTTTCATTACTTGCATAACCAAACATCATACCTTGGTCACCAGCACCTTGTTCTTCTTTTTTCTTTCTGTCCACCCCTTGGTTAATGTCCGCAGATTGCTCGTGAATAGCGCTTAAAATACCGCAGCTATTTGCCTCAAACATATATTCACTCTTAGTATATCCAATCTTACGAATTACGCCACGTGCGATTTCTTGAACGTCTAAATACGCTTTAGATTTTACCTCACCTGCCAATATTACTTGACCTGTAGTTACTAATGTTTCACAAGCCACTTTTGACTGTGGGTCGAATGCTAAAAAGTTGTCAATTAAAGCGTCAGAAATCTGATCCGCTATCTTGTCTGGATGTCCTTCAGAAACACTCTCTGAAGTAAATAAATAAGGCATATTGTATTATTTAGATTGAATAGTAAAGTGCAAATATATTAATAAATCATATTAATTATAAGTCAGAATAATAGATACGTAGTCTCATCTTAAATTTAGAATGAGCCCCTCCTCCTAAACGAACCCTACCTTCAGCAGGTTGATTACCTAAAGAAGTACCTAAATACTCTGTACTAGAGGTTTTGTTATAAGGATAAGGTGGAACATATATCACTGAATCATTCACAGGTGCATACATTCTTAAATCAAATAAAGAATCTGTTCTTGAGATAACACCTTGAACATATCTCGTAATATTGAAATTATAACTAGCTACTTTGTCATACCCGTTTAAAGCCTTGTAAGTTAAATACCCCCCAAATCTTGTAAAAAGTTCTGTATTAGCAGCCGTTTGGTAGTCATTTGGCACTGTTCTAAAAACCTTATTAGTAGAATCATAGGCTCCTAAGAATAAATATTTAGGAGGTAACATTTGAGTTTCTAAACCAGTAAGTCTAGCATCATCTGGAACCTGTTCAGATATTAATTCAGCACGGTGTATTAATTTATTCGCGAAAGTTCTTAATCCTGGAATTTTAATTTTAACAGATGTACCTGGACTAGTTTGTATATACACCAAAGAGTCTTTCCCTTTACCAATATGCTTTGCTAATTCAGAACCTGTTCTGTCTCTCTTAATAAAATTAGCATCTCCATTACTAATTAAACTAAATTTAAAATAAGCCACTGTAGTATCTCTAACTCCTAAAGTACCTAATGGAGTGTAATTTGTTTTATAATACAATGCTAGTTTTGTGTTAGTGTCTGCTAAATTAATTTTCAACAAAACATTTTTGTTAGCAGAAGGGTCAACTGACAATGCAAAACCTGGGAAATAAGCACGTAAGGTAGTGTCATTATGATATGCTGTAGAAGAATCAAACTCTTTTATAAATCGATTTGCAACCCTATCAAACAATCTAATACGTATTTGATTCTTCGCTTTCTCATATCTATTAATAACAGAATCTCCTACTCTAGCTAAGTCTATTGTAACAGGATTTCCTAATGCTGCACCAGCTTTAAGACCATAAACGTCCTCGTAATTAGCTGAATAATATTCTTTAATATCTATTGGCGTACTTGGATCAACTTGATTTACATTAATCTTTACTGGAGCCGATGAATCACCGTAAAAGCCATTATATTTTAGTACCAACACCGCAGAATCCACTATGATACTGTCTCTTGTTCCTGGAATATAGAAAGGAAAATACTGAGGTACTAGTTGAAAAAACATAGTAGCTTTCGTTTTTCCAAAAATTGGATCATTAGCAATTTCACCTAACATATGGTCGTCATTACCATATACCTTAACACTATCTAACATATCAACTGTTTCTGCTTCTACGTCTATAATGGTATCCTTTGTATTGATAGCGTCCATAGAAGGTAATAGACCAAGGCCTAGTTCAGAAGAACTTATTCTAGTACATGCCGAAAATAGGATGGTTAATATTAAAAAGGAAAAAGAGAATCTCTTAACTGTAATGTTTGATGCCATGAATTGATTTTATCTTTACTTGCCTGCAAGTTCGTTGTATAAATCTAAATACTCTGTTAAATCGGAATCCCAGCCATTGAATGGTACCACTTTCTTTCCCTTCACTTCCGAAAACTCCGAGATCAATTTTTTATCTATAATATCAGACCCAAAAGTGATTGCATCGGCATAAGAAGCACCCCCTCTAAATAAAGCGGTATTGGTTAATTCCTTGTATGGCTCTAATTCTTTTTCTTTGATATTTGCATTGATTAAAGCTTTAGACATAAAATCCTTGTCTAATTTTTCTTCGAAAGTATTAGCTCCAATAGTGAATACTACCTTAGAATTAGAGAAAACTGGTTCTTTTTTGAAGGCAGTTTTAATATAAGCAGGAATCAATCCAGTCATCCATCCACTACAGTGAATAATGTCTGGAGGCCATCCAAATTTCTTAACGGTTTCTAAAGCACCTCTACAAAAGAAAACGGTTCTCATTACGTTATCGTCAAACCAAGTCTCATTTTCATCATGAAAGATGTGTTTACGTTTAAAAAAGTCTTCATTCTCTAAAAAATAGACTTGCAAACGTGCATTAGGTAAAGAAGCTACTTTAATTTGTAATGGATAATCATCGCTGTCTACTTGTACATTAATTCCAGAAAGGCGAACAACTTCATGTAAACGATGTCTTCGTTCATTGATTACTCCAAATCTTGGCATAATGCAGCGAACTTCTAGACCGCTATCATTACTTTTAATTGCGAGCTTATTAATTACCTCCGCAAATTCTGTCAACTCTAAATAAGGCGACATTTCAGTGGCGATGTATAAGATTCGTTTTTTTTCAGACATTCTATAAAGTTTAACTCAGAACCGACTTTGAGTCTGCAAAGGTACGTTAAAACAAGGACTTTATGAAACCACCAAACAGAGGGAATAAATATCAACCTAGCTACTCCTATTATATTAACAATTGGTCGTAAATTGCAAGGCAACCTAAATATTAGCTAAAATGGGTAAATTCTTAAAAATTGGAGTCTTTTTCTTAATTGGTATACTACTGATTTGGTGGAGTTTACATCAAATACCTGCAAATGAATGGGACAAATTTAAAGTTGCTTTAAAACATTCTAAGTTCTGGATTATCATTCCTGTGTTTATTATTCTAGCATTTTCCCATTTTTTAAGGGCCTTAAGATGGCGATTGATTATGGAACCCTTGGGTTACAAACCATCCATTTTGAATACTTTTTTGGCAGTACTCATTGGCTACTTAGCCAACTTAGCCATTCCTAGACTAGGAGAGGTTTTAAAATGTACATTACTCTCCAAATATGAAAATGTGCCTGCAGAAAAGATAGTAGGAACTATTGTTGCAGAAAGAGCTTTTGATGTAATTAGTCTTGGAGCAATTTTTTTATTAGCACTTACATTGCAATTTAATGTGATACAAGCAGGATGGCATCAGTTACAAACTAACACAATACAAGGCCCCGTGGATCATAGTAATCGTAATTACATTTTATTAGGAATCGGCGTATTTATAATTGTAGCTGGAATACTTGTTTTTAGCTTTCGAACTAAATTGCAAAAGGCAATTACTAGCATTAAACTAATTTTAGCTGGAATTTGGGAAGGCGTCATAAGTGCTTCAAAACTTAAAAAACACAACTTATTTTTTTTATACTCCTTCGGAATTTGGTTTATGTATCTCTTAGCCACTTTTATCGGATTATATGGAACCGAAGGGACTGGAAGTTCCTTCGCAACTGCAATTAGTTGTTTAGCTTATGCAAGTATTGGAATGATATTGACGCCAGGTGGAATTGGCGCATATGCTTATTTCATGGCAAAAGTATTAGAACTAAATGGAGTTGATTATACACTAGGATTGGCCAATGGAACTTTGCAATGGTTTTCCCAATTTCTAATTGTATTAGTACTTGGAGGCTTAAGTTTAATTTTATTACCCATTGTAAATAGACAAAAAAAATAGTATGCGTCAAGTAGATTCAATCTCAAAAAAAATAATGACCCTACAGGAAGCAAAAACAATAATTGCCTCTTGGAAAGTACTCGGAAAAACTGTCTCCTTCACCAATGGCTGCTTTGATATTTTACACCCAGGTCATATATTTTCACTTGGTCAGGCTGCTAAAGAAGCAGACTATTTAATTGTTGGCCTAAATAGTGA
>CALPWK020000169.1 GCA_943327245.2 Comamonas sp. lk | reverse complement strand
GAAGGTTTCTTTTTAAATGCAGTGAACAATACTATTTGGATTCATTTTATACATCGTGGCTTGGCTTATCTTTTATTAGTGCTAGTTGTTTTATGGTCCTTAAAACTTTTCAGAATTAATGGTAGCTTTTTTTGGAACACCATGCGACGAATGCCGTTGATATTAGTCTTATTCCAAGTAGCCCTAGGAATTTTTACCGTTATGGCTAGTGCACATATTGTACCCGGTGTATGGGCGGGTTTTGAATGGATGGCGCAGTTACATCAACTAGTAGGTATGTTATTATTATTGAGTGTGGTGAATATTATTTATTCAACAAAAAACTAAATCATGAACAGAGATATTTCTTCCATTCGTCGTGACTATCAAATGGCTTCTTTAGAGGAAGCAACAAGTGCAGCAGCTCCCATGGATCAGTTTGAACATTGGTGGGAGGATGCAATTGCAAGTAATATTGACGAAGTAAATGCTTTTGTACTTTCCACAGTGAAGGCTGGGGGAGTGCCAAACGCTAGAGTGGTATTATTAAAAGGGTATACACCTGAAGGTTTCATATTTTTTACGAATTACCAAAGTGCCAAAGGGCAGGATATCGAATCAAATCCCATTGCTGCCATGAATTTTTTCTGGAAGGAATTGGAGCGTCAGGTGCGCATTACGGGAAAGATTGAAAAAATAAGCAAAGCTGAAAGTGAAGAATATTTTCATTCAAGACCAGTAGGTAGTCAAGTAGGTGCATGGTCTTCTCCACAAAGCAGAATTATTCCTGATAGGGAATTTTTAGAAGATTTAGTTGCAGAGAATACGGAAAAATATAAAGAGGGTATTATTCCATTGCCTCCAGATTGGGGTGGGTATATTATTAAGCCAACCGAGATGGAATTTTGGCAGGGGCGTAGTTCTCGTTTACATGACCGTATTCAATATACTTTGCATGCAGACAGTCATTGGGTTAAAGTGAGATTAGCACCTTAACGCTTACGTGCAATAACTTTTTTAACTGCAGCTACAATATTCACTGCGTCTAATCCGTATTTAGTTAACAATTGGTTTGGTGTTCCACTTTCTCCAAAAGTATCCTGTGTTCCAATAAATTCTTGAGGCACTGGACAATTTTTTGCTGCTGCTTGTGCAACCATATCTCCCATTCCTCCAATTACATTATGCTCTTCTGCAGTTACTACACATCCTGTTTTTTGTAAACTCTTAACAATGGCTGCTTCGTCAAAAGGTTTAATAGTATGTAAGTTGATCACTTCTACACTAATACCTTCTGCTTCTAATTGCTTTGCTGCTTCAATTGACTTCCATACTAAGTGACCACATGCAACAATTGTTACGTCTGTTCCTTCTGCTAATATTTGTGCTTTACCAATTACAAAATCTGATCCGTCTTCCTTTGTAAAGTTGGGCCATTTTGGACGACCAAAACGTAAGTATACCGGTCCTTCATAGCTAGCAATCATTTTAGTTGCTGTCTTTGTTTGATTATAGTCACATGGTACAATCACTGTCATACCTGGTAACATTTTCATTAAACCTATATCCTCTAATATCTGATGCGTTGCGCCGTCCTCTCCTAATGTTAACCCTGCATGTGATGCACAAATTTTTACATTCTTGTCTGAGTAAGCTACGCTTTGTCTAATTTGATCGTACACACGGCCTGTACTAAATACGGCGAATGTTGTTGTGTAAGGAATTTTACCGCCAATAGTTAATCCAGCAGCAATACCAATCATGTTCGCTTCTGCAATGCCCATTTCAATAAATTGATTTGGCAGTTCTTTCATTAATGGCCCCAACTTAAAAGAACCAGCTAAGTCTGCAGACAATACTACTACGTCTTTGTTTTCTCTAGCTATTTCTAAAATACCATCACCAAATCCAGCCCTTGTTTCTTTTTCGTTTAGTACTACGATATCTGTTGCCTTCATAATTTTAATTTTCAAATGTTGAATAGAAATAAGGTGTTTTTGCTTCAAACTCTGCGGCGCAGGTATCCACCATTTTATAGACTCTAGTAATACCTAATGCTTTTCTCTTTTCGTATACTTCGTCGTCTGTTGCTTTTCCTTGTAATACTTTTGCAATTTGCATATCGCTAAAGCCATGCTTCTTTGATTCTTTCAACACTTCAGTTGGCAAAGTATCCAAGCTGTATTTTGCAATTTCTTTTTCAATATCGCAAATGATTCTGATTTGGTATAAGAACCAATTGTCAATACCAGTTGCTGCTGCAATGGAACGTACTGTTGAACCCTGCATTAAAGCATCTTTGATTCTAAAGATACGATCCCATTTTGGTGTCTTAATATACTCCATCAATTCTTCGTTCTTCATCAAACTCTTTCCGTAATATCCTAATCCTATGGCTTCGTTCTCTAATGACTGACATGCTTTTTGAATCGCTTCTGTAAAGCTTCTACCTATCGCCATTACTTCTCCTACACTTTTCATTTGTAATCCTAAAGTATCATTTGCTCCTTTGAATTTATCAAAGTTCCATCTTGGTACTTTTACAATCACATAATCCAATGCTGGTTCAAAATAGGCAGAAGTGGTTTGTGTAATTTGATTTTTCAATTCGTCTAAATGATATCCAATAGCCAACTTAGCAGCGATTTTTGCAATAGGGTAGCCTGTTGCTTTAGAAGCTAATGCAGAAGAACGTGATACACGTGGGTTAATTTCTACCGCAATTAATTCTTCTGTTACTGGATTTAATGCAAACTGTACATTACAACCTCCAGAAAAATTACCTAAACTTCGCATCATCAACATGGCTTTATTACGCATGTCTTGAAACGCTGTATCACTTAATGTCATTGCTGGTGCAACGGTGATGGAATCTCCTGTATGCACTCCCATTGGATCCAAGTTTTCAACAGTACATATAATTACAACATTGTCTGCTTGGTCTCTTAATAATTCTAATTCATATTCTTTCCACCCCAGCACTGCTTTCTCTACCAATACTTCATGTATTGGGGATGCTTTTAATCCTTTCTCTAATGCAGCGTCTAATTCACTTGCGTCATGAACAAATCCTCCACCCGTTCCACCTAATGTGAAGGAAGGTCTAATTACCAAAGGAAATCCTATTACTTGTGCAAATTCTTTTCCTTCTAAAAAACTATTCGCTACTCTACTTGGTGCAACTGCGATTCCAATCTTTACCATTAACTGTCTAAATAATTCTCTGTCCTCGGCAGTATTAATTGCTGCAACGTCTACACCAATCATTCTGCAATTATATTGTTCCCAAATTCCTAATTCGTCTGCTTCCTTACATAAATTCAAAGCGGTTTGTCCTCCCATAGTTGGAAGCACTGCGTCAATTTGATTCTCTTGTAATATTTTTTCTATACTTTCTATTGTTAATGGCAACAAATAAACTTTGTCTGCCATCATTGGGTCGGTCATAATAGTAGCAGGGTTACTATTAATTAATATGACTTTGATTCCCTCTTCTCTTAAAGAACGAGCGGCTTGTGAACCAGAATAGTCAAACTCGCAAGCTTGTCCAATTATAATGGGTCCAGAACCTACAATTAATACGGATTTGATGGATGTGTCTCTAGGCATGTCTACAAAAATATAAATTGCGCAAATCTACCTAAAAATGGGCGCATTTACCCCCTTTTTAGGTCTAAACATTTTTGTCCTTTTTAAATGCTACCTTCACCGTAATTCAAGCATTATGGCAGTTATCAAAGAAGGTTCTAAAGCGCCTGCATTTAAAGGCATAGATCAAAACGGGAAATCAGTATCTCTATTAGATTTTAAAGGCCAAAAGCTGGTTTTGTACTTTTACCCAAAAGACGACACACCAGGTTGTACCGCTCAGGCTTGCAATTTGCGCGATAATTATAAGAAATTGATTAAGAAGGGTATAGCCATTTTAGGAGTAAGTGTGGATTCAGTGAAGTCTCACGAGAAGTTTATTGAGAAATACGAACTTCCATTCTCATTAATAGCAGACGAAGACAAGAAAATTGTAGATAAATACAATTTGTGGGGTCAGAAGAAATTCATGGGCCGTACTTATATGGGAACTACCCGTACCACTTTCATAATTGATGAAGCTGGGATGGTACGTCACATTATAGAAAAACCAGATACTAAAGACCATACTAAAGAGATTTTGGAGATTAGTGGTTGGTAGGTTGTTCTTGTTATTTTTTTCAATATGACTATTATATTTAATTTATACTTTTCTATTGT
>CALPWK020000168.1 GCA_943327245.2 Comamonas sp. lk | reverse complement strand
GCATTTTGTTCGGCATAACTATAATAGCCTTCGGTACTTACTATTAGGTGGTCTAGTAGTTTGATGTCAAAATAAACAGCCCCTTTTTTTACTTTTTCGGTAAGCTGATCGTCCATTCTACTCGGTTTTAATTGACCACTAGGATGGTTATGACATAATATAAAGCCAGTGGCACTATGGCTTATGGCCAATTTAAAAATAAGTCTAGGGTCGGCAATAGTACCTGTAATACCACCTTCACTTAACACTTCTTCATGAATAATAATATTAGCTTGATTTAATAATAAGATCATAAAAATTTCCTTGTTTTCAAATTGTAATAAGTTTTTCAAATGCGACACTACGTCCGCGCTGTGGGCAATCGTTTTCCTTACATTATTTTTCTCCATTCTTCTAGACCCTAGTTCAATAGCGGCTAAAATGCGAATGGCTTTAACTTTTCCGATTCCTTTTATTTTCAAACCCATAATCTCTGCGACCGATAATTTTGAAAATTTTTGTAAACTATGTTGACAGCTTTTCAATAAAACCCTAGCTAATTCCACTGCATTTTGTTCGGCTGTTCCATGTTGTATGATTATAGCTAGTAATTCCACGTCACTTAAATATTTGGCTCCTTTTGCAGCCATTTTATAAAGTGGTTGATCCTCTGCTGCCCAGGTTTTGATATTATTGCTAGCTACCATATGTTTTTTCTTAAATATAAAGAGCTATAAAATTCAAGACTAGGGTATAAATACCTTCAAATTAGCGCTAAGTGTTAATAAGTTGAAGAGTTGTTGAAAAGTAGAAGGACTATCATTTTTTTCTTGAATATCAAAATGATAACTTTGACGCAATACCCTACTTACATGAATCCTTCTGTTAAAATTTTTGCTGGAACTGGTTCAACCGCTCTAGCAGAGAAAATCGCCCAAAGATTTGGTACTCCAAATGGCAAAATCAATATCCAAAAATTTAGTGACGGAGAGTTTCAACCTATCTTTTTAGAAAGTATCCGTGGCGACTATGTTTTTTTAGTACAAAGTACCTTTGCACCTACAGATAATCTGATGGAGTTGCTAATGATGATTGACGCTGCTAAAAGAGCGAGTGCTTATAAAATCATTGCAGTAATACCCTATTATGGTTTTGCAAGACAGGATAGAAAGGACAAGCCACGTGTTGCCATAGGAGCAAAATTAATAGCAACATTATTAGAAGCCGCAGGCGCTCATAGAGTTATTACAATGGACTTGCATGCTGCACAAATACAAGGATTTTTTGACGTACCAGTAGATCATCTAGACAGTTCGGCTGTATTTATACCATATATTGAGTCTTTAAACTTAGAGAACCTAGCATTTGCTGCACCAGACGTGGGAAGTACGAATCGTGTACGTGAAGTAGCTAACTATTTTAATGCAGAGATGGTAATATGCGACAAACATAGAAAACGTGCCAACGAAATTGCTAGTATGGTAGTAATTGGTGACGTTACGGGGAAAGACATTGTTATAGTAGACGATATATGTGACACAGGGGGGACTTTGGTTAAAGCAGCAGCTTTATTAAAGGAGAAAGGCGCTAGAACAGTTAGAGCTTTGATTACTCACCCAGTGTTAAGTGGAAAAGCATATGAGAATATTGAAAATAGCGTTTTAGAAGAGTTGGTAGTTTGTGATACGATTCCTTTAAAAAATGCTTCTTCAAAAATCAAAGTGGTAACCGTAGCGGACCTGTTTGCAATCGCTATTCGTAACGCCTACGAAAATAAGAGTATTACAAGCCTATTTGTACACTCGCAATTAAAGGCAAGAAGCTAATAATCAACAACTTATCAATTGGTTTTAAATAAAAAGGAGAGACTTTGGTTTCTCCTTTTATATTCATTACCTTTGCCGTCCAATATTTTTTAATAATCAATTTCATACAAAATGAAAACAGTTACAATCGAAGGCCACTTGAGGACCGAAGCTGGCAAAAAAGCCGCCCGCCAACTACGCTCTCAAGAAAACGTGCTGGGTGTAATTTACGGGGGTGCCACAGAAGTAAATTTTTATGCTCCAGCAAAAGCTTTTAAAGCTTTAGTATACACAAGTGAATTCATGTTAGCGGAAGTTACCGTTGAAGGAAAAACTTATAAATGTATTTTGAAAGATCTACAATTTCATAAGGTTTCTGACGACTTATTACACGTTGACTTATTAGAGTTAGTTGACAACAAAAAAGTTGTTGCTACATTACCATTGAAGATGGTTGGTGTATCAGTTGGTGTTAAAGCCGGTGGTAAACTAGTTGTTAAGATGAAGACTTTGAAAGTGAAAGCTTTACCTAAAGATTTAAGAGAGTTTATCGAAGTAGATATTACAAATCTTGAATTGAACGGTAACATACGTGTACAGGACGTAACAGCTCCAAACATGGAGATCTTAAACCCTGCACGTATTCCAGTTGCGTCTGTTGTAATGACACGTCAATTGAAGCAAGAGGAGAATGCAGCAGCAACTCCAGCAAAAAAATAATTTTACATTATTTATATAGTAAATCCCTCCAAGCAATTGGGGGGATTTGTTTTTTAGGGATCTTTTAAGAAGTTGAGGCTCCCCAAAAACCCTCTGATGATTTTGAAAATCCTTGACAGGATTTTTGTTTTATACTAGGACTCTTTTTGATTAACTTTGAATCTGAACAAATAAAGGCATGTCAAAATTTTTACTCATAGGTTTAGGAAATATAGGTGCAGAATATGCACATACCAGACATAATATAGGATTCGATGTATTGGATGCTTTTGTGATAAAACATGGAGGCTTTTTCAAACTTGACCGACTAGCGGAAGTGGCAGAAGTAAAGTGGAAGGGCAAAACATTTATATGTATTAAGCCTACAACCTTTATGAATCTGAGTGGTAAGGCATTTAAATATTGGATGGACAAAGAGAAAATAGAATTAGATAATACATTGACCATTGTAGACGATTTAGCTTTACCCATTTCCAAATTAAGATTACGTGCATCAGGATCGGATGCAGGACATAATGGATTAAAAGATATTCAATTAACATTAGGAACCGACGCTTATCCTAAATTAAGATTTGGTATAGGCAGTAATTTTCAAAAAGGACAACAGATAGATTTTGTATTAGGCAAGTGGGCGCCAGATGAGAAAAAAACTATTAATTTGAAAATTGAAAAATGCGTGGAAGTGATAGAGTCATTTGCAGCGATAGGATTGTCAAGAACAATGACCATAGCAAACGCGTTGGATATTAAACCTGAATAAATCTAAATCATAAACTATGAGTATTTATTGTATTGGAAGAAACTATGTAGCACATGCTAAAGAATTAGGAAACGAAGTGCCTACTTCGCCTGTAATATTTATGAAGCCTTCTACAGCGCTTTTAAACAAAGGAGAAAATTTAACCATACCAACATTTACCAAGGACTTGCATTATGAAGCAGAGTTAGTATTAAGAGTGAATGCAATGGGGAAAAATATAAAGTCAGAAAACGTATTAGATTATGTAGACGCAATTACAGTAGGGATTGACTTTACAGCAAGAGATGTACAAAATGAATTAAAGGCAAAAGGACTGCCATGGGAAAAGGCGAAAGCTTTTGACGACTCCGCAGTTTTAGGAGAATGGATCCCATTAACAGCAGACATGCTAGAAACCCCAATACATTTTTCCATGACACAAAATGGAAGCATAGCTCAGGAAGGAGACTCCTCCCTAATGATCTTCTCTTTGCCACAGATATTACAAAGTATCACAGCGTACTTTACTATCTACCCAGGGGACTTAATTTACACAGGAACGCCTGTTGGAGTAGGCCCAACTTCGAAAGGCGATGTATTTGAAGGTTATTTTGAAGGAAAGCCGGTATTTAAGGTTCAAGTGAATCCGTAATTTCAAAAAAAAATTGTAGTTTTGCCACCCTTAAAAGGGGTAACTCTTTTATGGCGAGGTAGCTCAGTTGGTTAGAGCACAGGATTCATAACCCTGAGGTCCCGGGTTCAAATCCCGGTCTCGCTACAAAGCCTCTCAACGCAAGTTGAGAGGCTTTTTTAATGCGAAGCCACGAAACAAGCTGGCTTGATTGAGTGGAGGAGCGTTAAAAAAGACAAAGGATGCTGATGAATTTCTTTTTCATCAGCATCCTTTGAAAGGCTTTGTGTAAGGCGCCCTGTTTGGGAAGACAGCGTAGTGAAACGAAGCTGGCAATCCCGTTAAATCGTGGGTCCT
>CALPWK020000167.1 GCA_943327245.2 Comamonas sp. lk | reverse complement strand
TGTATATTCCAAATTTAGGTGAGTTGTCCATATTTGTAGGTGCATTTGTAGGTGGATGTATTGGATTTTTATGGTACAATGCTTATCCGGCACAAGTATTTATGGGTGATACAGGAAGCTTAGCATTAGGGGGCATTATTGCATCTCTTGCTATTATTGTAAGAAAAGAATTATTGATTCCAATTTTTTGTGGCGTATTCTTAATTGAGAACTTGAGTGTTATTATTCAAGTAAGTTATTTTAAATATACGAGAAAAAAATACGGTGAAGGACGTCGTGTTTTTTTAATGAGTCCATTACATCATCACTATCAGAAGAAAGGATTTCATGAAAGTAAAATAGCAGTTCGATTTTGGATCATTACGATTTTATTAGTTGTTGCATCTATATTAACCTTAAAGACAAGATAATTGTGGCAAAAAAATTAGTCATATTAGGAGCAGGAGAGAGCGGTATTGGTACTGCATTGTTAGCTAAACAAAAGGGGTACGATGTTTTTGTATCTGACGCTAGTGTGATTAAGGCTATTTATTTGAAAGAGCTTGAACAAAATCAGATTGAATTTGAATCAGGATCACATAGTGTTGAAAGAATCTTAGCAGCGGACGAAGTAATGAAGAGTCCTGGTATCCCAGAGAAGAATGAATTAGTGAAAGCAATAAGAGAAAAAGGAATTCCGGTAATAAGCGAAATTGAATTTGGTTATAGATATAAAGGTGAAAGTAAAATTGCTGCTATAACTGGCAGCAATGGCAAGAGTACTACCACCGCCTTGTTGTATCATATTTGTAAGATCGCTAAAGAAGACGTGGCAATGGTTGGCAATATCGGATACTCTTTTGCAAGACAAATCGCAATTGATCCTAAAGCTTTATATGTTATTGAAGTGAGCTCTTTTCAATTAGATGATATACAATATTTCAAACCTGATATCGCCATCTTATTAAATATCACAGAAGATCATTTAGACAGATATAATTACCAGTTTGAGCATTACATTAAAAGCAAGTTTAGAGTAATAGAAAATCAAACAGCACTTGACTATTTTATTTACTGCATTGACGACGAAGTCATTGTAAAACATTTAGAACTACTAACTACCAATACTAACCCACTACCATTTTCTATGAAACAAGAAGTAAAAAAAGGAGCTTACATCAAGAACGACCAAATGATGATTAAAATCCAAGAAGAGCGTGTCACTATGAGTATTTATGATTTTGCCTTAAAAGGTAAACATAATGCTTACAATACTATGGCCGCAAGTATTGCAGCAAGTACTTTGGGTATTAGAAAAGAAAAAATTCGTGAAGCAGTAAGCAATTTTCATAGTCTAGAGCATAGAATGGAATTCGTTGCAACTGTTCGTGGAGTAGATTTTATAAATGATAGTAAAGCAACTAATGTAAATAGCACTTGGTATGCTTTAGAAAGTATGCAAAAGCCCACTGTCCTTATATTGGGCGGGATTGATAAAGGCAACGATTATGAATTAATTGCAGATTTAGTTAAGGAAAAAGTAAAAGCAATTATTTGTATGGGTACTGATAATAAAAAAATTATTGAATTTTTCAAAGATAAGGTTGCAAATATTGTTGAAGCGACTAATGCAAAGAGTGCAGTGGACGCTTCATTTGCACTGTCAGATAAAGGGGATGTAGTATTATTAAGTCCAGCTTGTGCAAGTTTTGATTTATTTAAAAACTATGAGGATAGAGGTTGTCAATTTAAAGAGAGCGTAAAAGAACTATAATGTTTAACGAGATTACAGACAAATTATTTTCGCAAATGCCAACTATCGGTGGCATGAAAGAACACTTGGACCAAAGGACAAGAGGGGATAAATACATATGGGGGTTAGTGATTGTATTATCTCTTATTTCAATTTTGGTTGTGTATAGTGCAACGGGGTCGTTGGCTTATAAAATGTATCGTGGAAATACAAGTGCTTATTTGTTTAAACAATTAGCATTCACATTGCTTGGTTTATTAGTAATTTTTGGTTTGCATAGAGTTAATTATACCATGTTTTCAAGAATTGCAACAATTATGTTTGCACTGTCAATCCCTTTATTAATCTACACATTGTTTTTTGGAGCAAAAATTAATGAAGGAAGCAGATGGATTAAATTACCCATAATTAATTTGACTATACAAAGTAGTGATGTAGCTAAGTTGGCGTTATTTATGTATATCTCTAAAGTATTGAGTAAGAAGCAGGAAGTTATTAAGGATTTTAAGAAAGGATTTTTGCCAGTAATTATTCCAGTATTCATAATATGCGGCTTAATCATGCCAGCGAACTTATCCAATGCGCTATTAACTGGAGCTACCTCTTTACTATTAATGTTTATTGGTAGAATTAGTTTTAAGCATATTGGGCTTACCATATTAGTTGCCATGATCCCTGTTGTTATTATCATTAGTGTTGCAATGGCTACGCATAAATCAAATATGTCTAATGCGAATACGGAGGGTAGGCCAGTTGTTGCAGAAAAGATGAAAGAATTTGGAAGGTTTGGAACATGGGTTAGTAGAGTTCAAGATTTTATGTATGCTGATAAAAATGAAGTTCCCTATCAAGTACAACAAGCTAAAATTGCCATAGCAAATGGTAGTATCTTTTTTGGTTTAGGACCAGGAAATAGTAGACAAAGGAATTTTTTACCACAAGCCTATAATGATTTTATTTACTCTATTATTATTGAAGAATATGGTTTAATTGGTGCCGCATTTATCATATTTATATATCTAGTATTTTTATTTAGATGTATTAAAATATTTAGAAAATGTCCTTATGCTTTTGGAGCATTCTTGGCCCTTGGGTTAAGTTTTACTATGGTTATTCAAGCCGTTGCAAACATGGCAGTGAATGTTGCAATTGTTCCTGTGACGGGGGTAACATTGCCGTTAGTAAGTATGGGAGGGAGCTCTTTTATATTTACATGTTGCTCTATTGGCCTAATCTTAAGTGTAGCAAAAAATGTAGAACAAATTGAAGGAAAAGCTCCATTAGAAACTGAAATTGAAATACCTGCAGAAAATATGGAAATTGAAAATGAAGCATAGTCAGTTCAATAATACTATACGCATCATCATTGCGGGTGGTGGAACAGGGGGACATATTTTCCCAGCTATTGCGGTGGCGCAGGCTATTCAGAAATTAAGACCCAATGCTGAAATATTATTTGTAGGAGCTACGGGAAAAATGGAAATGGAGAAAGTGCCACAGGCAGGTTTTAGGATAATAGGATTAACAATTGCAGGCTTTAATAGGGCTAATATTTTAAAAAATATTAGCTTGCCATTTAAATTAATAAAAAGTTTTTTCCAAGTAAGATCCATTTTTAAGAATTTCAATCCTAATGCAGTATTCGGAGTAGGCGGTTATTCAAGTTTTCCTGTTTTAAAATATGCACAGTCTATTGGTATACCAAATTTTATTCATGAGTCAAATGCATTCGCTGGAAAAGCGAATACTTGGTTAGGCAAGAATGCAACAAAAATATTTACAGGTACTAAGGGCATGGAAGTATTTTTTCCTGCCAATAAAATTTTAATAACAGGGAATCCTGTTAGACAAAATATAGTAGATAATGGATATAGTAAAGAGGCTGCTTTGTTACACTTTGGATTATTACCAACTAAAAAAACAGTACTAATAATTGGAGGAAGTTTAGGGGCAGCTTCAATGAATAAAGCAATTTTAGATAATTTGACAATATTTTTTGATAATAATATCCAATTGATATGGCAAACAGGAAAGCCTAATGCTTCTATTTATGAAAAAGCTGTTGAATTGTATCCTAATGTTTATATTAATTCATTCATTGACGATATGAGTGCTGCCTATACTGCAGCGGATATTGTGATTAGTAGATCAGGTGCTATGGCAGTTGCTGAAATTTGTTTAAAAGGGAAAGCATGTGTTTTTGTTCCTTATCCACATGCCGCAGAAGATCATCAAACATGTAACGCCAAATTACTAGTGAATGATAATGCAGCACTTATGGTCAAAGACAATGAAGTGAATGAAAAATTAATACCACTTGTATTAGACACATTAAGTGACGAAATAGTTTTACAAAAATTACAAACAAATATTAAAACCTTTTCAATAATTAATGCTGATGATGTTATTGCATCAAATATTATTGAAATAGTAGAATCAAATACTAAGACTAACTAATCATGAATCCACTTACAAATATTAAAAACATTTATTTTGTTGGCAT
>CALPWK020000166.1 GCA_943327245.2 Comamonas sp. lk | reverse complement strand
GTTCTTAAAGCATCAGTAGATACTTTTAAAGTGATCCAACGATCTTCTTCTACAAAGTAGAAACGCTTCTTTTGTAAGTTCGGAAGAAAGCGACGCTTTGTTTTAATGTTAGAATGCGATACGCTGTTTCCAGTGATCGGCTTCTTTCCTGTTACCTGACATACTCTAGCCATGAGAAATAATTTTTTACGGACGGCAAAGGTAACTAAATATACCTTACAGTCCCATTTTTTTTAAGTTTTTTTATTCATAACGCAGAAAAAGATTGATTTATTGCTAAATCCTTGATTTTCTGAGAAATATAGTTCCCTTTTTTAGTCTACGAGTACATTTCTGATCTTAATTCTTGTACTCTTTTGTCCTCCATATATTCGTCAAATGTCATTAATCGGTCAATTACCCCTTTTGGCGTAAGTTCAATAACTCTATTGGCCACTGTTTGCATGAATGTGTGGTCATGAGAGGTCATTAAAACGACTCCGGCGTAATTCTGACATCCTTCGTTAAAACTCTGAATACTCTCCAAGTCAAGGTGATTGGTAGGCTGATCTAAAATAACCACATTAGGATTTTGTAACATCATCTTACTTACCATACATCGAACTTTCTCTCCCCCACTTAATACATTGGTCTTTTTCATTACATCGTCTCCACTAAATAACATCTTACCCAAGAACCCTCTTATAAAAGGCTCGTCCGCGTCAGTCACATTGGGTGGTACAAATTGTCTTAACCAATCCATTAATGATAAAGCTACTTTGAACTCTTCATTATGTTCCATTGGTAAATATGCTTTTGTAATAGTAGTTCCCCACTCAAAACTTCCTGTATCGGCTTTTACCGCATCGTTTATAATTTCAAAGAAGTAGGTAATTGCTAATGCATCCTTACTTAAGAAAGCGATTTTATCATTCTTACTAACAGAGAAAGAAACGTCTTTGAATAAGTTACGACCATCAATTGAATAGGATAGCTTTTCAATATTCAAAATTTGGTTTCCAACTTCACGCAATGGCTGAAAGATAATACCAGGGTACTTTCTATTCGACGGCTCTATTTCCTCAATAGTTAATTTTTCTAAGGCTTTTTTACGAGATGTTGCTTGCTTACTCTTACTTGCATTGGCAGAGAAACGTGCAATGAAATCTAATAAAGCAGCACGCTTGTCTTCATTCTTTTTGTTCTTATCACTCATCTGACGAGCCATTAATTGAGATGACTCATACCAGAATGAATAGTTACCAGTAAACGTTTTAATTTTTGATCGATCTACGTCAGATACATGGGTACAAACCGTATCCAAAAAGTGACGATCGTGACTCACCACCAATACAATATTTTCGTAATCTGCTAAGAAGTTTTCTAACCAGCCAATAGTCTCAATATCCAAACCGTTGGTAGGCTCATCCAATAATAAGATATCCGGATTGCCGAATAAAGATTGCGCTAATAAGACACGTAATTTATAATTACTGGCAACGTCTTTCATTAAAACCTGGTGCATGTCCTCCTTTACCCCCAAGTCACTCAGTAAGCTTGCCGCATTACTTTCTGCTTCATATCCACCCATTTCTCCAAATTCTCCTTCTAATTCACCCGCTCTCAAGCCATCTGCTTCCGTAAAGTCCTCTTTAGCATATAAAGCGTCTTTCTCATGCATTACTTCCCACATGCGCTTGTGACCTTGCATTACGGTATTTAGTACCGTCTGCTCATCAAACTCAAATTGATTCTGTTTTAAGAACGACATACGCTCACCTGGAGTGATTTCGACAAATCCTTTATTGGGCTCAATTTCACCACTTAAAATTTTTAAGAATGTAGACTTTCCAGCCCCATTGGCTCCAATAATACCATAACAGTTCCCTTTGGTGAAGCTAATATTAACTTCGTCAAACAATACTCTTTTACCAAAGGACAATGTGATGTTTCTTGCACTAATCATAGTTTCAACTATTTTGAAGCCGCAAAGTTAAGTAATTTATCCTTACCAATTAGAACGTGCAGTTGCACTAGTACTTAAGGGCTCAAAAGTACCTGATAAATATTTGTAATGTGCTGTAATAGCTATCATTGCAGCATTGTCGGTGCAATATTCGAATTGTGGTAAATAAATGTTGGCCTGCATTTTTTGGCCTAATTCCTGAATCCCGTTCCTTAAACCAGAATTGGCACTCACCCCTCCCGCAATACAAACTTCCTTAATACCTGTTTCCACAATTGCTTTTTTCAATTTTTTCAATAATATAGTAACAATTGTATACTGTACAGAAGCACATAAATCTTTCAAATTTGCTTCAATAAAACCCGGCTCCTGTTTTTGTAAAAAATATAAGACACTTGTTTTCAAACCACTAAAGGAATAATTTAATTCGGGTACTAAAGGTTTCGCAAATTCAAAAGCTTTGGGATTCCCTTGTTGTGCCAATTTATCTAATAAAGGGCCGCCAGGGTAAGGCAAGCCAAGTAATTTTGCAATTTTATCAAATGCTTCTCCTGCAGCATCGTCAATGGTTTCGCCCAATATTTGCATATCTGCAGGACTATTACATTTTACAATTTGAGTATGACCTCCACTTACAGTTAAGCACAAGAATGGGAAACTAGGACTTGGTGTTGCAATTAAATTGGCCATCACATGTGCCTGCATATGATGCACTGCAATTAAAGGCTTGTTTAAGGACAATGCTAAGGATTTTGCAAACTGTGCGCCTACTAACAAACTGCCAATTAAACCAGGCGCTTGTGTAAATGCAATAGCGTCTAATTGAGCAAGTCTTTCCGCATGTGTTAAATTAGGAAATGCTGTTTTTAAGGACTCGTCTACAACAGGAACAATGTTTTCCATATGTGCCCTGCTAGCCAATTCGGGCACTACTCCTCCAAATTTTTCATGTACCGTTTGATTGGCAATAAAATTGGAAAGAATTTTACCGTCCACTACAACAGACGCAGCTGTTTCGTCACAAGATGACTCAATGGCTAATATGGTAATTGATTTAGCTAACACGAAGCAAAGGTAAAGCTTATTACTTTGTTCTAATGGCTTCTACTGGATTCATTTTAGCGGCAATGGAAGCAGGAATAATTCCAGAAATGACCCCTAAAATAATACAAATACTTAGTGCTAAAACAACAATACTAGGAGCTATAAAAATTGGGAAAGGCAATACCGCACCTAATGCTACTGTGAGCAGCCAGACCAGAAATAGTCCAACCAGCCCTCCTATAATACATAGGAATGCAGACTCTAAAAGAAACTCATATAAAATGGTGGAGCTTTTAGCCCCTATTGCTTTTTTAAGTCCAATTTGACTCGTTCTTTCTCTTACTGTTACAAACATAATATTGGCTACCCCAAAGGCGCCTACTAATAAAGACAAGCCTGCAATGGCCCATCCACCTTGATTGATAGCTCCAAACACACTTTCAATTTGATCTTTAAATTGTGCAACGTCATTACAAGTAAAATTGTCTTCCTGAGTAGGACTTAATTTTCTTAATTGACGCATTACTCCAATTAATTCTTCCTGTAAAGCTTTAGACGGGATACCCGGTTTAGCTTGCACCATGATATAAGGATTATTATTATCTGGATTAAAAATAGAAGCGTAATAATTATAAGGAACAATAGTTGTTTTATCATAATCAAAACCACCAAGCATTGAACTACCCTGCTTTTCAATGATTCCAATAATTAATAATCGACGTCCCCCGTAAGAAATAGTTTTACCCAAGCCTTTTTCTGCTTTTCCAAAAAGTTCTTCCGCCACTTTATTTCCAATAACACAATAAGGAACGCCTCTTATAAAATCATTTTCATTAAAGTACCTACCAGTGCCAATATTAAAAGTTTGAATGGAATTAAAGTCCTTGGTTATTCCATATAAATTAACTCCTTTTAACTGATTTTCTTCATAACTAAAACTAGCAGAGGTAGAAACAAAGAAGGCTATATTGGAAGCTAAACTTGATTTTTTTTGAATCATTTCCATCTCGGCCACTTTCATACTTGGACGCTTAACAAATTTCCACCATGGGTACTCAGGTCCTCCACTATAATCCCATTTGTCAATAAAAATTGTGTTGTTGCCCATGCCAGACAAGTCACTGCTAATTTTTGTCTTCAAACTATCAATGGTAGCAAGCACTCCAATAATGCAAAATATGCCAATGGTGATACCAAAAAGAGATAAGAAAGTCCTGAGTTTATTGACTTTTAGCTCCTGAAGGGCCATTTTAAAACTAT
>CALPWK020000165.1 GCA_943327245.2 Comamonas sp. lk | reverse complement strand
TGCACATTTCTAAAATTGGGCATCATGGGCTGTGTTGGACGTCTTCCATAATAATAAGAATCTAATGGCCCATCAATACTAGCAGACAAGCTTCCTCTATAATTATGAAATGCGATATACTTACCAAGCAGACCATTATCATTACCCATGCCGTTGGGAAATCGTTTTGATGTAGAATTTAATAAAATTAAATTCGTATTTAAAGTAGACGCATTTACAAAAATTATTTTTGCAAAATATTCCGTTTCTTTTTTTGTTATCGCATCAATTACTCGAACCCCTTTTGCCTTTTGTGTAGACTCGTCATAAATAATGGAATGCACCACACTATTTGTTTGCAAAGTTAAATTACCCGTTTTTGCAGCCCAAGGAATGGTGGAAGCATTGGAACTAAAATAGCCACCAAATGGGCAACCCCTTTCACACATGTTTCTTGCTTGACATTGATTCCTTCCTTGTTCAATATGAATGGGTGCCGGCTTTGTTAAATGTGCGCAACGTCCTTGTACTACATTACGATCTGTAAACTTACTCATGATCCCTTTTTGCATGGATTTCTCTACGTCATTCATTTCCCATGCAGGTAAAAAATGTCCGTCTGGTAAAGTATCTAATTTGTCATAGTTGCCACTTATACCTGCGAAGAACTCCACATGCGTATACCAGGGCGCTAGTTCATCGTAGGTGATAGGCCAATTCCCAAAACCATCTCTTGCAGGACCTTCAAAATCATATTTGCTCCATCTTTGCGTTTGTCTTGCCCATAGTAAGGATTTGCCCCCTACTTGATATCCTCTAATCCAATCATAAGGTTTCTCTTGTATATAAGGATGCTCCTTATCTTTTACAAAAAAATGTTCCGATGTTTCATTGTAAGCATAACATTTATCTGCAATTGGATTGTCCTTTTGCATTGCCAAAGTCTTTCCTTTTCTATGAGGAAATTCCCAAGGTGGCATGGTCGCTGTTGGATAGTCTTTTAAATGCACTACATCTCTGCCTCTCTCTAGTACTAATGTTTTTAGTCCCTTCTCACATAATTCCTTAGCGGCCCAACCACCACTGATTCCTGAACCAATAACAATAGCATCATAGCTGTTATTTTTCGTAGCCATAGTAATCGTTTTATTATGTATTCCTATAAATTCAATTCAATCAATTTCAAAAAAATACTATTCAAATTATTCCAGTATTTTTTTCACAACCAACCCTCCTACTTTCTTTCCTGCTTCCGCTCCGGTATTTACACTTAAGGTGTAATGAATACCGCCATATACTCTACTCATGGAACATTCAGCAGCAGCTTCGTGTAGTGAATTAAACTTACGTTTCATTCCAATATATTTATAATCACTTGAATCTTCGAATGCTAAATTGTCTCTATATAATTTAGTCAACACTGTAGCTGCAGATGCCGTAATAGTGCTATGCCCGCTTGTATATTCAGGGAATGGAGGTGTTTGTAAAAAAGGCATCCAGTCTTTGTCAATCATATCTTTAATCACTGTAACCGGACGTACATAATTACTTCTATACTTCTCGTCCCAACAAGAAATAAAACCATCATATAAAGCAATAGATGTTAATGCAAATGTTTGAGCAGCTTTTATAGGGTCTGCATTTTCTTGTTTAATAATTTGCGCAGCTATTCCTATCCAATGTCCACCTGGGGTAATTTTTTTATTACCAAATGTCATATGCCCTGCATGCTCTAAAACAAATGGATTATCGTCCCAATATTTCGCGATTGTTTTTTGTTCTGCTGTTAGATTTTTATTAATGTCATACACTTCTTTTACCATATTGTGAAAAACAGAACCTGGTTTATTACTATAAGGCGGAGGTAATGCAGGTTTAAATTGAGCTGCTGAATCTAATACCATTGGCTTCATAGTATTCCAACACCATTCTACACCGTCTAAATAGTCTGGAGGTGTGGGTCTCCATTTGCCTGGCTCATTGCTACCTAAAAATTTAGCCTTCCCTCTTGATGCTGCGTAACCGTCCGTCTTTGCTCTAGCTAATACTACAGCAGCAATCGTATCTCCAAAAGCTATAGAAGCCTCATAGGTAGCAGGATCTAAATTTTGTTTGAAATTATTATACACCGATTTTTCATACTGATCTAGTGAATCAACAGAAAATACTTTAACATTTCTGGCAACTTTAAAAAATGCTTTGGTAGCAGCCAAGGTATAATCATACTTTTTATCCTTGTCCGGTAATGGCATTTTACCAAAACCATTTAGTTTTTCTGTAATAGAAGGAGCGTCATTTTTAGCATGTCTCATTGCTTCGTATGCTGCAATAGAAGAATATACATAAATCCTACTAGCTACTGGCGGCGTAAATACATCATATATAATAATCTGCGTCAACTGATCCTCATTCGCTATTAACACGTCTACCGAATTCAAGGATGCTTGTTTCTCTTGTTTACATGCTACCATTCCAAATATTAGTATCGAAATAAATACAATACTATTTTTAAAAAAACCTTTACACTTTTTCATACTACACTTATTTATAATTAAAATAAAAAATCTACAACAAAAATTTAAAATAAAAAACTACTTACGGAAGCATTCTCTTTTCTCCTTTTGAGTCAGTCACCGTAATTGATTTTATATTATTAGTAAATCTTATAAACCTTCCTGATTGTGACAAGAAGGAACTACCATAATAGAACTCAAGCTTTCTTCCTTTGCCATTTTTGAAACTAATATTTGCACTAACATCATTAGCCCCAAGAGCAATAAGACGTTCTTTATTTTTAAGTTCAAATACTTTTAATGCACTCTTGTTTTGTGAAGCCGCAATTAAATAACCTCCGTTCGCGCTTTTAAGCTTAACTAGGGCCTTCCCATTCCCTGGAATAAATATGCCGCTCTCGAGTATACTAAGCGGCAGGAAGCCTCCCCTGCCGTCTCCTTTGAGTAATAAGCCATTCATAGCATCGTACCTTCCTACAGAAACTTCTGTACCATAATCGTTCCCATTTATTAGTATATCTAAATTGCCATCCCCATCAAAATCGTCTACTTCCATTCCATTTAAAATAGAAACCTGGGCCATTGTAGGTAAAGTACTTAATTCAAACTTACCATTGCCATTATTCTTTAAATAACTAGACTCCAAATAATTTGCTTTTAATATTTGCGCTCCTTTTAATTGTTCCGGCGTAAATAGTTGATCAATTCTTGCACTTGCAAAACTTTTATAGTTTTGATATTTGGATCGCGTACTTATCATCTGTTTTATGATATCGTCTCTTGTTTGAGCAGGGAATAATTTTTTAGTAGTATCCTCATGACTAGTTGGGATATACAAAGCAGGAAAGGCATCATAGCTTCCATTATTATCAAAGTCCTTGGCATATAGCTGAACCGGATATATCGTAGAAGCTTTGTAAAAAGAATTAAGTCCAAAATTTCCAACTATATAGTCCATATCACCGTCGCTGTCAAAGTCGCCAGATTGGATGGTATTCCACCAACCAACTTGCTCATTTACTCCGGACATTGTTGAAGTGTTTTTAAACACCCCTTTCTCATTTGTTAAAAAAGTAATTGGCATCCACTCTCCAGTAATAATTAAATCAAGCCATCCGTCGTTATTAAAGTCTGTGAATAAGGCATCACATACTAATCCAATTTGATTTAAGTCTTTAGCAATTGTTTTAGTAACGTCTGTATATTTAACTTGCCCATTTTTTGAGTCATTTCTATAAATAAAACTATTTACAGGTTTTGGATAATTCCAAGGGTCAACTCTACCACCTACAAATAAATCTAAGTCGCCATCATGATCATAGTCGGCTGCTTTAACACATAGTTTACTTGTATTATTTAAAGGCAGCGCCGTTAAGTCTTGTTTAAAATTTCCCTTGCCGTCATTGATATATAACTGGTCTTGATAACTTGCAGCACCAGATTGGTTTTCAAATCCACCACTACTAATATATAAATCTAAATCCTGGTCGCTGTCTACGTCTAATAGTAAAATGCCTTCATCACTATTAAGTTTATTAAATCGAATATTAGGTAATAATGCTTTTTGAATAAATTGATTATTCTTTTGTTGTAAAAATAATTGCGCACTATTATTACTAGCCCCCCCTGTAACCATATCGTCTAATCCATCTCCATTTATATCTCCCACTGCTATAGCTGGCCCATATTCTGAAAACTTATGGGGTAGTAATTTTTGAATATTAAAATCTACAAAATCATTTTGAGTATGCACATAATGAATTCCCACTTCCGTTGTTACTTCCCTAAATAAAGAATTCGTAGCAAAAACAGACTGAACTGTAT
>CALPWK020000164.1 GCA_943327245.2 Comamonas sp. lk | reverse complement strand
GGTTGCGGTAACGGGAAGATTAAGTAGTACGAATCCAAACTTGCAAAATATTCCAATACGTTCCGATCGGGGTAAAGAAATTCGAAAAGCTTTTGTACCGAGAGATCCAAGCAGGGTGTTGATTAGTGCGGATTATTCTCAAATAGAATTAAGAATAGTGGCAGCAATGAGTGCAGATCCAAACATGTGTGAAGCATTTAAAATGGGAAAGGATATTCACACCGCAACCGCAGCCAAAGTTTACGGCATTGACGAAGCGGCCGTAACTAAGGAAATGAGGTATAAAGCAAAGAGTGTCAACTTTGGAATAATTTATGGGCAAGGCGCGTTTGGCTTGGCCGAAAATTTAGGAATATCTAGAACAGAGGCAAAAGAAATTATTGACAACTATAAAAAGGAGTTTCCGAATATCCAATTATATATGGACGAACAAATCAACAAAGCAAAAGAACAAGGTTATGTTGAAACCCTAATGGGAAGGAAGCGATGGTTAAGGGATATTAATAGTAGCAACTTTACGGTCCGTGGCTTTGCAGAGCGTAATGCCATTAACTCCCCTATACAAGGGTCTGCGGCAGATATGATAAAATTGGCAATGATAAAAGTGCATAATGAAATGAAGAAAAAGCACTGGGATTCAAAAATGATATTACAAGTACACGATGAATTGGTATTTGATGCAACAGAGGAAGAGCTTCCTGCATTAAAGGAATTAATCATTGAATGTATGACAGGGGCAATGGTTTTACCAAATGGGGTGCCAGTAGAAGCAGAAGTAGGCGTAGGTAAAAATTGGCTAGAAGCGCATTAAGATTTCTTTTTGTAAACGGGCACTGTACTACAGGGTTCTCCATACATAATGCTCTTAACTGTGGGTCTTAGCTTGTGCGTAATGGCAACATAGGCCGCTTCTCCAATTGGCGTATCACCACAACCCTTTACTACAACGCGTTGATCAGTGTAGGTACCTGCATTCAATAATGAAATGTTTTCTAACAAAACCTGTTCCCTTACTTTTTGCTCGTCTCCAAAATAAACACCTGTTGCAAAAGGGGAGAGTCCTGATACAATAAGCATATTAGCCCACATTGGAATAATCGCATCTGTTGAGCAATAAATTCCTACAAACTTATCTTGATATTGACTCCAGTCAAGTACAGCAAGTGCGGCACGAAAATCTTTTTCTTTCAAGATTAATTCCATGAATAAAAAAGGCTTAATATCAAATAGTACAATTTCATTAGCAGGAATAAAACTTGCTAGGTCTAATGTGATTAATCCGCTTTCGGAAACTTTATTATTGAGTGGCTCAGACATAACTCAAAATTAAGTAGAAATAGGCACAACAACCGAATTGACATTTTCGAAATAAGAATAAATTAGGGCAACAAAAAACCCCCGAAAATTCGGGGGTTAATTAATTTATATAATTAAACGATCTAGTAAAGCTTAGATCGATTGTCAACAATCGTAGCTGTTTTCTTTAAAGCAAGATTAGATCTAAAAAACACACTTCTTGTTCTTTGTAATAGTTCGTCAGAAAACAAAGCCAATTCTTGTTGTGCTGGCTTAGAACCGATAGTATTAACTGAAATAACAAAAACTCCAGTATTACCTGCTATTGGTGCACTTACCTTGTTCACTAATGACTTGTTAAAGGCAGCCCCTAATAACTTGGGTTCATTGCCAATACCGGGAATCATTGAATAATTAAAGCTTAAGCTGTCTGCCGCCTGAACACTTGATTTTGCATTTACAGCGATTGCTGCTAAATTAGCGCCAGTCATGCTCAATTTAATTTTCTCTGCCTTCTTTTGGTCTTTAATAATGCCTTCAACCTGAGGACGAGCCGATTCAACAGACGCCAAACCTGCTTTTTCTTCGTTTGTGATAATAGCCACAAAGTAGTTATCTCCAAATTCAAAAGGATCAGAAACATCATTTAATCCTTTCTCATACACCCAGCGCACCATTGTTCTTGCCTCACCAATACCTTGAACATCAAAATCGTTTGGCTTAATACCAACTGCAGGTAAAACTTGTAGACCTTGTTTAACCGCATTTGCATTAAAACTTTTTAAATCTTTACTCGTTGCTGCAAATTGAGCAGCAGCGGTAGACGCGGCGTTTATTGTCTCATTGCTTGGTAAAATCGGCTTAGATAAATAAGCAATTTTATAGGCAGCAGATCTTGGTGTTTGTTTTAATATTTCAATAACGTGGTAACCAAAGTCTGTTTTTACAACTCCTTTTGTGCCCACTGTATTATCAAAAGAAAAATCATTGAAAGCAGGAACCATTTGAGCTTGAGGGAACATTTCATATTTACCACCCTTCGCTTTACTACCAGCATCATCAGAATATTGCTGAACCAATAAGTCAAAACTAGCGCCGCCTTTAATTGCTAAACTAATGCTATCGGCTAATTTTTTTGCAATACTATCTGGTCTAATAACCTGTCCATTTTGAGGATTCGATGTAGCAATTAATATATGTCTTACGCTAGCACTATCTGGCCATTGTTTAGTTGCGATAACTTTTGCAATAGTAAAATTTCTACCATCTACATAAGGACCATAAGTATTACCAATACCCGCATTGATGATAGAATCTTTTTGAATTATCTTTATTGATTTGGCACTAATAAAACTATTATAAAAAGGCATTTCTGTACCTGCTTTATTTAAAAAAACATTTACATCTGTTGCGGTTTGGAACGCAGGTTTTAAAGCTACGATTTCATTTAATGCGGATGCAGAATCCGAAGTAGAAGGAGAGGCACTAAAGCCAACATAACTAATACTTCTAGAACCTTCTTCCACTTGATAGGTAGCTGCGTTATTTTTAAGATACGTAGCAATTTCATCATTAGATACTTTAATAGTAGAATCAGAAATAGAAGTATAGGGTACACCTACAAAAGAAATAGAAGCAATTGTATTGGATTCAGCATATTGTTTTTCAGCCAACCATTTAGGAACCTGAACACCTTTAACAATTAAGGCTTGAAATTTATTTCTTAATCTGTTTTCAATAGAAGGTGCTATGTAGAATTTTTCTATTTGATTGATCTGTTCGCTATTTTTACTTTTCTTAATTTGTGCAATTGCTTGCTTCGCATCATTAGGATTAAATACACCTGTTTCTTTATTAGTAAATTCTTGTCTAAAAGGAGATTCATTACCAAATAATACATCAGATAATTCTTTAGTACCTACAGCAAGTCCTAATTTATCTTCTTCTGATTTAAATAAAAGACGATCTACTTCTTGAGACCATAAATAACCAATCATTTGTTCTCTCTTAACACCTTGTGAGGCATAATTCTGAACTTGGATATCTAACTTTTCATCAAATTCTGTTTTGTTGATTACTTCGCCGTTTACTTTTCCTAAAGTTGAAACATCGTTGCTTCTTTTACCTCTATTCGCACCGTCTTGTAAAATGAATGCAACTAAAGCGATTACGATAATTGTAAAAATGATCCAAGTACCTTTTTCTCTAATGTTCTGAATAATTGACATAGTTCGTTTATTATAATATATAAGGTTGCAAAAATAATGGTTTCTAACTACTAATAGATAGACAGCGTCTAAATTTGAGGTACTTTTTTAGTTATAAAGCTATATAAGAATTCACATTAGGTACGTGGATAAATTAAAAATTAGTGGATATCCCTGGTTTTTGAGTGAATAAACCTTAGTAATTAAGGAATAAGTTCATTAGGAATCATTGGAAAAAAGAAGATGAGCAGATTTAACCTGGATTTATACCCGTTAATTAACAGTGTATAACCTGTTTATTAAAAAAAAGTCTTTAAAATTCATAGTATTTATTTTTAAAAACAGAGTGGCGTAGAATCAATACCAGTTTAGTTATAGAATACTATCGATAAGGTATTAAATAGTATAAAAAGTAAGTAGTTTAACTGTGAATAACTAAGATATTAACTTATACACAGGCGTAATAGTATTAAGTGATTTATATAAATGTATTAATAATTAATACTACAACAGAAATCCACATTTCACTTTTTAGGAATGTTTTCAAAATAAACTACTTTTATTCCATCCTATTAAAACACCCCTATAAACCGTTAGATTAATACTAAGTTTACTAATTTAAAAAAATACTAAATTTATTACTAATTAAATAAATAACTGAAAATCAATGATATATATTAAAAATAGCCAGATAATACTTAAAAAACTAAGCTAATTAGTAAAATAATACTAAATATTTTAGTTTATTAACGGTTTATCCCTATCTTCACATAAATATTAAAGAAAACATAAAACGACTAACCATGATTAACGCAGAAAAATTAAAGGCACTTAAATTAACAAT
>CALPWK020000163.1 GCA_943327245.2 Comamonas sp. lk | reverse complement strand
TCATTTTATTTCTCGCTTCTAAGTCGAAGAAAATCATTTTAGACATATGGAGTTATTTTTTAAATTCTTTAATATGGTTTTAATAAAAATTGTAATTAAACAATTGCTAAAATATCACTTTCGCGCATGATCAATAAGTCTTGACCTTCTACTTGGATTTCTGTACCAGCGTATTTGCCATATAATACAGTGTCACCAACTTTAACAGTAACTGGTTCGTCCTTTTTACCAATACCAGCTGCAACAACAGTTCCACGTTGTGGCTTCTCTTTTGCGGTATCAGGGATGATGATTCCACCAGCTGTTTTTTCTTCAGCAGCGGCAGGCATAACAATGACTCTATCATGTAGAGGTGTAATGTTTAGTTTTTTAGCCGGACTCTTAGCCATACTTTATCGTTTTATATTATTAATAATGTTATTACTACTTAATAAGCTATAATCATGCCAACTGACTTAAACACAATTGAATAGGTCAAAATTTCAGTTTATGGCTCATTTTGCAGTCAAGGAGACAAATCTATGCTTAAATTTTATGTTGTTTGTTGGATTTTGGTAAAAAATGTCAGGTTTTACCATTTATTTAGATAGATTTGCAGCCCAATTAGCTCTTACAAATATGATGAACCGCCGAAATATCAGAATTAAAGTAATGCAGGTTTTGTACATGGTAGAAACACAAAATCAAGGTACGCCTATCTCATTACTGCACAAGGAATTTGACAAAACACGAAATTTATTCGTTTTCTTGGTTCATTTACTACATAAAGTGGCTTTATATGCCGAAGTAGAAGCACAACAAAGAGCATCCAAAAATTTACCTAATTCAGCAGATTTATCAGTTAATACCAAGTTATCAGGCAATTTAATTGTTTGGGAAACCATGGAATCTGAAAGCTTCAAAAAAGCACTAGAAATAGTTAAGCCAATACAATGGATTGATGCAGACATCGTAAAAACAATATTCCGCCAATTATCGGAGTCTTCAGAGTATCAAATTTACATTTCAGAGCAAAATAGAGACAAAAGCAAGGAAAAAGAGATCCTTAAATTCATTTTTGGGTCTATCATATTAACTAACGACAATTTAGTAGATTATATTGACGAACGTTTTACCAATTGGGAGGACGAAGGGGATATAATGATTGGATTTATCTTAAATTATATTCAAAAACCAGCGTCTATCAATTTTATGGATTTAGTGGGTGACGAGAAGATGAAGTTTGCAGTTGATTTATTAAATACAGCAATAGATAAAAAGCCAATTACAGAAGGTATAATTGTTCCTAAATTAAAGAACTGGGACCCTGAGCGTATTGCACTAATAGATATGATCCTATTACGTTTGGGTGTTTGTGAATTAATGTATTTTGATACTATTCCTACTAAGGTTTCTATTAACGAATATATAGATTTAGCAAAAGAATATAGCACAGAACAAAGCGGTCATTTTGTGAATGGTATATTGGATAGTATCCATAAAGAAATGGTAGCCTCAGGTAAAATTCAAAAAATAAGTCATAAGGCTAAATAGTAGTTTTAGTATTATATTTGCTTATCAAATTTTAAACAAACAAAAAAGAATACAATGACACAAATCTTATTACAAGCTCCTCAAGGTGGTGGTAGTTTTCAGTTAATTATGTTGGGTGGTATTATCGTGGTGTTTTGGTTTTTCATGATTCGTCCGCAAGCTAAAAAAGCAAAAGAGCAAAAGAAATTTATCGATAACATGCAAAAAGGTGACAAAGTAGTTACGATTGCAGGTATTCATGGTACTATTAATAAAGTGAATGAAGACAATACAATTCAATTAGAAGTAAGTCCAGGTACTTATTTGAAAATTGAAAGATCTTCTATTAGTTTAGAATGGTCTCAAGCTATTAACAAATAATACATTTGTTTAATTCAGTATTGAATCCGAAATTAGAATCCTATTAAGGTTACTAGTTTCGGATTTTTTATTGCAAAGCGTAATTAATATGTCACGTATAATTGGTTTAACAGGTGGGATAGGGTCGGGAAAGTCGACCATAGCTAAAGTGTTTGCTACTTTGGGGATACCTGTGTTTGATGCAGATGCTACTGCGAAACATATTATGAATGACAATTCGGAGGTTAAGGAAAAGTTGATTGCAAACTTTGGAGCCGCAGTTTATAATGATAATAAATTGGATCGGGAATACTTAGCTAAAATAGTTTTTTCTGACACTTTTAAATTAGAACTTTTAAATTCAATAGTACATCCAATTACTATACAGGCGGCTAAAGAATGGGCATTTAAACAAAATGCACCATATGTAATTAAAGAAGCTGCCTTGTTTTTTGAATCTGCTTCCTCTCAAGGAGTTGAAAAAATTATTGGCGTAAGCGCTCCAATGAGTTTGCGAATACATAGGGTCATGAAACGTGACAATTGTACAAAGGAGGAAGTTGCTAAGAGAATGGCTCATCAAATAAGTGAAATATTGAAAATGAAATTGTGTGATTACGTTATAATTAATGATGATCAACAATTAGTGGTTCCCCAAGTGATTGCATTACATGAAAAATTACTTTCCCTAAGTTGATTTTATAATCTTATAGCACCATCGCTTCAAGCGTCCTTCAAAATCAAATGGGGTAGTAGCCTTAGTGATATCTTTTATTTGATCACTATTAATATTTTCGATATCCAATATAAACTGAGTAAAATTAGTACTAAAATACATAATACCTCCAGGTCGCATTGCTTTTAGCATGTCATTGATTAATTCAACATGGTCTCTTTGAATATCTAATATATCCTTCATTCTTTTACTATTACTAAAAGTAGGAGGATCCATGACCACTAAGTCATATTGATTAGGCAATAATGTTTTTAAATATTGCTTTACGTCTGCATGAATGAATTGATAGGCAGCTGGATTTTTTAAATTATTTATTGCAAAATTTTCTTCACTCCAAGCTAAATAAGTTTTAGACAAATCAACGGAAGTAACGGACTTAGCACCTGCTGCTGCAGCGTATACAGAAAATGAACTGGTGTAACAAAATAGGTTTAAAAAGTCTTTACCTTTTGCTTCTGACTGAACCATCTCTCTTGTTACACGATGGTCTAAAAACAATCCAGTATCTAAATAGTCAGTTAAGTTCACTAAAAATTTAAATCCATTTTCATTGACTGTAATAATTTTTGAAGCAATAATTTCTTCCTCTTTTTCATATTGTCCCTCTCTGTGCGACATTCTTTTTCTAACACGTAAATACATTTTATCAACGGGTACTCCTGTCATTTCAGAAATAATTCTTTTAGTTTCTACAAACCATAAATCATGTTCTTCGTCGGTTAAAGAATGTCGTCTGTTGTATTCGGCAATATAAATATAGTCTTCATAAAATTCAACACATATTGGAAATTCAGGTAAGTCATGATCATAGAGTCTCCAACACGTAACGTTTAAACGTTTTGCTTGTTTAAGTCGATGCTTATAATTTTTAAGCAAGCGATTTTGGAACATTTCAAATTTCTGATCAGTCATGAAGTACAGTATAAAAAAAGAAGCGTTATTTGTATAACGCTTCTAAAATTAATTTATTTTGAACGAATTAATTGAATTCGTTTTTATTTCAATTTAGCCAATGCTTCTCTAATTCTTGCCCATGCTTTTTCTATATTCGGCATACTATTAGCAAAAGAGAAACGGACACAATTAGGTTCGCCAAATGCATCTCCCATTACAGAAGAAACATGTGCCGTATTTAACAAATACATACTAAAGTCGGCCGCATTAGCGATAGTTTGAGTACCGTCTGATTTTCCATAATAAGCACTTACGTCTGGAAAAACGTAGAATGCACCTTGTGGAGCGAAACATTTAAAACCAGGCATTGCATTTACTAATTCCAATGTTTTAGTACGACGACGGGTAAATTCTTCTGTCATTTCCATAGAAGGTTTCAAATCTCCAACTAAAGCAGCCACAGCCGCTTTTTGGGTAATTGAACAAGTGCCTGATGTAAATTGACCTTGTAGTTTTTCCATTGCTTTTGCTAACTCTACATTAGATGCAGTATAGCCCAAACGCCATCCAGTCATTGCAAAACCCTTACTTAAACCGTTGATTACAATGATTTGATCCTTAATATCATTGAACTGAGCAATACTCTCATGCTTACCTTCAAAATTGATATACTCATAAATTTCGTCAGACAATATTGTGATTTGAGGATACTTCTTAAATAAATTTGCCAAAGCTTCTAATTCTGCTTTATTATAAACTGCGCCACTTGGATTACAAGGAGAAGAAAACATGAATACTTTAGTACGTGGAGTGATAGCTGCTTCCACTTGTGCTGGGCTTACTTTAAATCCATCTTCTACGGTACTTCTAATTTCAACAACTTTACCTCTTGCTATTTTTACTAATTCAGAATAAGTTACCCAATATGGTGTTGGAATAATTACTTCATCACCGTCG
>CALPWK020000162.1 GCA_943327245.2 Comamonas sp. lk | reverse complement strand
TTTTGCTCATCCACAATACTTTTATTTTGAGTAGCTATAGACATGTACTGACCTTCCATTTTAGTATGCATATCCGGATCCCCAGTATACACAATGGAATGCAATACTTTAATATAGGACTTACCCGCATACGCGTGAATTCTCATTACAAAAGGAGATGCATTATTATCCTTTTTTGTGTAGATATAATTTCCCTCTATTCTAATAATTGCATGTAATGGCCCTGAGCCTTTTTCTAAAACAGAATGGGTGATCTTAACATTTGATGTATCAATTCCTGAAGCATCTAAAATATCTAAAAAGCTACCCCTAGTCTTGCTAGATTCTGCGATTACATCTTTTTCATCAAAACCATTCTTGTCTATATCCAACTCGACCTTATCTAAAAATCCGCCGCCTAATCGATTAATCGTAAACTGCAACGGGCCTGTGTTTACCCTAACTCTACCAGCTGGTCTTTGGTTATTTTCAACCACTACTCTATCCCCTGTGAATTCTTTGCGCACCACATCGTTTCCGAATTCTAGTGTGTAGTTATTTTGGGGTTCTGAGAAAAAGAATACCCATATCCACTTAACGCTCTCTGATATCGGAGCCCAAGTACTTACTATTGTTATTTGAGAGGGTATTTCTTGACCAGCTGCATTGAGTACTCTTATCTTATCGCTGGCTTGTAATTTACCCTTTGGGAAAGGAATCCCTAATAATTGGGGCGCACCAGCAATATTTTTTTCAACTGTGATTGGCAACTTTTCAGAAGCGTATAAATTGCAAACGCAAAGTACTTGCGAATACAATAAAAATAAAAAAATACTTTTTTTCATATTAATTTTTTTCTTGAATGAAGATTATATTATGATTTAATTTGACTGTTATTAATAAGTGGTTTAGCCCAAATACCAATAGATAAAATATAACCGAATGTTACATATAGGAATAGCATACCATATTTTAGACTAAAGTAGTCGCCAAGCAAACCCACTATTAATGGAATTAATGCCCCACCACAAATTCCCGTTATTAATATTCCTGAAAAAGAACCATGATGTTTTGATACCGAGTTCAACGCTAATGAAATAATAATTGGGTACATTACTGCTGCAAAAAATCCAACCGCAGGAAAGCTATACAAGGCAATGGTAGCACCACCAAATAGAGCCATTGTAAGTGCTAATATTGCAAAAGTGGTAAAGAAAACTAGTATTTTACGGCTATCCAATATCTTGACTAATAACAAACCAGCCACTGTGCCAGCAGTCATCATTCCCCAAAACCAAGAAACAACCTGCGCTCCTACAGTTTGAGGATTATACCCATGATAAACAAATAAAAACTGAGAGATCCAGTTTGCTACGCCCTGTTCGGATCCAACGTAACAAAAAATACCAAAAAAATATAAAAGTACATACTTGTTTTTAAGTAGTTCCAAGTGCACTTTAAATGCGCCGGTTTTTTCGTCTTCATTTAATTCCACTTTTGGAAACTTAAATAAATAAATCACAATAACCATTAATAAGGAGACTGCTGAAAAAAGCCAATAAAGGGAAACCCATGGAATTTCCTTTGGCACTAATGTACTTAATAAACTAAAAAATGCATTATGATTTACTCCTAAATTTTGTGAAAAATAGGTATACACAAGTGGGCTTAAAAAAGAAGCCAGCCCGAATACCAATTGACCCATTAGGGAATAAAACGAAAAGTCAGCCTCCCCTCCCGATGTCCTAAGCAAAGGATTGATAACAACTTGTAACATTGCCATTGCTGATCCTATTAAAAACAAAGAGATGATGGCAATACTATATTGGGGAAATAAACTAAAAATAAAAGCACCAATAAATGAAATGATAAACGAAATAAGCATCACAAACTTTCCTCCTTTTTTTTCAATAATAATACCTGCTGGAATGGACATAAATCCATAAGCGATAAAAAATGAAAATGGCAGGAATGAAACCAATGTTAAGCTTAAGCTAAATGTCTTGATGATTTCAGGAACTAGTGGACCTATAATATTTGTTAAAAATGAAATAACAAAAAAGGTCAGTAGGATTAAGCCTACTAAAAAAGGATTTTTTTTCACAGTAAGAATTTAAATTTCTAGCTCCTAAAAAAAGGAGCTAGAAATTATATTTTTTCAAATTATTTTGCCAACATTGGGAATAATCTTCTGATATCTGCTTCGGTTGGTTGCGCACCATATTCTGTAATTTCAAACGACTCCGCATATTTGAAACCTGCCGCTTTTTCGGGAGAATACCATTTTGACAAACCTGCTCTTTGTGCTTCTGGCATGTTTCTGCTCATCCAACGTGTCTTTAACCAAGCTTTTCTAGCAGCTGGATCAGTTGGAACACTAGAATCCACCTTTCCACCATTACTAATCCATGGTAACCACTCATACATTTGAGAGGTATGTTCATTTAATCCATCTACTTTATTGTCTAATACTTCGTCAATTCCAATTACGATATCATGACTAAATGGATTAGGTTTTTTAAAGTTATCCTGCATGTACAAGAAAACAGGATTCTTCTTTAATGCTGGCACATCTGCAGCAACGTTCGGAACCGCTACCATATAAGATGCATCTTCCACCAACTTTCCTGCATTTCTGTGGTCAGGATGATAATCATTTGGACGTAAGCCTAAAACTACGTCTGCATTCCAATTTCTAATTTCTCTAATAACCTGCATTCTTACATTCAAGTCAGGTAATAATTCTCCATCATGATTATTTAACACAGTATACTCGTCGATGCCGTATTTTTTAGCCGCTCGTTGTGCTTCTTCTCTTCTTCTTTTACCTAATACGCCACCACCTTCTGAAAAGTGCCCCGCATCTCCGTTTGTTAATGCAACAAACTTAACCGCAACACCCATCTTTGCTAGCAATGCTGCAGTTCCACCCATTTTAGAATCCGCATCATCAGGATGTGCAAATATGGCTATAACTCTTATACGCTTATCTTCCTTTACTTGTGCATTTGCTTGTTGGTTAATACCTAATACAGCTAATGCAATAATGATTATGATTTTTTTCATTTAATTTTTTTTATTTAATTACGAGAATATTTTTAAAAAGTGTTTTGAACAATTTTACCGTTTGATACATCAATTTCTTTTTGTGGAATTGGATATACCGATCTTACCGAAGTTGTTGGGATAGATAAAAACTTAGACATGACTGTTTTAGCAGCACCAAGTCTTAATAGGTCTTGCCAACGTTGATTTTCAAATGCAAATTCTACTCTTCGCTCTGCTAATAATTTTTCAGTATACGTTCCCGGAGTGGCAGCACTAATTGCAGCTAGTCCTGCGCGGGCGCGCACTTGATTAATATAACCATATCCTTCAGTGCCTTCTCCAACAGCTTCTGCTAACATCAACAATACGTCAGCATATCTTGCAACTACCCAGTTATTATCTCCATCAAATGAAGTTGTTTGTGTACTCAAATACTTAATTACATAAGTAGTATCAGGTAGTTTATTGTTTCTATAAATTGATTTAGTGAAGCGTAAATCCCCAGGAGTATATGCAGCAAGCATATCAGGTGTTACTGGCATGGAAGCATTACCTCCACCCGCACCGCCTGATCGTCCTAAAACAGCAGCGAAATATTCTAAATAACCACTACCCTCACCTTGGCCTCCTGTTTTAAATTGTATTTCAAATATAGACTCTGCGCCATTTTCATTGGCAGCACCCCATAATTTAGCATAATCAGCAACCAGGCTATAGGACTTGGAGGTAACCACTTTATTAAGCGCAATTGCAGCATTTGCTTTATCGCCCTTTGTTAAATAAACTTTTCCTAATAAGGTAGTAACTGCACCTGTTGTTACTCTTCCTACATCTGTAGCCAATGTATACTTAGCTGGCAATAATGGTTCTGCTATAATTAAGTCTTTGATGATTTGATCGTATACCTGTGATGCAGGTACTTGAGTAAGGTCAACTGCAGTAGAATAAGTTAGTTGAAGCGGGATGTTGCCAAAAATGACTGCCAAATTGTAATACAATAATGACCTAATGTAAAGCGCTTCCCCTTTGTATCTTTTCTTTAGTGCATCCGTTACAGTAGATTGATCAATTTTATCTAGGATAATATTACAACGTGCAATGCCTTTGTAGCTATCTGCCCAACTAGTTGACAATTCAGTAGCAGTTGCTATTTCTTTAAACAAATCGATGTCCTCTAATGTGGAAGCAATACCACCTGAACCGCCACCATTATAAACATTATCGGACCTCATTTCGTTTAATACTAAATAATATTTTCCATAAGTGCCAGACAATTGAAGTGCATCATAGGTACCATTAACCGCTACCTCAAAATCGGTTGCAGTTTTATAGGCAGATTGTATACTCCTGTCCGAAATAGGAGCTAGTTCGGTAAATTCTTTAGCACAAGAAAACTGCAAAAGAATTAAAAATGTATATAGAATATTTTTTTTCATGTCAGTATATTTTTAATTTAATTAAAATGTAAGATTAAATCCAAGTAAGAAGGTTCT
>CALPWK020000161.1 GCA_943327245.2 Comamonas sp. lk | reverse complement strand
CGTCAACTGACTCATCATATTATAAGCACCTCTTAGTTTATAAGAACGTACTATCTGCAAATCCTCTCGCTTCAAATAAACCCTGCACTGATACTTTCGGGATAAATTGGCATTAAGCTGAAGCGGGGTATGGTTAACCACCGGCTTCAATCTTTTTACCGCTCCTTCAATATCGAGTGCAGGCTTATCTACTAATTGATCTTCACTCATATTATTTTGCTGGTTGATTCTCTGGACGTAAGCTTCTCACTGTACGACCTGCTTGCCACATTTCACTATCGTGTAATTCAGCTAATTCCACTTCTAATTTCTCACGATAATCCGCTTTACTATTTAAGTCAATAGAACGTGCTGCTTCTGCTCCTGTTGCTACGCTATTGTATAAATCTGTAAATACTGGTAAAGTTGCATCACGGAATTTTTTCCACCAATCCAATGCACCTCTTTGTGCTGTAGTTGAACAGTTTGCATACATCCAGTCCATTCCGTTTTCTGCTACCAATGGCATTAATGATTGTGTTAATTCCTCTACTGTTTCATTGAATGATTCAGAAGGGCTATGGCCGTTCTTACGTAAAACTTCATATTGTGCTGCGAAGATACCTTGAATAGCTCCCATTAATGTTCCACGCTCTCCTGTTAAGTCAGAGAATACTTCTTTTTTGAAATCTGTTTCAAACAAGTATCCAGAACCAATCGCAATACCTAATGCAATTACTCTTTCATGTGCTTTACCTGTTGCGTCTTGGAAAATAGCATAGCTACTGTTCAAGCCACGTCCTTGTAAAAACATTCTTCTTAATGAAGTACCTGATCCTTTTGGTGCTACTAAAAATACATCCACGTCTGCTGGAGGTATAATTCCTGTTTGCTCTTTATAAGTAATTCCGAAACCATGAGAGAAATACAATGCTTTACCTGGAGTTAAATGTTTTTTAACAGTAGGCCACATTGCGATTTGCGCTGCGTCACTCAATAAATAACAAATAATGGTTCCTTTCTCTAATGCTTCTTCTATTTCAAATAAGGTGGTACCTGGAACAAATCCATCAGCAATCGCCTTATCCCAACTTTTTGAATTTTTACGTTGACCAACAATTACATTCACCCCATTTTCTTTTTGGTTTAATGCTTGTCCCGGTCCTTGAACACCATAGCCTATTACTGCTACTACTTCGTTCTTTAATACTTCCTGTGCTTTTGCTAATGGGAACTCTTCACGAGTTACCACATTCTCTTCCGTACCTCCGAAATTTAACTTTGCCATTTTTTGAAATTTAATTTGTGTTTAGTTTATTGTTTTATTTATGTTGACAAGCTTTTTGAAAAACTTGTACCTTGTTTACATGGTAAATACGGCTTCTCTCTTTCCCAAATACTCATTCTCTGTTACTTCCTCTCCCGGTTCTCTTTTCTCAAACTCTTTTAACTTCTCATGAAAGCCTGCACTCTCTTTTATAATAGCCACTCGCGCACTTCTTACAAATTCTACTAATCCATATGGCTCTAATGCTTTCATTAGCTTATTAGTTTCTTCACGATGTCCTGTTGTTTCAAATACGATAAAATCTTTTCTAATAGCTACCGCACGTGCGCCATATTCTCTTAATAATCTTTCTACTTTCACCTTCTCCGTAATCTCTTCACTCAATACTTTATATAATGCCAATTCCTGCCATACTATTTCGTCATTGGTATTATAATATGCTTTCAATACTTCTACTTGCTTTTCAATTTGTCTCACCACTTTAAGCACTACGTCACGTGACTCTTCTACCACAATAGTAAAACGGTGAATACCTGGCACTTCTGATGGTGAAGTGTTTAAGCTTTCTACATTTATTTTTCTTCTCGAAAAAATTATAGCAATACGATTTAATAAACCAACTTGGTTTTCGGTGTATACCGTTATTGTATATTCTTGTTTTTCGTTTTCGTCTTTCATAACTCGATTTTAAATTATCCTTATTTTAACTTCGTTAATCCTATTTCAACCTTATTTCGCTCACGCTGCAACCCTGCGGCACCATTGGGAATACATTGTTTTCTTTTCCTACCATTACTTCTAATAAATAAGATCCTTTATGTGCTAACATTGTTTCAACTGCGTTTACTAAGTCTGCTCTTTCTTCTACTTTAGCGCCGTCTATCCCATATGCTTTTGCTAGCATTACATAATTAGGACTTTGTATGTCCACAAAAGAATAGCGCTTTTCCATAAACATATCCTGCCACTGTCTTACCATTCCTAAAAACTGATTATTTAAAATCAATATTTTAACGTCAATGCCCGTTTGCATGATCGTACCTAATTCTTGTAATGTCATTTGAAATCCACCATCTCCAATTACCGCAATCACCGTTCTGTCTAATGCGCCAAACTTGGCACCTATAGCCGCTGGCAAACTAAAGCCCATAGTGCCTAGTCCACCCGACGTGATATTACTTCTTGTCTCATTAAATTTTGCATATCTACAAGTGACCATTTGATGTTGTCCAACATCTGTCACTACTATCGCATTCCCTTTAGTAGTTTCATTTACAATTCGAATTACTTCCCCCATTGTCATGTCCGTTGTGGTTGGATATAATTCTGGTTGTATACACTGCTCATATTCTTGCTTTGCATAATCTGCAAATACTTTTAACCACTCACTTCTATCTTTCTGCTCTATGCCTAATGTTAATAATGGTAAAGTTTCTTTACAATCTCCCCATACCCCTACATCTGCTTTTACATTCTTGTCTATCTCCGACGGGTCAATATCTAAATGTATAATTTTTGCTTGCTTTGCATATTTGTCTAGTCTTCCTGTTACCCTATCATCAAATCGCATTCCAACAGCAATTAATACATCACACTCATTTGTTAATACATTTGGTCCATAGTTTCCGTGCATTCCTAACATTCCTACGTTTTGTGGATGGTCGGTTGGCAAGGCACTTAATCCTAAAATGGTCCATGCGGCTGGCATGCCCGACTTCTCTATAAACTTCTTAAACTCTTTCTCTGCTTTTCCTAATAACACGCCCTGTCCAAAAATCACCAATGGCTTTTTTGCATTATTGATTAATTGTACTGCTTCGTCTATATATTCTTTTCTTATAATTGGAGAAGGTCGATAAGATCTTACATGATTACATTTTGTATATCCTTCATAATCAAATTCCTGAAACTGTGCATTTTTTGAAATGTCAATTAATACAGGTCCTGGTCTTCCACTTCTTGCTATATAAAATGCTTTTGCTAATATGCCTGGTATTTCTGTTGCGTCTGTAATTTGATAATTCCATTTGGTTACCGGCATGGTAATATTAATCACGTCTGTTTCCTGAAACGCGTCGGTTCCCAATAAATGTGCAAACACCTGTCCTGTAATACATACCAATGGGGTGCTGTCTATCATCGCATCTGCTAATCCAGTTACCAAATTTGTTGCACCTGGTCCACTGGTTGCAAATACCACACCCACTTTTCCTGAACTTCGTGCATACCCTTGTCCTGCATGGATTCCACCTTGCTCGTGTCGGACCAATATATGTTGTAGTTTTTCTTTATAATCATACAATGCATCATAGATAGGCATGATGGCTCCACCTGGATATCCAAATATGGTATCCACTCCTTCTGCAATACAAGCTTCCAATACTGCTTTCGATCCTGTTAATTTTTTCGTTTCCATAGTTTCCTTCTTTAAACTTTTTTCAATCATCACTTTAAAAAATTAATTATTAATTAATTTTTTAAAGTTCATCCGTTACGCATCCTTCACTTGCATCTTTCACTAATTTCGCATACTTCCATAATACGCCATTCGTTACTTTTAATACCGGTGCTGGTTGTGCTGCTCTTCTTTTTGCTATCGTTGCTTCGTCAACTTTTAATGTCATTTTTCTTGCTGGTACATTCAATTCAATCTCATCACCGTCCTCTACTAATCCTATCAATCCACCTTTATATGCTTCTGGTGTGATATGTCCAATAACGAATCCGTGTGTACCTCCGCTAAAACGTCCGTCGGTAATTAAGGCTACTGACTTTCCTAAGCCCGCTCCAATAATTGCGGAAGTTGGTTTTAGCATTTCTGGCATTCCTGGTGCTCCAATAGGTCCTACGTTTTTAATAACTACCACATCACCCGACTGTATTTTTTTAGAGTTGATCCCTTCTATCAATGCATGCTCTCCGTCAAATACCCTTGCTGGTCCTACAAACATGTCTCCTTCCTTTCCTGAAATTTTTGCAACGCTTCCGCCTGTTGCTAAATTGCCGTACATGATTTGTAAATGTCCTGTTGCTTTTATTGGATTTTCTTTTGGTAGAATTATTTTTTGTTTGTCAAAATCTAAATCAGGTACGCCTGCTAAATTTTCTGCAATTGTTTTTCCTGTTACTGTTAAACAGTCTCCATGTAACCATCCTTGCGCCAACATATATTTCATCACTGATGGTACACCACCATATTGGTGTAAGTCTTGCATTAAATATTTTCCAGATGGTTTGAAGTCGGCTAATACTGGAATTTTAT
>CALPWK020000160.1 GCA_943327245.2 Comamonas sp. lk | reverse complement strand
TCCACTACGGCCAATACGAGCGCTTCCTTGTCTTTGTAAAATTGATAAATAGTTTTTTTGCTGATACCCAATTGGTTAGCTAAATCGTCCATAGTAACAAATCGTACCCCATTAAGGACCATTAACTCCCTGGCTTTCAATAAAATTCTATTTTCCATAACTTAATTTGAGGCCGCAAAACTACGGAAACTATTATGGTTTACAAAGTTTCCAAGTTAATTATTTATATTTTATGTTGAATGGTAAAAAAGGATGAAATTTGGGTCTAAATCCTATCAAAATGCCCAGTTTAAGGGAAAAAACAACAAAAAAGGCAATATTAGCTGCATTGGCGCAACTCTTTTTTCAAGGAGTAGTGGTATTGGCGCCTATTGGGGTAACCGTTTGGGTAATAGTGAGCTTATTTAACTGGGTGGACAATTTTCTGCCTAACTTATTGAACGTATTATTTCCAATCCAGTTTGCTGCCGTAAATGGTCAAATCCCAAAAGTAACAGGACTTGGATTCGTGGTAGTTATTGCTTTAGTATTAATAGTGGGCTGGTTGTCTTCGCTTTATTTTATGGAGCGACTTGTTTCGGTATTTGATAAGGTATTGGAACGTACGCCCGGGATCAAAATTATATACTCTTCTGTTAAAGATTTTTTAGAAGCATTTGCAGGAAATAAGAAAAAATTTGATCAACCGGTATTGGTAAATGTGGATGCACCAGACGTATGGAGAATTGGTTTTATTACACAAGAAAATAGTGAGCATTTTGGTATGCATGAATTCGTTACTGTGTATGTCCCACATTCTTATGCAATATCTGGAATTACTTATATTGTTTCACCCGCTAGAATTAAGAAATTACCAAAAGGAATTGGTGCATCAGAAGCAATGAAATATGTGGTCTCTGGTGGTGTTACAACTATTGACGAACAAGATCCAGACGAGCGTGAAGAAACTATTCAAATTTAAATTCATATTTTAATCCTAAATAAATAATGGAATTACATAATTTTAATTCAGGGCCTTCCATATTACCGCAACAAGTTTTAGAACAAGCTGCTGCAGCAATACATAATTTTAATAACACTGGCTTATCCATATTAGAAATAGGGCATCGTACTACTCATTTTATGGACGTAGTTAAAGAAGCACAAGAAACGGTAAAAAGATTAATGGGATTAGGAGATGATTATGAAGTTTTATTTTTGCAAGGAGGAGCTACTATGCAATTTATGCAAGTACCTATGAACTTATTAGACGAACATGGTTTAGCTGCTATTTGTGATAATGGAGTTTGGGGAAATAAAGCCGTGAAGGAAGCAAGTTTATTTGGGCCAGTAAAAGTGGTTGCAGATACTGCCGACAAAAAACATACCTATATAAAAAAGGATTTAGAGCTACCAGCAAGTACTACCTATTTGCATATTACCACCAATAATACAGTGGAGGGAACCCAGTGGCATAGCTATCCTCAGGTGAATGTACCATTAGTGGGCGACATGAGTTCAGACATATTTTGTAGACCTACGCCATTTCATGAATTTGATTTAATTTATGCAGGGGCACAAAAAAATATGGGGGCTGCAGGTGTTACATTAGTGGTTGTAAAAAAATCAATTCTAGGAAAAACAAATACAGCGATACCTGCTATTCTAAATTATCAAAAACATATTGAAGCGGGTTCTTTAATGAACACGCCTCCAGTTTTTGCAATTTATGTAAGCTTGTTAACACTTAGATGGATAGAGCAAGAAGGAGGATTAGCGGAGATGGAAAAGCGCAATACAGAAAAGGCAAATTTATTATATAACACAATTGACGAATTGCCAAATTTCTATTGTCCCATTGCAAAAGAAGATAGAAGTATTATGAATGCTGTTTTCTTTTTAACAGACCCAAATAAAGAAGCGGAGTTTTTAGTTTTGTGTAAGGAAAAGGGCATGATTGGGGTAAAAGGTTATAGAACTGTTGGTGGAATTAGAGTAAGTATGTACAATGCACTTCCATTGTCAAGTGTTAAAGCATTTTGTGAATTGATGAAATCCTTTGCTGAAAAAAATTAAATCCAAAAAAAAGAACGATCTTCGCGCCCATGGCAAAAATTAGTCCCTTTGAAGCAGTACGTCCCCAACCACAGTTGGCGAAACAAGTTGCAAGTAAACCTTATGATGTATTAAATAGTGCAGAAGCAAAAGTGGAGGCAGAAGGAAATGCATATTCTTTTTTACATATTACTAAAAGTGAAATCGATCTTCCGGAAGCGACAGATATTCATAGTCAAAAAGTATATGATATTGCATTAGAAAACCTAAATGCTTTTTTGCAAAGAGATGTATTATTTAAAGAATCAAAACCTTGTTATTATATATATCAATTAATTATGGATGGACGCGCACAAACTGGTTTAGTATGTGCAAGTAGCATTGATGATTATAATAATGATATTATAAAAAAACACGAGTTTACCCGTCCTGAAAAAGAACAGGACAGGATCAATCATATTAAAACAACAGGAGCACAAACGGGCAATGTATTTTTAGCTTATCGCAATCAGGCTTCTATTGACGCTTTGATAGACAAGTGGAAAACAACAAAGAATGCAGTTTACGACTTTACAACCGAAGACGGCATACAGCATACGGTTTGGGCAGTAAGTGATTCTGAAGTTATTGACCAAATAACGCAGTTGTTTGCAGTAGAGGTTCCATTTACTTATATAGCAGACGGGCACCATAGAGCAGCATCGGCGGCAAAAGTGAAGCTAGGATTGGGTGCAAGTTCAAATTTCTTTCTAACTACCTTGTTCCCTTCTAATCAATTACACATAATGGATTACAACCGTGTAGTAAAAGATTTAAATGGACAAACTGCGGAAGACCTCATTACAGCGTTGTCAATTGAATTTGATGTGGTGGAAAATGAAGGGGCCTATAAACCAACTCATTTGCACAGTTTTGGCATGTATATTAACAGTAAATGGTATGTATTAACAGCAAAAACAGGAACTTATAATGACGCAGATCCAATTGGAGTATTAGACGTTACCATTTTATCTAATAATATCTTATCAAAATTATTAGACATAAAAGACCAAAGAACAGACAAGCGCATTGATTTTGTGGGTGGAATAAGAGGATTAGGAGAATTAGAAAAACGAGTTAATAGTGGAGAAATGGCCGTTGCATTTAGTTTATACCCAGTTACAATTGACCAACTATTTAATATAGCAGACGCAGGGGAAGTAATGCCACCAAAAAGCACTTGGTTTGAACCCAAACTAAGAGACGGATTGTTGACGCATTTAATAAACTAGATAAAATAATAAATTAAGTCAAACCTAATATAATCTAAAACCCAACGCAAATGTGTTGGGTTTTTTTGTAACTTGTATCCACAATTTTGCTTGACTTATGGAATGTAAAAGACTCTTCGATTGTATCGATCATCAATTAGCGCATTTTCCTCAAGAGGACATGTTAGCTGCCAAAATAAATGGCGAATGGAGAAAGTATTCAACTAAGGAAGTGGCGCAAACGGTAAATGAGTTGAGTGCGGGCTTACTTAGTTTAGGCTTATCTGGAAATGATTTTACGCCAGAAGGAAGTGATAAAATTGCCATAATCAGCGAGAATAGACCAGAGTGGTTAATAGCGGATATGGCAACGCAACAAATTGGAGTTATCTGGGTACCAGTATATCCTACCACCAATCCCTTGGAATTAACTTTTATATTAAATGATGCGTCGGTGCAATATATGTTTGCAAGCACACTCGATTTATATAATAAGGTAATGTCCATTAAAAATGAAGTGCCATGTTTAAAAGAGGTATATACATTTGACAAAATAGCAGGAGCAAAACATTGGACGGAATTATGTAATAAGGACACTGATATTATTGCGCAAGTAGACGTAATCAAAAAAACAATACCAGTAGACCAGGTTGCTACATTTATATATACATCAGGAACAACAGGAACACCAAAGGGTGTAATGTTAACACATCGTAATATTTATTTTAATTTACAATCAGGAAAAGAAAGTTTTCCTTTCCCAGATGCGCCAGACCAAAAAGTATTAAGCTTTTTACCACTGAATCATATTTTTGAAAAAGTGGCTTCCTATATTTATATGTATAGTGGTATGAGTGTTTATTATGCAGAGAGCATGGAAACGATTGGCGAGAACTTGAAAGAAGTAGCACCAGATGGCTTTTCAACAGTACCAAGATTATTAGAAAAAGTATTTGAAAAAATAATGTTGAAGGGGGAGGAGTTGACGGGTGTGAAAAGAAAATTATTTTTCTGGGCAGTAGCCTTAGCAGAACAATATGATAATATGATACCAGGATCATGGTGGTATCAAACAAGATTGAAATTTGCAAATAAAGTCATCTTTTCAAAATGGAGAGAAGCGCTAGGAGGCAATGTTAAATTTATCGTAACAGGAGGTGCAGCATGTCAAGTAAAATTATTACGCATATTTAATGCAGCGCAAATACCAGTATATGAAGGATATGGGCCAACAGAGAATAGTCCTATTATAAGT
>CALPWK020000159.1 GCA_943327245.2 Comamonas sp. lk | reverse complement strand
GCAACTTGATTAATAAACAAATCATCGTCTCCACTTGGAATTTGATTGATAGAAGAGAATCCTTTATTCCTATTAAATACTTCTTTTTTATAGGATAAGTTTCTACCAACACCCATATAAGGTAAGCCAGCTAAGGCATAGGAGAAGTATTGTAATGCAGTTTGAAATGTTTCAAAACGAATTAATTTATTAATAATACCCGGCTTCTTTCTGTAAGCACCATATCCTAATACGATTTCAATTCCATCATCATATCCGTCCTGCATTAATTGCATCCAGTGTTCACTTGCTGGAACACAGTCTGCGTCCGTTAAAAGTAAGATTTCATTTTTGGCAGATTTAATCCCCATGGACAATGGAAATTTTTTTCCGCTAATCATTTTAGCTTCCTGTGTTAAAGTCACTGGATTCAAGTTCTTAAATGACTTTTTAAATTCTTCAATTAAATATTTAGACTCGTCTTCGGAATTGTCATTTACCAATACGAATTCATGAGTGGTACTATATTGTTGTACTAAAACTCCAGGCAAATTATTCGCAATATTTTCCGCTTCGTCTCTTGCACAAATCACTACCGAAATAGGGTGCTCCATGTGCACTTCTTTTTTAGGCTTTTTATATAGGGCTAGTCTTAAAAAAAAGAATAAATAGTAAAAGAGTTGAATAGCTATAATAGCAATAAAAGCTACTACCAATATATTAGTAAGCGATAGGTGGATTATCATGGTGCAAAAGTAAAGATTTTTGACCTTACCTTTGCGCCATGGCGGCATTACAATTTGAATTAGTAAAAGAAAGTACAAATGGCGGGGCAAGGGCAGGTACCATCACCACCGACCATGGAGTGATTCAGACACCTATCTTTATGCCAGTGGGCACCATTGGGTCTGTAAAAGCGGTAACGCAGCAACAATTAAAGCAGGACATTAACGCTCAAATCATTTTAGGGAATACCTACCATTTATATCTACGTCCTAAAATGGAAGTGCTGGAAGCGGCAGGCGGGTTACATAAATTTATGGGTTGGGATAGACCCATTTTGACCGACAGTGGTGGATACCAGGTTTTCTCCTTAGCTAATAACAGAAAAATCAAGCCAGAAGGGGTCATTTTTCAATCACATATTGACGGTAGTAAGCATTTGTTTAGTCCTGAAAATGTGATGGATATTCAAAGAACTATTGGAGCAGATATTATTATGGCATTTGATGAATGTCCACCAATCCCAAGTGAATATGATTATGTAAGAAAGAGTATGGACTTAACACATACCTGGTTAGATAAATGTTTTAACAGATTAGCCGAAACACCTGATAAGTATGGGTATACTCAAAATTTATTCCCTATTGTGCAAGGCGGTTTATATAAGGATTTAAGAAAAGCGTCTTGTGAATATATTAGTTCAAAAGGGGCGGTAGGAAATGCTATTGGAGGTTTGAGTGTTGGGGAAACTATGGAGGAAATGTATGAGTTCACTGCTTTGTGTTGTGAAAATTTACCTAAGGATAAACCAAGATATTTAATGGGAGTGGGAACTCCTTGGAATATATTAGAAGCAATCGATCTAGGCATTGACATGTTTGATTGTGTCATGCCAACCAGGAATGGCCGTAATGGTATGATATTTACTAGTCAAGGGGTTATTAACATTAAAAATTTGAAATGGGCAAAGGATTTTAGCCCATTAGACCCAGGATTGCCAAATGAAATGAGCCAATATTATACCAAAGCGTATATGAGACATTTGTTTGTAGCCGATGAGATATTAGGGCTGGAATTAGCGAGTATTCAAAATCTATCTTTTTATCTTTGGTTAGTAGGACAGGCTAGGGAGCATATTATAGCTGGAGATTATTCAAGTTGGAAAACAAGTATGATTGAACAAATTAGTAAGCGTTTATAAAAGATAAAACAAGTATTGAAAAAACTAGATTGGTACATATTAAAAAAGTTTTTGGCAGTTTTTTTCTTTGCCATCTTTTTCTTTGCAGTAATCGCAGTGGTGATTGACTTGAGTGAAAAAACGGATGACTTTGTAAAGTCAGGTTTAACTGCAGGTGAAATCATTACCCATTATTATATTGGATTTGTGCCACATATTTTGGCATTATTATTTCCTTTGTTTGTATTTATATCGGTCATATTCTTTACTTCTAAAATGGCCGGACAAACAGAGATAGTAGCTATCTTGGCAAGTGGTACTTCTTATAATAGATGGTTGCGTCCTTATTGGATTGGGGGTGTTTTTTTAGGGTTGGTTTTATGGATTTCAAATCAATGGATTGTGCCAAAGGCAAATAATATTCGTGGAAGTTTTGAAGCCGCCTACGTGGACAGAAACTCATCTTACGATGCCTTAATGAGGTCTTCCTCTGACATTTATTTTAGAATTGATTCATTTACTTATGCAGGAATTTATAGTTATGATACAGCAAATAAAAGAGGGGGTACCTTCTTTGCAAATACCATTAACAAAGACAAAGTTGTAAAAAATATAAGAGCAGAATCTATTTTATGGGACACTGCTAAAAAGGACTGGCAATTAACGGAAGTGGTGGTGCGCAACGTAATGGATAACAAAGAAGAGGTTACCTATTTCCCCATGCTTCATCAAAAGTATCCTTTTAAGCCCGTTGACTTAGGGAAGGACAAATACACTAAGGACAAACTAACCACGCCCCAGTTAATTAGACAAATTAAGATTGAGTCTTTAAGAGGTTCGGAGGGGCTGAATGAGTTAAAAATTGAGCGTTACAGAAGAGATGCAACACCAGTTACTGTACTTTTATTAACCCTGATTGGGGGGATTATTGCGGGCCGAAAGGTTAGGGGAGGAAGTGGATCCCATTTGGCGTTAGGATTTGTGATAGCTGCAGTTTTCATTATTACAGACCGCTTTTCAACCATCTTCTCCACCAAGGGTAATTTACCTCCAATTGTAGCGGCCTGGATCCCCAATATAATTTTTATATGGGTGGTATATTATTTGTACAAAAAAGCGCCTAAATAAAGTATTCTTAGCTAACTTCGTGGCCAAAATTAACCGGTTTTTCATTTTTATTTTAGCCTATGGAAGCGATCAAGGATTTATTCAGTGCAAAGGCCACAGCAGCAGCTGCGGAAATCAAAGACATTTTAAAGGAACATGGAGACAAGAAAATAGGGGAAGTGACCTTAGCGCAAGCGTACCAAGGTATGCGTGGCATTACAGGGTTAGTTACTGAAACTAGTTTATTAGATGCGCAAGAGGGTATCCGTTTTCGCGGGTATTCAATTCCTGAATTACAAGATAAATTACCTAAAGCTCCAGGCGGAGACGAACCATTACCAGAAGGTTTATTTTATTTAATGATGGTGGGAGAAATTCCAACAGCAGAAGATGTAAAAGAAATCACGAATAATTGGCAAAGAAGAAGCCATGTGCCGTCACATGTATTTGATGTGATTGACGCATTTCCTTTAAGTGCACATCCAATGACCATGTATGTTGCGGCAGTTATGGCATTGCAAACGGAAAGCAAATTCTCTCAAGAGTATGCTAAAGGGATGAATAAAAAAGATTACTGGCAATATACTTATGACGATTCAATGGACTTGATCGCAAGATTGCCAAGAATTGCAGCGTATATATACAGAAGAAAATATAAGAATAACGAACATATTCATCCAAACGGTTTATTAGACTGGGCAGGTAACCTTGCTTACATGATGGGCTTTGAAGATGATAGTACAAAAGAATTAATGCGTTTGTATATGACCATTCATGCAGACCATGAAGGAGGAAACGTTTCTGCACATACCACACACTTAGTGGGTTCTGCTTTAAGTGATCCTTATTTAAGTTATGCGGCAGGTATGAATGGCTTAGCAGGTCCTTTACATGGACTAGCAAATCAAGAAGTAATCAAGTGGATTTTTGAAATGCAAGAAGCGATTGGTTCTGATAGTCCAACGAAAGAACAAATTGTGGAGTATGTACAAAAAACATTGTCTTCTGGTAAAGTAGTTCCAGGGTATGGTCATGCCGTATTAAGAAAAACAGATCCACGTTTTACTGCACAAATGGCTTTTGGTAAAAAACATTTACCAGACGACAAATTAGTGAACACAGTTTGGAATATATATGAAACAGTACCTCCAATTTTAGAGTCATTAGGAAAAGTTAAAAATCCTTGGCCTAATGTGGATGCACACAGTGGTGCTTTATTAGTTCACTATGGTATTGTTGAATACGAATTCTATACTGTATTATTTGCAGTGAGTAGAGCTTTGGGTGTATTAGCAAGTTTAACATGGGACCGTGCTTTAGGCTTCCCATTAGAGCGACCAAAATCAGTTACTACAGAAGCAGTAAAGCTTTGGTTAGACGGGAAAGGAGATATTTAGTAAGTGGTATTTATATTAAAAATAGCATCGATCTAATCGGTGCTATTTTTTTGTCATGTATTTATTTCTATTTGATTAGAATCAAATTTTACTCAGACCTGGGTCATTTAGCACGCTGTTTTATAATTATAGTTTTGTGTAGTAACTCCTAAAAAAATCGGAGCATTT
>CALPWK020000158.1 GCA_943327245.2 Comamonas sp. lk | reverse complement strand
TAGTTTCTTGCCTTTTAAAACAATTATGTCTAGACATCTTTTCCGCAAATTGTTGTCCGATTAATCTGATGTAAAAGTACACCAGCTAAAGACCTATTCCAATGACAATGAACTATTAGCCCAATGTTTGTGATCAAAAAAAGAATTGATATAAATCAAATGTTATTGATTTGGAATTATAAAAAATAGAATTCTATAATTTATTTAATTAAAACAGCATCATTAATAACTATATCACTTAATAGTCCAGCACAAACTCCTTTCACTTTAATAGAGTCACCTAATTTAAAACTAGCTGTTGGCAAACTATTTAGAGTCACATATACAAAAGTTAAATTGTTCTTATCCCCCATTGTTAATGTTAAAGCTTGTTGTTGATTAGTGGCAGTATCTATTAATACCCCCTTTATTTCTAATACTTTATTTAAATACTTAGCATTTGCACTTGTCTCATTATTACCATAAGCTTGTATTAGAGAATCTGCAACAATAAATACAGATTCCTCTTTATTTATGTTTCTATGATGCTGAGTAGAGTAGATGAATACATAGTAGTAAACTGAAGCTCCCGCTACTAAAAGAATAATTAAAAAAGGGATTAATAATTTCTTTATCATATTTACCATTTTGTGTTTCGTAACGCTTTTGGCTTTTTAAGTGTAAAAGCTCTTGTAATATTAAAACCAAATCGAATATCACCATTTGACCAACTTCCACTTGTTTCATTTATGAAAGTTCGTTCCGTCATGCCAGTCGAATTAGTAACATGTAATTGGAATACATGCCCTCCCGTTTCTATGTCTAAGCCCATGGTCAAAGGATCATTATAGCCATCAAGTTTGTCTATTCTGTAAAAGTATTCCGTAGTAAAGTTTACCCTTTTACTAATGCGTTGTCTAAAACTAATCCCAAGTGACTTAAAATCATTGGGTACAGTAGAATTAGCAACTAAATTATAGTGAACTATAGTTGGTGTTAGCTGTAAAGAAAAATAGTCATTAAATTTTCTGGCAATTATTAATTGATTTGCATAAGAAAATTTATCCGACGCGTATAATGTATAGGTAGCATTAAGGTCATCCTTTAATGATTTATATATAATAGTACTTGCTAAACTTACAGATAATGGTATCGACTTTAATCCCGTTTGTTGTTGAATAAGTTTAAATTTTAAAAAACCATCATATTGTTTTTCGAATGTACTTCTTCCTAAGCCAATCATTAATCTATTATTAACCCCATAGTCTAAACCTATTCTCATAGAAGCTTGATCTAAACCAAACAAATTATAAGCACCTTGGCTAATATTTCCAAACCGATGTAAAATTTTTAAATCCAAAACGCCGTTTCCTACATTTTCAATAGACTGCCCATTGATAACCCTAGATGATTTAAATGTAGCAGTGGTTATATCATTTGTTTTTTCTGCCTTTTCTGCAAATAAATCAATCTCTTGACTATAAACCGAACTGGTAGTAATGATCACTATTAATAAAAGAATTATTTTTTTATATATTACGGTCATGATGTTAATATCTACAGTTTAATTTAATGCTTGCTTCGTTAGCTATTTTATCCCCAATATAAGATCCTTTTATTCCATATTGTTTAATAGCAATTTTAAATTCGCCAATGATTGTTGGTTTGCCATTTGAAATGTTTAGTGTTCCCCTTGTTGTAGTTTTATTGGCCACTCCATGTATTGTCAAATTACCCTCAACAACAATTGGATAATCTCCGTCTTTGGCGAAATTTACTTCTTTGATATTAGTTATATACCCTTTAAAATCTGATTTTGGGAACTGAGTAGACTCCATGTAGTTCTCGTTAAAATGATCCTCCATTAATTGATTCTCAAATTTAAATGCCTTAATTAAAACGCCAAATATAATTTGACCAGTTGATTCTACAAATTTCGAGTCTACCTGATTATTGACACCCATAATTTTTACTGCTTCTCCTGTAGCATTAAATGTTATTTGCCCATTCTTAGTTGCATAAACTTTTTGAGCATTCGTTTGTATAAATAGTAGAGACAGTATAGCAAGGAATAAATATTTTTTCATATTATTATTTTTTTATTAATTGTTTAGTGCTCCTTGATTAATCCAAGTTTGTATTACTAATATGGAACAGTTATCTAGTTTATTTGCATTCTTAGGCATAGGGGCAGCTTTTCCATTTCGAAGGACGGAATTCAAGAAACTACTATTAGTTATATAAGGCTTTAATGAAGCATAGCTGCCTAAATTTATTCCACCACCAATACTATTTGCTAAAGTAGCTGAATGGCAATTATTACAATTAGCGTTTAAGATGCTTGTAATTTGATTCGCGTATTTAATATTGGTTGTATCACAATTTGTTACTACCGTAATTGGATATATAGTATCTGACTTGTCGTAATAACAAGCACTAAAAACAAGTAATACAGTTATTACAGTACCTATATGAAATATTCGATTTTTTCTCAATGAACTCATTGTATTTAATTATTTATTTTTCCTTGTTGAATCCATGCTGATATTTTATTTATCTCACAAGTATTTAATTGAATTGTTGAAGTTGGCATTGGGGAATATCCTGCGGCATGAGTAATTGAACCCACTAACCTGGCACTAATTGCAATGGTCCCATTATACGTTGTTAAATTGATCCCGCCAGAAGGAGCTGTTGCATTATGGCAGCCATTGCAATTAGAAGCGAATATAGGTTGTATGTCCTTTGAATAGGACATATTTGTAGTTGTGCAATTAGCTGTTGAGGTATTGATACAAGAATTATTTTTTGCACCTTGTAAAATCCATTTATAAACAAGGTCAACTTGCGCCGTTGTAAAATAAGGTATTGGAGGTAAAGGCATTTTATTTTCAGGGTCAGAGTCTACTAAAGATTTATACAATTTACTATTTGAAGGACTGCCAGCTCTAACTATTTTCATAATATTAGCATAGTCGGTCATCTGAATACCTTCTCTTCTGCTTATTGCATCATGACAACCACTCATGGCACAGCTTGATGTCATTAATGGTAATATTTGAGAAGCGAAATAAACTGTATCTAAACTACAAGTATTTACGGAGGGAGTTATTGGCTGATTAAGTACTGTCGTGTCTTTTGACCCCGCTGAATCCACTAAATAAGACTGGTCTATCCATCTTTTTATTAAGCTAGCTTCGCAAGTACTAATAAATAAATTAGTAGAAGGCATTGGACTAAAGCCAACAGCGTGTAAAACAGAGCCATACAGCTTCCCCGATTTTGCAGGGATTAATGTGCCAGCATAATTAGACAAATCATACCCTCCCAATTTTAAAGTACTGCTGTGACAACTTGTACAGTACTTTGTCATGATGGGTTTTATATGTTCTACATAATTAATTTTAGTTGTATCGCAACCTAAAGCATTATTTAAGGTGGAATCAAAAGGAGTTTTAGCAACTGTATCATTTAATCTACTTGTTAAAAGTGGATTAAAATTTGCAATGTCATGAGAACAAGCAACAATTAAAATTACGATAGTAAAAAAAGATATGATATGTTTTGTCTTGATGCTCATATGCACAAAGTAACATTTTTTTGCAATGGATAAAATGATTGCTCATATTTTAATTAAAAATTAACAATGACAAATGTCATATTTTATAGAATTTTTTTTTATTTGAAATTATTTTAATTAGTTCTAATAAGAATAATAAAGCAACTGCTGCAATTATTACAATTTCAAAATGTTTTAAACCAGGATTTGAAAAATTAAAAATACGCTGTAATGCAGGAATCATAATAATCAGTATTAAAATTATAATTGCCGAAGTTAATAATAGTAATGCAGGTAAATTTTTCTCAAGTATTACTGCAATAAAACTTCGAGTACTTGAAAGACTAGATAATATTAGAAATACATTCCCAATTATAAGTGATGTATAAACAATTGCTCTCATTTCTTTTTCACTATGCCCTTCTTTTAAAGTAATAAAATACACAACAATAATCATTAATAAAAGTAAGAGGCCCTTTAAAAGGCTAGTGATTAATTTTGCTGATCCAAAGAATTTTTCTGTCGCCTTTCTTGGTGGTCTTTTCATAATATTTTTTTCTTCCTCCTCCGATTCAAATGCAACCGACGAAATTGGGTCTATTATTAATTCTAAAAAAACAATATGTAATGGCATTAATAATAAAGGAATATTTAAGAACAATGCTGGCAAAAGGGTTAGTCCAATAATTGGAATATGTATAGCCAATATATAAGACATGGCTTTCTGTAGATTATCAAATATTTTTCTCCCCGAACGAATAGCTGCTACAATAGAAGCAAAATTGTCATCTAGTAAAACTAAAGAGGACGCCTCTCTTGCAACGTCTGTACCTCTTCCTCCCATGGCAACCCCTATATGCGCTGCTTTAAGTGCCGGAGCGTCATTAACACCGTCGCCTGTCATAGCAACTATTTCATTCATCCCTTTCAATAGTTCAACTATGCGTAATTTTTGTGATGGTACAACACGTGCAAAAATTGATGTATTTTTTATACGTACTGCTAGTTCTTTCTCTGTTAATGTATCCAGCAATTCTCCAGTAATTACCTCTCCCTTATTAATC
>CALPWK020000157.1 GCA_943327245.2 Comamonas sp. lk | reverse complement strand
TAATTGCTTTCCGTTATATAATTTAATAACTGTTTTTTCAAATAATGGAGAAGTGAGCGCGTATTCGCCAGAACTAGGTGCTACCGCATACAAACCTATACTGCTCATGATATACCAAGCCGACATTTGTCCGCAATCCTCGTTTCCTGCAATACCTTCAGGGGTAGCGCCATACATTTCTTTCAAAATTTTCCTTGTCATTGCCTGTGTCTTCCATGGCTGTCCTGCGTAATTATACAAATAGGCAATATGATGACTTGGTTCGTTTCCATGTACATACTGTCCAATTAATCCAGTCATATCTGGCATTAAAAATTCTTCTTTAACTTTTTCAACAAATAATTGATCCAGTTTTGCTAAAAATTTATCCTGCCCTCCCATTAAATTAAATAAGCCTTTCATATCATGTGGTACATAAAAAAGGTATTGCCACGCATTCGCTTCTGTAAATTCACCACCTGAATGTTGCGGATCAAAAGGATTATCCCAATTGCCATCCGCTCTCTTGCCCCTGAAAAAACCAGTTGCGCCATCGTAAACATTTACATAAGACATGGACCTTCTTGCATATTCTTCATAATCTTTTTGTTTGCCCATTTCTTTTGCCATCATAGCTATACTCCAGTCATCATAGGCGTATTCCAATAAACTTGAAACAGATTCACGCAAAATATTAGAAGGTATAAACCCGTTTTGAACATAATACTTTCTGCCATGTCTTGTATTATTTGAACTTGCTTTCATTGCTTCAAAAGCTAATGCTGCATCAAAACCGCGTATTCCTTTAAGGTAGGCTTCTGCAATTACCGCAGCAGAATGGTATCCAATCATTGTGCCAGTTTCGCCTGACGCTAAAGGCCAAGTAGGCAATTCTCCATTGACTTTATACATATTCAACATGGAGCGAATATAATTAGCCGTTAAATTAGAATCTATTAATGTCATTAATGGATTCCAAGCCCTATAGGTATCCCAAATAGAAAGTGTAGACAACATCTTTTCTCCTGGTACTATTGTATTAATTTTATTATCATGAGTGCGATAGGCACCATTCACATCATTCGTTATATTAGGTACTACTTTAGAATGATATAAGGCAGTATAAAATGTTTGTTTTTGAGCTTTCGTTCCACCACTCACCACAAAACTATTTAAGGCTTCCTCCCAAATACTTGCTGCTTGCTCCTTAATTGCTTCGAAACCAAAATTAGGTGCTTCTGCTTTTAGGTTTTGTTTTGCATTTGCAATACTTACCTGCGAGATACCAACATGAGATTCGATTTTCTCATCCGCTTCGGTTGTAAATTCAACCACTGCTTGAATATTCTTTCCAACAATTGCTCGACTATTATTTATTATTTTCCCACTAGAAATTAACTTAACAGATTTAAATGCTTTAGAAAATTTTGCATAAAAATAAACACGCTGATTGGCTACCCAGCCACTACTAATTCTCATTCCTTTGATTACCGTATCTCCTTCTACTTCTAGGGCCAGACTATCTAAAATTTCATCTCCTAATGTATGCGCTAGATCTATAATAATTTTTGAATTTTCAGACTTAGGAAAAGAATACTGATGAATCCCTGTGTGCTGCGTAGCGGTTAATTCAACAGTGATGCCGGTTTCTTTTAATTTTACTTTATAATAACCTGGACTTGCCACTTCGTCGTTATGAGAAAATGGTGTTTTATTGAAAATATATCCTTCTGCAACTAAATTTAACGCCTTTGTTGTTGGATGAAATAACACATCGCCAAGGTCGATACATCCAGTGCCACTTAAATGAGTATGAGAAAAACCACGTAAACTATCATCACTATAATGATACCCAGCGCAAGCATCCCAATTGCCACGTCTAGTATCAGGGCTTAATTGTACTGCACCATTTGGCAATGTAGCTCCCGGATAAGTATGCCCATGAAAACCTGTCCCGATAAAAGGATTAACATAATCTACAGCTTTTTCCGATTGCTGTGTTGCGCATCCAATAATTGCGAATACTAACAATAGACCAATAATAGACTTCTTCATTTTCGTTTCTTTAAAATGTTACAACTTACTTGGAAAAAATAAAATTCCACCTCTAACTTACAAAAAAACACCGGCAACGAAAAATGTTGCCGGTGTAGTATAAAAAATTAATCAGCAACTATTTATTAATAACCTGCATTTTGCTTTAAGTTTTTACTTTTAGCAACTTCTCTTGCAGGAATCGGGAATACATGATTTTTAGTTGGGTTAAATGTTCTTGCAGGCCAAACAACGATCTCTTCAAGAGAACTGATGCTACTACCAGACAAGTTAACTTTATAGCCATGTAAAGGTTGCGCATAAGCGGCTTGCGCATCTCCCCAACGAACAAGGTCAAGATGACGGAAAACACCAAATTCAAGTGCAAACTCGCAACGTCTTTCATTTTTCAAATCGTCCTTAGTTGCATTTGTTAATGGCGCTAAACCAGCCCTTACTCTTACAAGATTCAATGGAGCATCTCCATTTTTACCTTGCCAAATTAAGGCTTCTGCCTTCATCAATAATAAATCTGAATAACGAACAATTGGAATACTTAAATCAGTTGTACCATTGTCACTATTCGGATTCACAGTTTTGCCAACGCAATCTGCTGCAGCAAATGGTTTTAAGTACTTACCAAATGTCATACCTGATAAGGTAGAAACAGAAGATGGATTAACTGCCCAAATAATTTGCTTACCGATAAATTGCACGGTATCACCTGGCAATATAATTGTTGTCTTACGACGCTTATCACCCGGCTTGAACGCTTTTAATAATTCTAAAGTTGGTTGAAAATATCCCCAAGTATTATAATAACCAAAGCCTCCATTTTGAAATAATACACCAGGTAATTTAGCACCGTCTTTTTCATTACTAGTTACACTCAAAACATATTCCGAGCTCCAGTTATTTTCAATTTTAAACACATCATCGTAATTAGCAAGTAAAGCGTGTTTACCTGAATTTATTACCTTATCCGTGTATTCAACCACCTTTGCATAATACGAAGGGTCATATTGTGCAGCATACAAGGAAGCACGTGCCGCAATAGACCAAGCTGCAGTCTTATGCATTAATCCCCTTTCACCTTCTGGTATTTCATTAAAATAAGGTAGTAAGTCAGCAGCCTTATCCATATCTGCAATAATAGACTTATAATTATCTAACACAGAAGCTGGTCTTGGCACATCAATTGAATCAATTGGTGTATTTTCTGTTACAATTGGAATACCGCCATTTGGTCCATTATCCCCATACCAAGGTGCTAACCATAAGTACGAAAAGCCACGCATAAAATAAGCATTACCCAATACTTTGTTTTTTACTTTTTCAGAAAGATTTTTTGCGTCAGGCATTGCTCTAAGTAAGTTGTTAGAGTAATTAATCGTTTCATACATTTTAGGCCAATTGTCTCTTACATCTCTTGAGCCATTCGCATCTTGTGTGAAATTTTTAAAATTTTGCGCTTCCGCTTGTGTTCTACCAGTGATTAAATTATCACTAACGTTTTCGTACCACATAAAACCACGACCCATGGTACCTTCATTGTATTGCCAATAAAACAAAGCATATACTGCTTGCATGGCTTGCGCATCCGACATGTTTGATAACTTACTTGGTTGACCATAAGGTTCTAACTCAAGAAATTTATTACAAGAAGGAGCAAAAATTAAGACAGCTGTTGCAAATACAACTGTATATATTATTTTCTTCATTTTTAATATTTTAGAATGTTACGTTAATACCAATACTTGTCATCTTAGATACAGGGAACCTTCCGCCATCTACTCCTAGGTTACCTACCTCAGGATCAAATGCAGAATACTTAGTAAATGTCAATAAGTTTTCACCATTGATATAAAACTTGATTTTCATTTTACCTGTTGGGTCAATTCTCTTACTCAAACTAGGCGATAAGGTATAACCAATGTTCAAGCTTTTTAATCTTAAGTAATCTGCTTTTTCTAAGAAGAAATCAGATACTTTAGAGAAGTTGCCATTCGCATCAGCTGCCATTGCTAAATTTGGAGTATTTGAATTTGGATTATAATTATATGAATCCAATGCATCCGTACTTAAATTCCAGCCTTTCAAGCCAGATAAAGTCATGGCTTTCACACCATTAAATGCATTAACTCCATAAACACCTTGGAAGAAAGCATTTACACTTAATCCTTTCCAAGCTGCACCTAAATTAAATCCGTATGAAAAGTCTGGTACATCATAAGCGCCCATATATTGTCTGTCACCATCATTAATGATACCATCTTTATTGAAATCTTCAAATTTCAAATCACCTGGCTTAGCATTAGGTTGAATTTTAGTACCATTATTTAATACATAACCATCCACTTCTCCTTGGCTTCTAAATATGCCCAAAGAATGAATCAAATAATATGAATACCATGGCTGACCCACTTTTGATTGTAATGGGTTCATAGAATTGACGCCATTGCCATGTGAGATAAATGCATTGGGTCCAATATCAATTACTTTATTAGTAAAATGACCCACGTTACCAGAAATATTTAAATCAACTTGCCCAACACGCTTAGTATAATTTAAAGAAAATTCCCATCCTCTGT
>CALPWK020000156.1 GCA_943327245.2 Comamonas sp. lk | reverse complement strand
TGCAGTAATTAATTTAAACACCACCCCGCAACCACATAATTCTTTGAATGGGTAGGTGCAGTCTACTTGCTTGGCATTTAAAATAGCCACTGCAGGTGGTAAAATAAGATCGGGTAAATGGTGATCACAAATAATAAAATCTATGCCCAATTCTTTGGCATAGGCAATAAGGTCTATGGACTTAATTCCACAGTCAACAGAAATAATTAAATTAATACCTATTTTAGAAATTCCATATCCTTCCTTGTATCTATGTGGGATATAATAATCAATATGTGGAGAAAGTTGTTTTAAAAACTGATACAAAGTAGCAACAGAAGTTGTTCCGTCTACATCGTAATCTCCAAAAACTAATATTTTCTCTTGCTTTTCAAATGCAGTTTGAATTCTGTCCACTGCTTTTTTCATGTCCTTCATTAACCATGGGTCATGCAAATGATCTAAGCTTGGACGAAAAAATTGCTTCGCAGCATCGAAATCGTCAATGCCTCTTTGTACCAATAATTCGCAAAGGATTGGATGTATCTTAAGCGCGTCTTGCAGTAATTGCACTTTAGCCGGATTGGCTTTAAGTATATTCCACCTTTTTTCCATTAAAATTGACGGTCGGTTGTGTATCTCACTAATTCTTCTAGCGCTTCTCTAGCAGGGGATGGTGGAAATGAGTTTAAAATTAAAAGGGCATTATCACGGTATTCAATCATTTTTTGATTTGCATATTCAATACCCCCATAAGCCTTTACATTATCTATTACGAACTTCACTTTTTCTTTATCATTATTATTATTTTTAACAATGTAAATAATTTGCTTCTTTAGTGAAGAAGGTACTTTTTGTAAAATATGAATTAGCGGAAGCGTTAATTTTTTTTCTTTGATGTCATTGCCGGTTGGCTTGCCAATTTTAGCATCACCATAATCAAATAAGTCGTCTTTGATTTGGAATGCCATTCCTACTTGCTCTCCAAAATCTTTCATCTTTTTAATAATAGACTCGTCCTGTGTGACAGAGGCAGCGCCTGCAGCACAGCTAGACGCTAGTAAACTTGCGGTTTTCCCATTGATGATTTCGTAGTATACAGATTCGTCAAAATTGAGATTTCTTGTTTTTTCTATTTGTAATAATTCGCCCTCACTCATTTTTTTAACCGCATCGGACAATATGGTTAAAATAGTAAAGTCTTTATTCTCTAACGACAGTAGTAATCCCTTTGACAATAAATAATCGCCTACTAGGACTGCGATTTTATTTTTCCACAATGCATTGATAGAAAAAAATCCCCTTCTCTCAATAGAATCGTCCACTACGTCGTCATGAACTAAAGTGGCGGTATGTAAAAGTTCTACTAGTGAAGCAGCTCTGTAGGATGCGTCTGTAATTTCTCCATGTAATTTAGCAGACAATAAAATAAACATAGGTCGCATTTGCTTTCCCTTGCGCTTAACTATGTATTGCATAATACGATCTAATAAGGCAACGCGACTTTTTACCGCCTCTTTGAAGCTTGCCTCGAAGAGGTCTAATTCTTTACCTATAACTTTTCTTGCTAATTCCATTGTGGACTGTAATTTAAATTGAATTGTTATAAGTAATATATTTATTTATAGAGTTCAAATTAGTCGTTTAGCATATTAAAGTGAAGTGCACCAAAATTTTGTAAAGAAGTCAATTTCAAGTCGGCTGCACCCCATTTTTCTGATTTTACCTGGTCTGCAGCAGGAACTACAACGCAGGTCATTCTTGCAGATTTCGCTGCTAACATTCCATAAAAAGAATCCTCGAAGCAAATGCATTCAAGTGGGTTTACATGCAATCCTGCAGCACACTCTAAATATACCTGAGGATGTGGTTTGGCATGAATCAAATGTTGTGCTGAACAACTAGACTGAATATAGCTTCTTATGCCTAATTTATCCTTAATCCATTCAATTAATAAAGCAGGGGAGGAAGTTGCTAATCCCATTTTAAAATCTCTTTGTAAGAAAAATTGAAATATATGTTCCACTCCTGGCATTAAGGTAGCTTCCTTGTCAATAAGGTCAAGCGCTAGTGTAATAATTTTTTGTTCAGCTCTATCAAATTCAGTGTGAGGCACTTTATTGGAGTGCAACCAGTGAGCTACAAATTCTTTTGATCTAAGACCAGTAGTGATTGCATATTGATCTTCGGTGAGTTGAATTCCGTATTGTCGGAAAATTTCAGTTGCAGCTTTATTCCATAAGGGCTCACTGTTGATTAATAAGCCATCTATATCGAAAATTACGGCAGATTTCTTCATTGCTTAAAGATACTATTTGTTAGTTAAACAGGGGCATTCCAATACATATTTATGTGCTATATTGCACTCGAAACTAACAAGCGTACTAATGAGTCTAATGGATCGACTAAAGCGAATCAAAATATTTCGTTCTATTATATATGGTATTGTAGGCTTATTCTCTTATCCTGGAATTGCATTGTTTAATAGGATTGTAATTGAGGGTACGGAAAATTTGGAGAAGTTGCCAAAAAAGAACGTTCTATTTGTAAGCAATCATCAAACTTATTTTGGTGACGTCATTGCGTTTGTTCATATTTTCTGTGCTGTTAAATGGGGCAAGTATAATAAACTAGGCATTCCCTATTATTTATTAAACCCATTTACAAATGTTTATTTTGTAGCTGCGGAAGAAACCATGAATAGTAATTGGTTGACACGTTTATTTAAATTAGGGGGCGCTTTGACTGTAAAGAGAACTTGGAGAGCAGAAGGCCAAGATGTGCAAAGACAAAGAGATGAATTCGACACGCAAAAAATAGACGCTGCTTTATCAAAAAGCTGGGTAATTACTTTCCCTCAAGGAACCACTAAACCTTTTGCTCCAGGTAGAAAAGGTACAGCACATATTATTAAAAACAATAAACCTATTGTGGTCCCTGTTGTGATAAATGGTTTTTGGAGAGCGTTTACAAAGCAGGGACTTACTTTTAAAAAAGTGGGAACGCCATTGACGGTCCGTTTCAAAGCACCTTTAGTAATTGACTATGACGCGTCGGTAGAAGTTATCCTAGATCAAATAATGAATGCAATTGAACAAAGTAAGGAATACATGTTAAAGGGGAGACATCATGTGGAAGCGGCCGCTATACTTCCGTAAACAATGCTTTTAATTCTGTAGCGTCATTCGGCTTCATTTTTCCTGCTAATACTAATCTTAATTGCCTTCTTCTTAATGCGGTAAGAAAAATTTTCTTTTCGTGATCGGATTCTGGAATAATTTCTGGAACTTTTTTAGGTTTTTTATATTCATCCAATGCTACAAATGTAAAAAATGCTTCATTACTTAAAACTCTAGTTTGGTCAATCATGTTTTGATTCCAAACTTTCAAATGAATTTCCATAGAAGTGGTAAAAGCCCTTGTAACAATAGCTTCTATACAAATAACATTCCCCAGTTTAATAGGTGTTTTAAAACTAATATTATCTACAGAAGCGGTCATACAAGCAGAGTTACAGTGCTTAGAGGCAGATAAATAAGCCGCAATATCCATCCAGTACATTAACTTACCTCCCATTAAATCTCCAAAGGTGTTTGTGTCATTGGGTAATACCAATTCGTTCATTGTAGTAAAAGAGTCAATTGCTTTTCTAGCTTCCATAGTTTCAGTTTGTATATTAAAGATACAAATAGTTATACAACACAGGATTCCAATTTGGAAAGGTAGGCTGGGTCTACAGTTGCGCCTATTCCAGGGTCATCGCTTATTGACAAATGCATGCCATCAAACTGAACGCCTCCTATTACTGGGTCTGCAGTATGACCCAATAAACAAGTGTCCATATCGTAATATTTGATATTATCATGTGCCATAGCAAAATGCATTTTAGCACTTAACGCTAAACGACTTTCCAACATGCCGCCCATCATGCATGGAATTTGGTTGGCTTTAGCAATATCATGAATTTTTATTGCTTCATTTATGCCCCCACTTTTTGAAAATTTAATATTTATTGAATGACATGCTTTTTGTGCGATTAACTTGCGTGCGTCATGGTGCGTAAATACAGATTCGTCGGCCATGATGGCAATTGGGGACGATGCGCAAAGAGCGGGTAAAGCATCGTCATAATATTTATGCATTGGTTGCTCACAAAATTGGATATTAAATATGGATAAGGCGGTTAACACATTCAAAGCATCTTCTGGCCTCCAGCCCTGATTCGCGTCAATTCTTAAAATGATATCATTACCTATTGCGGCTCTTATTTGTTTAATCCTTTCTATGTCATCGCTAGGCGTTTTCCCTAGTTTCACTTTTATCATTTTTACCCCTTTTGCAACAAACTCGATAGCCTGTTCTGCCATTTTTTCTGGACTGTCAATCCCAATAGTCAGGTCGGATTCAATCGGCTTTGCAACGCCCCCTAAATAAGCATAAAGTGGTTTATTGGCTACTTTCGCTGCAATATCATACAAGGCCATGTCAAAGGCACTTTTAGCAGTGTAATTCCCTGCAATAATATAATCTAGCTCCTTAAGCCTAGTGTCTATTTCTAAAGGATTTTTACCTTTCCAAAATGCTGCAAAATCCTTTGCTAAATTATAACAGCTCAATTGAGTTTCTCCAACAATCATT
>CALPWK020000155.1 GCA_943327245.2 Comamonas sp. lk | reverse complement strand
TTTAAAATTAATCTTATCCAATCCATGCGCTTCTTTTTGTTTTGGCAACAAATGTCGCTTTGCAATTTCTACCTTTTCTTCAACCGCATAACCACTCAAGTCAATGATTTCTAATCGATCTCTTAATGCAGGCTGAATTTTACTTATATCGTTCGCAGTAGCAATAAACAATGTTTTACTTAAATCATACTCCGACTCTAAATAGTTATCATAAAAACTATGATTTTGTTCAGGGTCTAATACTTCTAATAATGCACTAGAAGGATCCCCACGATGATCCAACCCAATTTTATCTATCTCGTCCAATATCATAACCGGATTAGACGTTTTTACTTTTCTAATACTTTGGATAATACGTCCAGGCATGGCCCCAATATAAGTTTTACGATGACCTCTAATTTCACTCTCATCATGCAATCCGCCTAAGCTCACCCTTGTATATTTTCGACCTATGGCATGTGCAATAGAACGACCCAATGAAGTCTTACCAATTCCTGGAGGACCTAGAAAACATAAAATAGGACTTTTCATATCCCCTTTCAATTTCAACACCGCCAAATATTCAATAATCCTATTTTTTATTTTGCCCATTCCATAATGGTCGTCGTCCAATACTTTTTTAGCATGCTTTAAATCGTAATTGTCGTCGGTGTATTCGTTCCAAGGCAAATCCAATAATAAGTCTAAATGATTATATACAACTGAATAGTCAGGTGTAGTTGGGTGCATACGCTCCAATTTCTCTAGTCCTGTTTGAAATAATTTTTTTGCAGACTCCGGCCATTTTTTAGTTTCCGCCTTCTTCTTCATTTCTATCACTTCGCGCTCATTAGGGTCACCGCCTAATTCGTCCTTGATACTCTTTAATTGTTGTTGTAAAAAGTAATCTCTTTGTTGCTTATCTAATTCTGTTCTTGTCTTATTTGCCACTTTATTCTTCAATTCTACAAACTGAAGTTCCTGTTGTAAAAATTGTATTAATTTTTCGGCTCTTAATGTGATATCATTTTGCTCTAATAAAGCCTGCTTTTGTGGAATTTCTACATTCAAATTGCTACTCACAAAATTGATCAAGAATAAAGGACTTTCAATATTCTTTAAAATCATGGCAGCTTCTGAAGGAAAATTAGGAGACAACTGAATAATCTGAGTGGCTAAGTCCTTAATATTTGACAGATGTGCTAAAAAGTGCTGGTCTTCTGGTTTAACTATTTCTTCTTTTAATACATTCACTTTAGCCTTAAAAAAAGGATCTAGTTCGGTCATTTCAATTAATTCAAAACGTCTTTTACCTTGAATTATAATGGTAGTTCCACCGTCTTGCATTTTAATCATTTTAATGATTTTTGCAACGGTTCCAATTTTACATAAATCTGCAGGTAGCGGGTCTTCTATATTCCCGTCAACTTGAGAAACCACCCCAATGTATTTGTCAGTATTAAATGCAGCTTTCACTGCCTGAATGCTTTTATCCCTTCCAACGGTAATTGGAATTACCACCCCAGGAAAAAGCACGGTATTTCTTAGTGGTAAAATAGGTATAACACTGTCTATTTCCAATTCTGGCTCATTCTCCATATCCTGCTCATTAAATGAAAAAAGCGGGATAAACTCATTGTCCTCTTCTGTCTTAAATAGTAATTTATTCATTGTCAATCTTTTAAATCAATAAAGGCTAAGGCCAAAATGACATATAGTCAATTGGAAAAAACATATACTTAGTCTGATGTATATATAGGCAATATTGGTGCCAAACTTGGATATTTTTAAGCAAACTTGGGTAATTCAAGGCAAAAAAAATCCCTTCCAATTAGGAAGGGACTTTCATGCAAAAGTTATAATAAATATAACTTTAAACTAATTACTTAGTTGCAGCAGCAGAATCAACTTTAGTTGAATCAGCAACAACAGCAGAAGAATCAACTGCAACAGCAGCTGTATCAACAGTTGTAGCAGCAGAATCAGTTGTAGCTTCAGTAGAAGCACCACCACAAGCAGCTAATGCAGCGATAGCGAAAATTGCGAATACTTTTTTCATTTTGAATGTTTTATTAAGTTTGGTATTAAATACGTCGGCGAAGATACTTTTTATAGAGAAATTCACCAAATTTTAACTTAACTTTATTTTTAAGCTTATATATTTTATCTTTTAATCTATTTTTTTCTGAAATATATACGAATTGGGACCCCAGTGAACTTAAAGTTTGCTCTTACCTGGTTTTCCAAGTAATTACGATAAGGTGACTTGATATCATCTGGGAAATTGGTAAAAAAGGCGAAACTAGGTACCCTTGTAGGTAATTGTTGCACAAATTTGATCTTAATTACGTGACCTCTTACTACTGGAGCTTGGTATTTTTCAATCGCTTTTAACATAATATCGTTCAACTTAGACGTTGCAATCTTACGGTGCTTGTTCTCAAATACCTCTAAAGCGATCTCCAGGGCTTTGAAAATTCTTGTTTTTTCAACAGCAGATATAAATAAAATAGGCACATCACTGAAAGGTGCCAGTTTGTCCTTCAATCTTTTCTCATAGTCACGAGCCGTATTAGTCTCTTTTTCTATCAAATCCCATTTATTCACCAATACAACAATACCCTTTCCTTTTCTAATAGCAAGGCTGAAAATACTTAAATCCTGAGCCGTTACCCCTTTTTCTGCGTCCAAGACCAATAAACAAACATCAGATTCGTCCATTGCCTTAATTGCACGTATCACAGAATAGAACTCTAAATCGTCCTTTTCCTTGTTTTTACGTCTAATTCCAGCAGTGTCAATAAGGATAAACTCCTTTTGGAACATATTATAGTGGGTATGAATCGTATCTCTTGTGGTACCTGCAATATCACTTACAATTGTTCTTTCCTGACCAATTAAAGCATTCAATAAAGAAGACTTACCTACATTAGGTTGACCCATTATTGCAATTTTTGGAATAATTACTTCCTCGGCTGCTTCAGAACCTTCTTCAATTTCAGCGTCGTCATTTCGAACTTCAGAATCTTTGATACCAGCAGTAACCGCATCCAAAATTTCCCCTGTTCCGCTTCCTGAGATAGAACTCACAAAAAAGTTATGTTCAAAACCCATTCCGTAGAACTCCGTTCCTTCTAAAGCACGTGTTGAATTGTCCACTTTATTAACGCAAACGTACACTGGCTTAGTTGTTCTTCTTAACATGTCTGCCATAGCAGCATCTAAATCAGTTAGACCAACTGCAGCGTCCACCATAAAAATGATCGCATTTGCTTCGTCTATTGCAATTCTAACTTGCTTTCTGATCTCCGTTTCAAACATGTCTTTAGAGTCTGGTACAAATCCACCTGTGTCAATCACATTGAATTTCTTACCACACCATTCTGTTTCACCGTATTGACGGTCTCTTGTTACACCACTTATATCGTCCACGATTGCTTTTCGCTCTTCTAAAAAACGGTTAAACAAAGTGCTTTTGCCTACATTGGGTCTTCCGACTATAGCTACTGTATAACTCATAATAATCTATATTTAATATTCAAATAAACTATCATAAATAATTAATAATCAATACTTTATAAGTATTTAATTGAAATTACTATTGATATCCAAATTCTTTTAATTTTAAGTCATTGTCTCTCCACTTAGGCTTCACTTTTACAAATAATTCTAAGTAAACCTTTGAACCTATAAACTCCTCAATGTCCTTTCTCGCCAAAGTGCCAATCTCTTTAATCATCTTACCCTTCTCACCTATGATGATTGCCTTTTGTGTCTCTCTATTCACTACAATGTCCGCTTGAATCTTAGTTAATAAGGGTTGTTCCTTAAACGAGTTCACCAATACAGCTGTATGGTAAGGAATTTCCTCGCCAAATAACTGGTAGATCTTCTCTCTTATCATCTCACTCACAAAGAACTTAGTAGGCATATCACTCAAATCCTCTTGGTCGTAAAAAGGTTGTCCACCTTCGGGAATAAGTTCTAGTATTACTTTCATTAACCTATCTACATCACTGATATTCAATGCACTAACTGAAATTATTTTTGTACAATACGGCTTCCCGCTAAAATAAGCATTAGCCTCTTTAACTCTACCTGCAGGCGCTAGGTCTGACTTATTCATTACCACAATACATGGCACTTTCAATTTCAACGCAGTAAACATAGCGTCTATTTCCTCAAAGTCATCACGCACATCTACCATTAAAAGTCCCAAATCAGCGTCCTCTAAAGCAGACTTCACTGCTCCCATCATTCTTTCGTGTAGCTTATATTTAGGGTCAATAATACCCGGTGTGTCAGAAAATATAACTTGGTATTCGTCTACTTTGTTTAAAAAGTCTTTGATTCTATGACGGGTTGTTTGCACTTTGGAAGAGACAATAGCCATCTTCTCACCCATAATGGCGTTCAGTAAAGTACTCTTCCCTGCGTTTGGTTTCCCAAATATGTTTACAAACCCAACTTTCATTCCTAACTATTAATTTGTACTAATTTAATAATGTAAAGTTACATTAAAAAAAAATCCGCTCTCGATATGAAATCGGGAGCGGGATTATGTTGCGAGGGAAGGGATCGAACCTCCGACCTTCGGGTTATGAGCCCGACGAGCTACCGCTGCTCTACCTCGCGATGTTTGG
>CALPWK020000154.1 GCA_943327245.2 Comamonas sp. lk | reverse complement strand
GGGATGAAGACAGGACAATTCATTTTGTCTTTTTCAATATTAGTAGTGCTTCATGAATTGGGACATTTTATTCCAGCTCGTTTATTTAAAACAAGAGTGGAGAAGTTTTATTTATTTTTCAATACAGGCTTCAGCCTTTGGAAAAAGAAAATAGGTGATACAGAATATGGTATTGGCTGGATTCCATTTGGGGGCTATGTTAAAATAAGTGGAATGATTGACGAGAGTATGGACAAAGATCAAATGAACAAAGCACCAGAGGACTGGGAATTAAGATCTAAGCCTGCATATCAAAGACTAATTGTAATGCTAGGTGGTGTTATTGTAAACATTGTATTAGCGATTGTAATTTTTATAGGAATTAGTTGGTTCTGGGGAGAGGATAGTTTGCCAGCAAAAAATATCACTTATGGTGTACATGCAAGTGCACTAGCTAAATCCATGGGGATTCAAGAAGGAGATATAATAATTTCTTTAGACAGTAAAGAGTTAAAAGATTTTGATGCATTAGAATCAAATTTAGTACTAAATAATCCTACTACATTACAAGTTAAAAGAGGGGATAGTATAGTTAGTTTGCCCATACCTGCTTCTTTAAGTGGTTCATTAGCCAAGTCTAAAAAATCTGCTGAAATGCCTTTTGTAGTTCCGCGTATGCCAGTCATTATTGATTCAGTAGGAAAGTCTGCTGTAACAATGAATGGAACCAATTTTGAAAAGGGAGACACATTATTAGCTATAAATAATCAAACGGTTCAATATCGTTATGAGTTTGAGCAAGTGAAGAAAAAATTTGCAGATTCTGTTGTAGTGATTTCCGCCAAGAGAGGAAGCGATACGGTTTTGATTAAGGCATTGGTAAATGGTTCTGGTCAATTAGGTATTTTTGTAAAACAGCCTTATCAAATATTTACAACTGAACATAGAACGTTTAGTTTTGCGCAAGCTATACCATTTGGTACAAAAAGAACCTTCACTACTTTAGACAATTATATTACAGGGATCAAACAAATATTTACGGGCAAGGTGAATCCTAATGACTCTTTAGGAAGCCTTATTAGTATTGGCAATACATTTCCTTCTAGTTGGGATTGGGAGCGTTTTTGGACATTGACTGGCGTTTTTTCTATCATATTGGCTTTCATGAATGTATTACCAATTCCGGCATTGGACGGTGGTCACGCTTTGTTTATTTTATTTGAAATGATTACTGGACGTAAACCTGGCGATAAATTCATGGAATATGCTCAAATAGCTGGAATGTTGTTAATGTTTGGTTTAATGTTCTACGCTTTAGGACTTGACTTTTGGAGATTATTTAAATAAGCGGTAATTTTGTAGACTCTTATAACAACAAGATATTGGGGTCGTATGGTTTTGACAGCAATAGTCGCGGTTGGGGTAAGCATGCAGTGCGTTGGGTAATTAGCACTTTAATCTGAATACCAAACAAACAAAAGGCGAAGCAAATTACGCCATGGCTGCTTAATTCAGTGAATTAACTTCCATTATGGTCGAGTGAGAAGGTAGGCCGGTAACCCGCTCCTCAGCCCAATCAAAACAATACGGGATGCGATAGAAGTAGGCTGTGCCTTCTATTTAAGTACTATTCAGCTAAGTGATAGGTTGGTTTGTGTTTTTCCTGCCCATCGCCGACAAATAATAAAACAATAAGCATGTAGAAGATCAATGGTAGCATTGTTTGGACAGGGGTTCGACTCCCCTCGACTCCACTGTAAAAAAAATCCCCGCAAAATTTGCGGGGATTTTTTGTTGGAATAACTATTTGAAATTAGTTTTTAAATATACTTTTCTCCTTTGCCATTTTTTCAATTGCCTCCACTGTTCTAGGAGAGCCTATTGACAAAATCTCATTTCCTTTTTGGGTAATTAAAATATCGTCTTCAATTCTAATTCCAATATTCCACCATTTTTTATCACAATTACTTCCTGCAGGAATATAAATCCCAGGCTCCACTGTTAATACGACACCTGGTGCTAATACACGTGGTCCCATATCATGTACGTCTAAACCTAAATGGTGTGAAGTACCATGAGGAAAATACTTTCTAGCTTCTTGATCGTTTGCTGCAATACCTAATTTAATAAGACCACTATAAACAACAGCTCTTGCTGCTGCATCCACATCTCTAAAGTTGGTACCTGTTTTACATGCTGCTATTCCTGCTTCCTGTGCTTTTAAAACCAATTCATAAATCACTTTTTGAGCGTCAGAGAATTTGCCATTTGCAGGAATAGTTCTGGTAACGTCTGCTGTGTAGCCATGATATTCAGCTGCACAGTCATTCAATAATAAATCTCCGTCATTAATTAATTTCAGATTGGTATTATAATGAAGTATACAGGAGTTGTCAGCTGCACCATTAATACTAGGGTATCCATTGTATTCAGAGCCATTATATTTAAAATGATACTCCATAATTGCTTGCGCTTGATATTCTCTCATGCCAGGCTTTAAAGCGCGTATAACGTCATTATGACCTGCATTACTCATGGCAGCAGCCTTTTTGATTAATACAATTTCTTCGGGTTGTTTTATCCCTCTTAAATTGCTCAATATTCGCATTGTACTTTCCGCTGCAATAGGTAAATCATGCTCAATAATTAATTGGTCCACAATACTAGCCATTTTAGTAAGCGGGTCTTCCTTTGTTTTATATTTTGAAATAATATCTTCATCACGGAAGGCGGTAAAAACGGAATCAATTTTTGAAAAGTCAATTAGGGTATTTGTAAATTGGTCATTCGTAAATATATTTTCTAATTTATAACGTGCTGTTACTCCAACTGGTCCGAGTATTTTACCGGTCCAAAGTTCTTTCAATGGGTCGCGTTGCTGAACAAAAATAAATTCAGTGCCAGTTTTATTTAAAATGGTAACAGGTTGCTTAAACAATAATAATACGGCATTAGGTTCTTCTAGTCCAGTAAAATAATAGAAATTTTTATTTTGAGCATACTCAAAATCATTATCATTATTTCTAACTCGTACTTGAGAAGCAAAGAAAATTCCAATTCCATTTTGAGATAGGCTTTCCTTAAATGCAGCTCTGCGACCTGCATGAAATGCAGGACTCAGGTAGTCCGTAGGATATGGATTCGTTTCCTGTGCTATTAAGTAGATAGGACTAATTAATAGTATTATCCAGCCAAACAGATTTGATCTATTCATTTTTTTAATTTTACTATCCTAGTCAGCTTTTAATGCTTTGTCAATCAAGAAAATCATGCTTGATCGGTGTGCTTTGGTTTCTTCGTTACCAATTACTGCAGCATTTAATTTGGTGCGTAATTTTTTCAATGTATAATAGGTTGCAGCTTTAGATACATTGTCTAATGGAGTATTATCTGCTACCAACTGAGTAGTTCCTTTAACAAATGCACTTTGTAAATATTGTCTGTATACATTTACACTTCCATTTATATCAGCATCAAATACATTTTTCACTAAGTCATTCATTACGTCGGCAACGCTATATTCATTTCCATATAAACGAGTATTAGTGATACGTTGTAAAGTAGCAGGATGTAAAATTTGTTCAAATGCACCAGTTGCTAGCATGTTTAAATTCGCGGTTGCTTTAAAATCTTCACCTCTCCCTTGGTTAAATCCACGACGTTGTAATTGTAAATAAGGGAATACTTGTGCGTCAGCGTCAAATGCCGTTGGAGCAAAAACATTTTTTGCTAAACTAGTCATTGCTTTTTTCTGAATAGCTAATGGTACTGGTGTATAAGGTTTATTGCCAGAATGTTGCTCAGGGAAAGAACGATCAATATAAATTCCTCCCACATAACGACTCACTGCAGCAATCATATTTCTGCGCTGACTTAACAAAGAAAGATATCTACTTCTAAGTTCTGCGTAGGATTGTCCTGGTTTTGTATATTTAGCAACTAACTTGCCCATTAAATTATTTACAATCTTAAAACGATCTTCAGCATAGCCAATAGCGTCGTTGGTTAAATCATTAACATTAACTCTTGGGTCAATTCCAGAACCAGCTGCGCGCATGTCATCACCATCATTACCAAAAGCTAATTTTGAATCATTGCTTCTACTTAATATTTTACTAATGCCAGCTTCTTCTTGTTCTGTACTGAATGGGGTATATCCAAATTCGATTGCCCATAAGTCGTAAGGTCCAGCTTTAGTGGTGTAATAATCTCCTTGTTTTGATTTATCTAATGCAATATTAAATGCAGGGTAGTCCATAACAGATCCCATTAAACCAATTTTGTGGGTAATGGTTGTATCATTTATTTCTGCAGGAGATAGCATTTGACTGCTTTTCATGTTATGGTTCAAACCTAAAGTATGACCCATCTCATGCATGATTAAATAAGTCAAAAATTGTTTGTGCATTAATTTAATTTCAACAGGACTTGCATCGTTTAATTCCATGCTTGTCAATCCGGCATTGTATTGTGCTTTTAATTCAGAAGCAATGGCACAATTGTCTTTGAAATTTAAATGTGGAATATTCAATTCAGTAGGTTGTTCTGCATTAAGACCATTAAAAAGTTCATTGTTAATTGGAGTAGCACTTCCAGAGAACCATTCAACGGTAATGTCGGTTCCTAAAATTTGTCCAGTTCTAGGATTCACAAAGCTTGGTCC
>CALPWK020000153.1 GCA_943327245.2 Comamonas sp. lk | reverse complement strand
TAAGACTTTCGAAAACGTAGATATTCATTATATTCACATACACAATGCAAAGCCAGGATGCTACAATTGTTTGGTGGAAAGGAAGTAAAATAAATTTATGCCATCTAAAATAATATTAATTCATCTGAGTATCATTTTGCCTTGTATTATCTTGGGCACCTATTTGATATTCGCACAGAAGGGTACAGCATTCCATAAACAAAGTGGGAAGCTGTATATGATATTGATGGGTTTAACTGGAATCTTGACTTTATTTATTCCTGCACAAATTGGTCAACGAATTTTTAATCATTTTGGTGTTCTTCATCTTCTGAGCTTATTAACCTTATATTCAGTCCCGAAGGCTTGGTTTGCAATTAAGAGAGGTGATGTAAAAACGCATAAATCTGCAATGATTAAGCTATATATTGGTGGTATTATTATTGCAGGAAGTTTTGCCATTCTTGCACCAGGCAGATATTTACATGCCCTTTTCTTTAACTAAAGTATCAAAACCGTTATGGAATTGCTAAAAAGCTTTCAACCCATTTAATTTCCCGATAGTCAAAAGCTCAATCATCGTATTATAATTGCCTCTTTTTTAAAAGCTTAGCATCTGTCATTTAACACGTCATCCTTGAACTGAAGTATCTGTTTCTTCATTTCCTTAATCTCCCTCATCTTTTGTTCTAAAGAAATCAATTTGTCATCAAGAATTTCTAGTTTTTCACATTGTAACTCAAGTGTGATATTTCGTAAAATTGCACAAAATCTATCAGTTTAATTTCAAAAAGGTTTTACTTTTATACAATAACCATTTTCAATATGAATCGAATTATACTTTCTTCGCTATTTTTGTGCATATTCAATCTAACTTCTTTTAATACAAATGCACAAGCCACAAATAATATGTACAGGATTGCAAAAATAAAAATTGACGCTAAGCAATTAGAAAATTACAAATCTGCCTTAAAAGAACAGATGAATGCGGCAATTAAATTAGAACCGGGTGTTTTGTCTTACACAGTTGTTGCTGATAAAAAGGATGCAACATTGATAACTATTTTTGAAGTTTATGCAAGTCTTGAAGCGTATCAAACACATATCTTAACATCTCATTTTAAGAAATATAAAGAAACGGTAAAAGACATGGTTTTGTCTTTAGAGTTGATTGACACTGAATTAGTAGCAAGGTTAGAAAAAGAGGTGTATTAATTAAATAAATTACTTTCTCATATAAACAAAGTTAAAATTGTTCCAAAAACATAAAATGGAACATACTTTCTTAAAAAAAGAACGAATGCGTTGTTTAATATATTAGCTTGTAGTTCGAAAAATCAAAAACATGAAAAAATTATTTTACTTTATTTTCTTATTAAGCTCATTTACCGCGACAGCTCAAAGTAAAAAAGAATGTGAGGACTTATTAAAAGCAGATAAGCAGGTCGCCGCAAATATCAAAATGTATAAGGAAACTTGGGACAAGATCTTTAACCAACGTGATATCGATCAAGTAAATGATAAAAATTTCGCTACTGATGTACTATTGTTAAATCAAAAAGAAAAAACAAGGGCTCAAGGTATCGAGGGGTTTAAAAAAGCATTCAACACCTATTTAATAGAATTCTCGGATATCAAATTCACTTTCATCGACGTTTGGGGACACGGCGATAAATTAGTTAAGCATTGGAATTTTCAAGGCAAACACAACAAAACAGGCAATATGATGAATCTGTCAGGTGTTACGTTGGTGAAGATGAAAGACGGCAAAATAATCGAAGAACAAGATTTCGATGACAACCTTTGGTTCAATCAACAATTAGGTAATTATCTTGTAAAATAATATAGCTACCTCCTGCATACAGAAATGATTTTATAGTTGCCTCTTTCAAGAACAAGGGGAGCTAGATATAAATGAGAAAGGGTTATACTTTGAAAGTATGACCCTTTTTTGTAATTTTATTAAAAGGCTTATCATGAAAAAAATCATTTACGTACTTATATTTCCACTAGTTCTGGTAAGTGGATTGGTATTTGCTAGTCCTGAAATTAAAGGGGAAACGCCTTTGAAAAAGTGGGAAGCAACTCCAGATGGTATACTATTCAAAAAATGGGAAGCGTCTCCTGCAGGTTTAAAAGTGATTGCAGGCTCTGCTAAAATAAGAAAGTCCATTAGGGACTATACCAATATGGAAGCAGTTGTTACTTCTCTATCTCTTCCGACAGGCTCAAGATTAGGCTTAGGTGTGATGGTAAAAATAAAGGATGACGATTATATTCTTTCTTTTGGGATAGAATCTAATAAAGAATTTGAGCAATTACGTAACCTGAAGGTGAATGATAAAATAATAATTAAAAGTCATGGTGTATCAAAGGCGCCAAAGTATGCATATCCAATTGTAGCGGGCGACTATGTAGAACGAGATGGTAAAATAATGTATAAGCGTGTACCTCGTAAAGGCGGATGTTAAGCTAATAAATAAAAATTTATTGTTTATCGATAAATAATTTTTACTTTTACGGCATTAACTTATACTTTATGTCAAAAAGAACTGATTTTATATTCAAAGGACTGAATATACTTTCTTGGGTAATTTTCATTGGTTTGTGTGTAGAATCAGGTAGTCTGATAGTAAATGCCATTAATTCAATTTTCATCAATCCTATTGCAGCGTCCAGATTTTTAAATGGAGTGAACTTGTATGATTTATATAGTTTCAATCAAAGTCATTTCATCACTTTTGTTTCATTGCTAATTATTGTTTCCGTTTTAAAGTCGATCTTATTTTATTTGATAGTTAGTTTGTTTCATAAAAAGAAACTAAACCTTGCTTCGCCATTTAATGAAGTCTTAGGTAAGTATATCTTTAACCTTGCCTATGTAGCACTAGGAATTGGCATTTTTTCTTATTGGGGAAATAGTTTTTCCAATTGGCTTAAAATGGTAAGTAATGCAGCAATTTTACCTTCGTCTCAAAATATGAAATTTGAAGGTGCAGATATTTGGTTATTTATGAGTGTCACTCTAATAATATTTGCCATGATTTTTAAGAAAGGCATTGAATTACAAAGTGAAAACGACTTAACAGTATAATTTATGCCAATAGTAGTAAACTTGGATGTGATGATGGCAAAAAGAAAAATGTCACTCAACGAACTTTCTGAAAAAGTGGGCTTGACATTGGCCAACTTATCTATACTGAAAACAGGGAAAGCTAAAGCAATTAGGTTTAGCACATTAGAAACTATTTGTAAAGCTTTAGATTGTCAACCAGCTGATATTTTAGAATTCGTTTTAAATAATCCTTTAAATTCGATTATAAAATCAAGGTAAAATGTTTTCAGCAGATCAAATCAAAACAGCGCATAGTAAAGTTAAATCTGGGGCGGACTTCCCAAATTTTATTAAAGAAATTAAATCACTCGGCGTTACACATTATGAAGCCTTTGTGCAAGACGGCCATATTGATTATCATGGGGCTAATAATTATACTGCAAGCGTACCTGAAAAATATGAATCTTTACAAATTGCTAATATTGCAAACTTATCAGCATTTAAAATAGGTTTGATAGATCATCAACATGGAAAAACTGACTATCTCACATTTATTAAAATGTGTGCCGAATGTGGTATCGAAAAATGGGAGATCAGTATTGATAAAATGACCTGCACATATTATGATAAAGCAGGCAACGAAATTTTAGTAGAACAAATACCTTCTTAGTTAGAAGCGTAATGTTTATGATAAGAGTACTTCTGCTGGAATATTCAATTCTTGATGAAATAGTTTTGCTAGTTCAAGTGTAAGAGGTTTCTTTTTGTTCAATAAAGAAGAAACATAACCCTTGCTTCCCACCTTCCCAACTAGGTCCTTATTTTTCAAACCTAGCTCATCCATTTTAACTTTAATGGCATCTATTGGATCAGGCAAGGGAATTGGATAGTTAGCGTCTTCATATTGTTTAATTAACAGAATGGCCACTTGTAGCTTTTCTCCCTGTGGCGTATTTGCCTTAACCTTATTATCAAATTGAACATCTACCCAATCAAGGAATTGTTCATATTGTTTCTTATTCTTAATTATTTTTAATTCCATAATACTTTATTTTTTATACTGTACAGTTGCAACATTTATTTTATCATATTCAGTATGTGACCCAAACCACTTGATCTGTATAGCTTTAAACTCAAATACAATTCTTACTACTAATCTAAATTTGTTCCCCATTATATTGAACACCACTCTATCGTCACTCACTAAACTAACATTACCGTATACTTTCTTAAGTTCATTAAAATTTTTAAAATCAGATATGACAAGTTCATGGTACCACTCAATTAATGCAACTTTTGCCATTGGGTACTTATTGATATATTCTAAAAGCGTTCTTCTGGTGATAATGTTAAACACTATGTAAAGATAATAAGTTTTCTATTAGAAAACATTCTAAAATAGAAATATCCTAGAAATACTTCAATTATTGTCCCCATTCATGTAAAATGCTCCATTTTGCCGTGAATTTTACTTACAAATTCAGTAAATTGAAGATTCAAATAATTAAAAATTATCAATACAATTGCTTGCTATGAAAATGAACAAATTTTTTAAACCCGTTTTAGCATTATGCGCAGTTTTTGCTATCACGCTTCTTGCTTTTAAACCAATTGACAAAGCTGAAAAACCAGCTAAGCCATTTGGCGGTCTGGCTTTATATACTGTTCGTGATGCAATGACTAAAGACGC
>CALPWK020000152.1 GCA_943327245.2 Comamonas sp. lk | reverse complement strand
TTTGCAGTAGCAATGCTTATTCCTGAAGTATAAATATTCCCATTTAATGTAGCAGTGCCAAATCCGGTTACAGTACCAGAATTGGAAGCAATGTCACCAGAAATTGTAGAAACTCCTGCATTTGAAACGTTGCCAGTTTTTGAAAAAATTGCAAAATTATTTATACTTCCAAAATTGTTTGCGCAACCGTTTATTCTAGAAATGGTTGACGCATCAATTCCTATTGCACCGCCACTACTAAATAAATTCCCTTGCACATCAGACATACTACCTAAAGAAACTGCGCCACTATTTGAAATTAACATTCCCTTCATTTCTGTACTAGCACCTATAGCAATTGCACCTTCTGCAATCCAATAAACATTACATGCAGATGCTCCATTGGTAAGTACAATTTTAAATCCTGCGCCAGTACTCATAGCAGCACCAAATTGGAATATGAATTCAGCATTTGAATTTCCGCCAGCGTCTAGGGTTAGGGTCCCAGTGGTTGTTACAGCCCCAGCTGTTCTATAAACACCAGGACTAAGTGTTTCACCAGCACCATAGCCAACTCCGTGTGTTGAGTTGGTTACAGTTCTTGCCATTAAATTTGCATATGCGTCCGTTAAGTCAAGTTGCGCTTGACCTGTTCTATCACCTGCCTCGATTGTATATTGACTATTAAAGTTAACAATATACTTTCCTGCAGGGGGTGTGAAGGATAATCCAGTAGCTAATACATCGGAGGTGGAAGTTGTAAATATTTCATTTCCTGCAGTGATAGCATTGTATGTATCTGAATTTGCTAAAACAAATGCTGTTGTTGCGGTTGAAATAGGTTTATCTAAATCGCTTGTATTATCAATATTGGATAAGCCAATGGCAACTTTTGCTCCAGCTGCATTAATTGCACCTGTTCCACCATTTGCAATTGCTAAAATACCAGTAATGTTAGCAGCTTTACCCGTAATATTACCTGTAATTTTAGAGCCACTAATGGATAATATTTTTGAATCAGTTACAGCCAAATTTGTAATTTTTGATTCTGTAATATTTTCATCTAATATTTTGGATGTTGTAATTGCATTGTCAGCTATTTTTTCATTGGTAATTGCATTTAAGCTGATTGTAGGGGTCAAAGTGGAACTGCCAATGCCGTTTAAGTCTCCTCCAAGTAATATTACACCCTTCACTAAATTAGTAGCATCAATAGAAGCTGAAGATATTGTGATATCATGGCTACCATCAAAACTTATACCGTTAATATTTCTTGGTGTTGTTAGCTTAGTAGCCGAGTAAGTAGATTTGTTCAAGTCTGCTGTATTATCAATATTGCCCAATCCAACTGTTAATGCATTTAAGGTTTGCCATGTTTTATCTCCTCTATAATATTGGGTTGAATGCCCAATATTTATTAAAGGCTCTCCTCCAATTGAACCATCAATACCATTTGCTCCGGTAGCGCCAGTTGCACCAACCGCACCATCTGATCCTGTCAACCCATTCACTCCAATTGTACCATTTAAACCACTATAACCTCTAGCACTATTAATTGCAACAGTCCAATAACTAAAGCTTCCATTGCCAATTACTTCTGTAGTTCTAAGAACAAGTTGCCCTGTCGTTTTATTATAGGAAATAAATGAACCTTCAAAATGATTGGCTTCGGTATTTGTAATTATTATATTACCTATTGTCCCAAAACTTAGTGACTTATTAATAGTTACAGTTATTTCTTTATTTAGTTGAAGTGTCGCTAAATCAATTTTATCTGTAGAGCTACCTAAATTGTCATCTACACTATTAGTTGAATTGGTATTCAACGCAAACAATGCATAAGGGACACTTAATAATTCACTCGAGCCAACTATTGCATAATCGGTACCACCATTAGGATCTGTTTCGGTCTTTATAAAGTAGGGGCCATTCGCCCAATCTATTAGGGAAAAATTTCCAGAAACTATTGTGCCAGTACCAATTTGTAAACTTATCAATCCGTTAAAATTAGTCGTTGTGTTTTGTGTTTCTGCATAAACTATTGTCCCTGTCGAAGTGCCTTGTAAAACACTTATTCTTATTCCCACGTTACTTCTAGATACCACCGCATTGCTTGCATTTCTAATTACTGCTTGAAAACTCATTTTTTGGGGAGCTTGCGCATTAAGTACATCACTAATCATGATCATAAATAATACAACAATTGTTTTTCTAGTCATAATATTTATTGTTTGATTATTTTAAATTGAATAGGCGCTTGATTCGGTAGTATAACTGATAAAATATAGGTACCCACTGCATAATTATGCGTGTCCACTTTAATTTCGCTGCTAAAAGTTTTTTTATTTTCAATAAGTTGCCCATTCATACTCATTAATTGGTATGATATTCCGGAGACGGCTCCTCTATTAATTTTTATATTTAAATTATCTATAACGGGATTGGGCCACACAGATAGGGTAGTTGACCTGTCTATATTTACGATGTAAGTAAATGGCAAAGCGTTATAAACCTGTTGCACTCCTTCTGACAAGGTTCCTAGATTCCCAATTGGAGTAGTTATATAATCTACCTGTCCAACAGTATAGCTAATATTACCATAGCTATTTGAAATAGTAAGACCAGCACTTGGAATACTTAACTGTGCATACAAAATATTGGTACACGAAATGATTATAGATACAGATAGAAGAATTTTAAAGTACATTTTGGTTATTTAGCGAAAGGAGAAAAAAGCAGGCTAAATAAACAGTGATTGAAATTCAGTTTGAAGAATATTCAATAGGGTTTGCTCAAACACGTGAGAGGAACATAGCAGGAGTGTAAGGTAGACTTATATATTGGGCTTATATGTTAATGTTTGACATATATAATATATTTGATAGAAAAATACAAAATACGCTTAGTTAACTCATTCAATTACAACAATATAGAAAATTAAAATTAATTTCTCTTTTCTTGTTGAAACGCTACAAACTCCATCATTTCTTGTAAATTAAAACTACTTAGGTTTTGACTAGCACGACATCCAGCTTTTTGTGCAACTAAAACTCCGTATTTACAATCATCAAATCCGTCTACTTCATGGGCGTCTGGATTAATGGAAATTAATACATCATTGGCTATAGCGGATTCGATATATCTCCAGTCCATATCTAATCTTCTAGGATGCGCATTTAATTCTAATACCACATTATGTTCTACGCAGGCTTCTATTAACTTTTCGTGATCCACTGGATATCCTTTTCGGCTTAACAATAAACGGCCTGTAGGGTGCCCTAAAATACTTGTGTATGGATTACTCACTGCATTTAATAAACGCATCATTGCTTTTTCTTCACTCATTTTTAAATTAGAATGTACGGAAGCAATTACAATATCAAATGTTTCTAAGACTTCGTCTGGATAATCCAAACTGCCGTCATTTAAAATATCCGATTCAATACTTTTAAAAATAACAAAAGGGGCTAGCTTCTTATTGAGTGCGTCAATTTCCTTGTGCTGGTTTCTGATGCGATCTATTTGTAAACCATTTGCATAGAAGGCAGATTTAGAGTGATCGCTTATTATTAAATATTCAAAACCTTTTTCAATGGCTGCTAAAGCCATTTGTTCAATGGAATGAATACCGTCACTCCAGGTACTATGACTATGAATAATTCCTTTTATATCGGATGTTTGAATTGTTTTAGCAATAGGTTGTTTTGAAATTGCTTTGTTTACAATAGCAGCTGTCTCTCTTTGTGGTGCAGGTATATAACTGATGCCTAGTTTTTCAAATAAGGCTGCTTCATTGTCAAATGGGGTAGTTTCAAACTCAGTTTGATTATAATTTGGCAGATTTTCGATAGCCGACCAAAATTCAGGGGAGCAATTCAACTTAAATGCGGTAAAAACCAGCTCGGTTTTACTACAAGTATGCCATCTAAGTTCAAAATTATCGGATCCTTTGCAGCTTAAATATTTTCCTACTGGGGCACAAATAAAGGACTTTTCCTCCAGCCAAGTCCTCAAATTATTTTGAGAAAGGGTAGTAATAATGTCCAAAAAGTCCAAAGTTTCCATTTGTCGGGCAAATCCACCAGCAATTAAATGGGTCTCTTTTTCAAAGTTTTGAGTAAGTGCTAAAGTTAAAGAAGCAACAATTGGTTCTACTTCTTGGTATAAAAAATTACCTTGATGTTGTAAATAATATTCTAAAGCCTCTTGAATATTCTGTTGTGTTTTTGCACCGAAGCCTTTGTAATTTATTAATCTGTTTTCATTACATGCATATAATAATTCACCAACACTTTCTATTTCTAATTCTTTCCAAATGGTGGTGATTTTTTTAGGACCTAATCCTTTTATCTTAATCATCTCTAAAATACCTGGGGGTGTATTTTTTATATACTCGTCTAATAAGTCCAAATGTTTGGTGCTAATAATGCCAAGAATTTTTTTACCAATTGCTTCTCCAATTCCGCGAATAGAATATAATTGAGCTGGCTCTAAATTAACTACAGGCTCCGATAGTTTATCTAGCGTGAAAGCTGCACTGGCATAGGATTTCACCTTGAATGGGTTCTCTCCATGAATGTCCATTAACTTACTTACCAATGTAAAGTATTCAGCTATCTCGTAATTATGCATATGTAAATATAAACTTCCCTAAAGTAGGGGCAAAAAAAAGTCCCCGATAAATCGAGGACCTTTCAAGATTATCCGAGGATAATTATTTCTTCTTAGCAGCAGCTTTCTTAGGAGCAGCTTTCTTAGCAGCCTTCTTAGGAGCAGCTTTTTTAGCAGCTTTCTTAGGAGCAGC
>CALPWK020000151.1 GCA_943327245.2 Comamonas sp. lk | reverse complement strand
TACCTGAGCTAAAAAATAGAATGCTAAACTAGCTAAAAAGAATAAGCCAATTGGCTCAGGTAGGTTCAATGTTAATATTCGATCAATTAAACCAATTGAATAGCTAAATCCGCCAACTCCAGTAATTTGATAGGTAGGCATACCCCCAAACATACTCGTTGTCCATAATGGAGTATGTCCATTTCTTTCACTGTATTGTAAAGCATCCTGAGCCATTCCTTTCCATTGCGTAATATCAGATTGCTGCAAAACTTTACCTTCGATAGCTGGTTTGCAATAAACAATAGCAACCACAGCGAAAATAGCGACTGCAATTAAATGGGGTATTGCAGACTTGAAAAATGACTTCAACATAAGTATTAAATTGTTGGAACAAACCTACAACTAAAAAGGCTTTTTAAGTACATTTACGGCCTTGTAAATATCAACAACCCCATGAACAATCTAGCTCGCTTTACTTTTTTCTCTAGGTTAGCAGTTATATGCAATAGCTTCTATTTATTAACCACTGCTTTTTTGTTCTTTTCTTGGTTAAAAATACCCCATGACATTGCCAATTTTATGGCTGTTTTAGGGCTGGAAATGGCCCCATTTGTGAATCTAATATTTGCAATATGGTTCCTAATTAATATTTTGACTCAAAAGGGTATACATATCCCATTATGGCAAACAATTTTTAACTTGTTGATGTTATTAGTTCAAATAACTTTATTATTTATATAAATTAGCACATGATTCATCAAATTTTAAAAGACAGGTCAACTAAATTATTCATAGGGATCACTGCTTTTTTTGTGGCCAATGCTTTAATTGCAGAATGCATTGGGGGTAAGATATTTTCTTTAGAGGGAGTATTAGGTATTAGTCCTGCTAATTTTACCATTTTTGGAGAGAAGGGACTTTCCTTCAATTTAACCTGTGGAGTTTTGTTATGGCCTTTGGAATTTGTTATTACAGATATTGTAAACGAATATTATGGCCCTAAAGCAGTTAGAAGAATTAGTATCACGGCTGTTTCCTTAATCGCTTATGCATTTATTATGTTTTATTTAGCGATGCATATTGCGCCCGCAGGTTTTTGGGTAGCATCTAAAACGGCCGACGGTATTCCAAGTATGCAAGGTGCGTTTGAAGCCATATTTGGTCAAGGTATGTGGATCATATTAGGAAGCCTAGTTGCTTTTTTAGTGAGTCAGTTTATTGATGTTATTGTATTCCATAAAATAAAAAAAATAACAGGAGAGAAAATGCCTTGGTTGCGTGCAACGGGATCCACCGTGGTGTCTCAATTGGTTGATAGTTTTGTGGTATTGGTAATCGCATTTAAATTAGGTAACAACTGGACCTGGTCTTTTGTATTAGCTGTATGCGTAGTAAATTATATGTATAAGTTTACTATGGCCATTATATTGACTCCAGTGATTGGGTTGGTGGAAGCCAGAATTGAAAATTACTTAGGGCATGACAAAGCCAAACAAATGAAATTGGCTGCTATGGGAATTGAAAATGAGATTTAAAAATGACGCTCGTCCAGTAACATTTTTATAGCAACCTTGTCAATGGGCAATGTCATTGCTTCTTCCGTCAAGTCATTTAAATGGATCCATCTTAGGTGTTCTGCAGTTCCAGCTGGATCAGACACTTGCGCTGGTAAAAAATCGAATGCTTTTTCTTTAGTTAATACTGCATTACTATTACCTGTATGTACTCTATAATAGATAGAAATTATCTGATCGGTATTATTGAATGCAGAAATTTGGAAAAAATCGGTTGTGTAAAAATGATTTCCAACCTTGATTTCTAGTGCTGCTTCTTCCATAAATTCTCGCACTAAACATTCTCTGGTTCCTTCTCCAATTTCTAATCCTCCGCCAGGAAGTTTAGTAATATAGCTCCCTCTTATAAATTCATCGCTTACTAATAATCTGTTTTGGTCATCTAATAAAATGCCATAAACTCTTACATTAAATAATGCCATTTGCTTAATTTAAAAATAACGAGTAAGTCAATTTTATTTCAAATGAATACTCCCTTTAAATACAAAAGTCCCAGGCCCCATTAACCAGATATTGTTAAAATGGTTACCTCCTTTATTATTTAAACTTACGGCTAATTTTCCACCCAATGTTTCTATAGCTACTTTATTTTCACCCTCCTTATGCAAACAAGCAACTATTGCAGCAGCAGTAACGCCTGTTCCACAGCTATAAGTTTCATTTTCTACTCCTCTTTCATAAGTACGGACAAATAATTGATCCTTTTGTTGTGCAACAAAATTTACATTAATTCCTTCCTTAGCAAATCGGTCATTGTATCGAATGCTTTTCCCTAAAGTAAAAACGTCTACTGCATTAATATCATCCACCATTTGAATATAATGAGGAGAGCCAGTATTAGTAATGAAAAATTGATCACTATGTTCAACCGTATTTACATCACTCATTTTTAAATGCACCCAGCCAACATGGTCTATACTTGCTTCATGAGGACCGTCTACTGCTATAAAGTGATAATGTTCTTTATGTATTCCATTGTCATAAGCAAACTGCACCAGGCATCTTCCACCATTACCGCACATGCTTCCTTCCTTACCATCCGCGTTATAATAGGTCATGGAAAAATCAAAACCTTCCGCAGTGCCTAATAACATTAAGCCGTCAGCACCAATACCTTTCCGACGGTCACATAAAAATGCAATTTGGCTAGGGGATAGCTCAATACTGCCGTCTCTATTGTCAAGAATAACAAAATCATTTCCTGTTCCTTGGTATTTTGAAAAATCTAATTCCATTTTACTAATTTAATACTTATGGTTCGAATTCTACTTTATAATTATCTTAAATACCTGCTAAAATGTTCAATGATTTTTGAATCATATGGTCAACCGCTTTAGCCGAGTCTTTGCTAAATTCTTTCTTCACTCTATTCGCTACAATGACATTAATGCTTAAGCAATGGTGTCCTAATAAATTACATAAACCATAAATCGCACTTGTTTCCATTTCGAAATTTGCAATATGGTGATTGCCATATTGAAAACTAGTCATTTGGTCTACTAAGTTTGGCATGCTTAATGGTAATCGTAAAATTCTTCCCTGAGGGCCATAAAAACCTGGACAAGTTACTGTAATACCATGACTATAACCTTCCGTAAAATGTTTTAATAAACCCACACTTGCAGAAGCGATATAAGGTTTAATATATTGCGCTCCAATTTGAGTATGTTGTTCAAATGCAGCTAAGATTGCTTTTTCTTCTTCATTATTTTGAAGCGAATAAAAATGCAATAAATTATCAATCCCTAATCCATGCGTTCCAGCAACTAGCTGGTCAACGCCCACTTCTCCTTGCAAAGAACCACAAGTACCCATTCTTATAATGGAAACAGATTTCTTTTGCGCATTAATAGTTCTTGTATTAAAATCAATATTCACTAAGGCATCCACCTCGTTTAATGCAATATCAATATTGTCTGGACCAATACCTGTACTCATCACAGAAAGTCGCTTATTACCTATATAACCTGTATGTGTTATAAATTCTCTATGTGCAGTGGCAAATTCAATACGATCAAAATATTTACTTACATGCGCTACACGTTCAGGGTCTCCAACTGTTATAATAGTTTCCGCTAGTTCCTCTGGTCGCAGATTTAAGTGATATATAGCACCACGATCATTTATAATCATCTCAGAAGCTCCAATTGTGGACATATGTTCATTATTTAGGCTACAAATGTCGTTTAATTCATATTAGCATTAAAATTCTTTTCTAATTAACTTCTTTGTGTTATTTTCGCGTCCCAAAAGGGTCCTGTGGCCGAGTGGCTAGGCAGAGCTCTGCAAAAGCTCCCACAGCGGTTCGAATCCGCTCGGGACCTCGATACAAAGCCTCTCACGAAAGTGAGAGGCTTTTTTAATGCGACACAACGACGAAAGCTTGCTTTCGAAAGTTGGGGAGCGTTAAAAAAGCCAACTGAACGCGAAGCGTTTAGTTGAAAGGCTTTGGGTAAGCCGAGACGAGAGCGGAAGACAATGCGTAGCATTGGCTATCCGTGAAAGGCTTTGGGTAAGCCGAGACGAGAGCGGAAGACAATGCGCAGCATTGGCTATCCGTGAAAGGCTTTGGGTAAGCCGCTCCTTTATTGTATTTTTGCCACATGAAATATTCTCAAACCATTGGTATCTTACTTTGCTTATTCTTATTATACACCACAACACAACCTTTGGTCATTATAGACAGCAGACATTGGGTAATTACAGGATGGAAGTCGGCAGAAAGTAATTTTGGACAACCAGGTAAGTTTTTGTTTTATGTAGGTTTAATTAATTTAATATTTTTTGCACTCCCATATATTTGGGCAAAGCGATTCAATATGGTATTCGCTGCTTTAATATTAGCATGGTCTATAAGAAATTATGTAGTCTTGTCTTCTTGTCAAATGGGAGAGTGTCCAGATAAACAATGGGCTTTATATGCAAGTATATTTTTAACATCAGGGATACTCTTAATGACATTCTTGCCTAAAATAGATGTCAATAAAAAATAAAAAAAATGGAGTCTTAATTAAGACTCCATTTTTTTTGAACTAGCTCAATCTACTTAAAGCGGTTGCTATAATTTGAACCGCTTCTTTAATTTGCGCTTCATTAATTATTAAAGGAGGTGCAAATCGAATTTTATCTCCATGTGTTGGCTTTGCTAATAAACCTAAATCTCTTAAATGTAAACAAAGCTCCCAAGAAATTTCAGGATCTTTATGGTCAATTACAATTGCATTTAATAAACCTCTTCCACGAACTAATTTAATTAATGGAGAGTTTA
>CALPWK020000150.1 GCA_943327245.2 Comamonas sp. lk | reverse complement strand
TCCTGGGCCAGAATTCGAAGCTTTTAAAGCACTATATCCAGACGCAGTTGTTGTGAGCTATATTAACTGTAGCTCTGAAGTTAAAGCACTTAGTGACTATATATGTACGTCTTCTAATGCAGTTGAAGTTGTAAACACTATCCCAAAAGATAAACGTATCATATTTGCACCGGATAAAAACTTGGGAATGTATGTGCAAAAAGTAACCGGAAGAGAATTGATTTTATGGGAAGGTGCATGTATTGTACATGTTAATATTTCCATTGAGAAATTAGAGAATTTAAAATTAGTTCATCCTGATGCAGAATTAATAGCACATCCAGAATGCTTGCCCATAATATTAGATAGTGCTTCATTTATTGGTTCAACAAAAGCACTTTTAGATTATGTTCAAAAATCACCATCACAGAAATTTATTGTTGCAACAGAAGCAGGTATTTTATATCAGATGAAACAAGTTGCTCCTAATAAAATTATAATCCCTGCTCCTGCCTTGGAATCAAATTCTTGTGCCTGTTCGGAGTGCCCATATATGAAAATGAATACTTTAGAAAAATTATATAATGCATTATATTATGAAATGCCTGAAATTAAAGTAAATCCAAAAACTCAGGAAGGCGCTCTTAAAGCTTTAAATAACATGCTGTCAATTTAAATTCATGAGTAAGCATTATGATATTATTATAGTGGGGTCCGGTGTTGCAGGCTTGTCAACTTTATTATATTTAACAGCAAATGAACAATATAAAAATGGAGCACTTAGTATTGCCCTTATAGCTAAAGGTGCATTAGACCAAACAAATACTGACTGGGCGCAGGGTGGAATTGCTGCAGTTAAAAGTTTGCAAGATAATTTTGAAAAACATATAGAGGATACCATGATCGCTGGCGGGCATGTGAATGATTTTAATATTGTTAAAAAAGTAATTAATGCAGCTCCTGCATTAATGCAAGATCTAATAAACTGGGGAATCCATTTAGATAAGAAAATCGATGGTTCATTTGATTTAGTTAAAGAAGGGGGTCATTCAGAAGCTAGGATTTGGCATTATCAAGATACTACTGGGCACGCACTACAAGAGACGCTAATTAAGAAAACTAAATTGGTTGAAAAATTAGTTATTAAGACAAATAATTCAATTCTAAAAGTTGAGAAAGATGAGAACGACGTTTTTCATTTACTAAATTTTGACAAAATAGCTAAGACAACTGAAAGTCTATCATGTAGTCAATTGGTTTTAGCCACTGGAGGAGTTGGATGTTTGTTTGAAAAAACTACCAATCAATCTATTACTACAGGAGACGGAATATATTTCGCACACCAACTCGGCGCTAAAATAAAAAATCTAAGTTTTATACAATTTCATCCCACTGGATTATATAGTAATAGCGCTGTTTCTTTTTTAATTTCAGAAGCACTTAGAGGTGCCGGAGCTATTTTAGTAAACAAAAAATTGGAAGCATTTATGCAACAATATGATCCAAGAGGGTCCCTTGCGCCAAGAGATATTGTTTCTAGAGCTATCATAAGTGAAATGAATAAATTAAATAGTGAATTTGTTTACTTAGATGCAACCAAAATTGATCCTGCATATTTGACTACTCATTTCCCCAATATTCTTAAACATTGCAAAGACAAGTTTGATATAGATCTTTTTAAAGACTTAATACCTGTGGTACCTACTCAGCATTATTCTTGTGGTGGAATAGAAGTAGATGAATTTGGAGAAACTTCGATTGACGGATTATTCGCTATCGGAGAATGCGCGAATACGGGGCTACATGGAGCCAATAGACTAGCATCTAATTCCTTACTTGAAGCAATTGCTTTTGCAAAGTTCGCTACTACAAGATTGCTAGTAAAGTCTAATATAAATAAAGTACCAATTTTTAAGAAGACTATGGACTTGACTAAAATAAAATATTTAGACAGATCAATGATACAATATATAATAAGCAAATATGCAGGAGTAACTAGGTCTAATGACGGGTTGAAAAGCGGGATTGAAGCACTGTGTCAAATAAGAGCTAATGCCTTAAGTGTTGAAATGAATAGTAAAGAGGAATATTCATTATTGTCTTGGGAAAACGAAATAATACTTGAATTAGGCATTCTACTTTTAGAAGATGCTTATTCTCAACCAAACAATATTGGGGTGCACTATAATTTAGATCTAATTTAATTTTTTATAAATCATAAGTACATCTTCCTCTAATTGTATTACTTGCTTTAATTTCATTTTTTTTCCTTCTTCTAAGGTCTGATTTTCTTCATTTTCAAATATACCAATCGCTTTGTTGTCATTAATTATTTTGGGAGTTATAAATAAATATAACTCATCAACACAATCAGCCTCTAAAAAACTACTATTTAATTTTCCTCCAGCTTCAATTAGAATTTGATAAAATCCAATTTCAAGGAGTATTTGGCTTAATTGACTAATGTCAACCTTGCCATTATTGAAAGGCATTTTTAAAATTTCAATAGGGTAATTTTGCAATTCAGGATTCGTAATTGAATTTACTAAAGGGGTTACTAAATAAATTTTTGATTGAACGCGTGGATAAAATATTTCTAAATCTTTATTTTCGGGCTTTAACAAATCTAATCTTGGATCAATTACTACTACGCTTAGCTCTTTGTCGGCTTCATTTGCATGTCTAATATTTAATTTAGCATTATCTTTTATAACAGTTTTTGCAGTTGTTAAAATTCCATCAACATTATGTCTTAGTTGCTCATGAACATATTGCCTGCTTAGGGAATTGCTAAGCCATTTGCTATTGCCATTGCGGTCTGCTATTTTCCCATTTAGAGTGGCTGCTACTTTTAATTGAAAGAATGGCCTTCTTGCCATTTGATTTAGAATGAAACATTTATTGAGCTCTTGAATTTCAGATTGGAATAATTCTACAACTTCTACTCCCTTTTCTCTAAGTATAGCCGCTCCTGAAACTTTTGGATTAGGGTCTAAGGATCCAATAACCACTTTTTTGATATTATGCGCTAAAATGAGGTTGGTACAAGGAGGTGTTTTGCCAAAATGGGAGCATGGTTCTAAAGTAACATACAAGGTACATTTTGACAAGTTGCTTTGTTTTAAAAGCGCATCTTTAATGGCAATAACCTCTGCATGAGGTCCGCCCAAAATTTTGTGGAACCCTTCGCCTATAATATTGTTATTTTCATTTACAATTATTGCTCCCACATAAGGATTTGGTCTAATATCATTAATATTAGCTTTTGTCGAAAGTAGAAATGCTTTGTGTAAATAGTCTTCTTGAGTCATTTATAATTTAACTTTGCATTTCAAAATTACTTACTTACAAGCATATGTTTACAGGAATTGTTGGATCTGCAAAAATAAACACTATTCATTCTGGAGCAACTGGATGGGAATTAATCGTTGATTCTGGCGAAGTGGCTGTAAAGGTAAAGCTTGGTGATAGCGTTGCAATTGACGGTGCCTGCTTGTCTGTAACAAAGATAAACGACAATCTATTGCATTTCTTTGTTTCTCTAGAAAGTATCGATAAGACTATTATTAAAAATTATAAAACGGGCACTGCTATAAATATTGAATTACCAATGCAACCAACTGGTTATTTAGGTGGGCATTATGTATTGGGACATGTTGATGCTAATGCAATTGTTTCAGCTATCGAAAAAGGTGAAAATGCTTGGTATTTAGAAATAGCAGTACCAAGTGTTTTTGAAAAATATGTTGTTTACAAAGGTTCTATAGCTATTAATGGAGTTAGTTTAACCATTAATGAAGTTAATGGTAATCACATTGAATTATGTATCATTCCCGTAACATTAACTAAAACTAATATTGGGTCTTTGTTAGTAGGAGATGCTGTAAATATCGAGTTCGATATTTTAGCTAAATACACAGAAAAATTATTAATAAAAAGAGATGTTAAGCATGTTTAATAAAATTGAGGAAGCGTTAGCGTCTTTTAAGAAAGGGAATCCAATTGTAGTAGTAGATGATGAAAGTAGAGAAAATGAAGGGGATGTAATTTTTCCAGCTGACATGGCTACACAAGAAAAATTAAATTTTTGTGCGGTTGAAGCAAGAGGTTTGGTTTGTATAGCCATAGATAAAAGTACTGCTAATAGATTGGATCTACGTCCAATGAATTCCAATCATAAAGACAATTTTCATACTGCTTTTTATGATTCCGTAGACGCTACACATCAATGGGGCATTAGTACTGGGATATCTGCAAAAGAAAGAGCAATTACAGCTAAACATATTGCTTCCAAACAAAGTCAAGCTTCAGACTTTATAAAACCGGGGCATTTATTTCCCATTGTTGCCAAAGACAACGGGGTTTTAATAAGATCTGGCCATACAGAAGCTGCTGTTGATTTGTGTTTATTGACAGGCCATGAGCCAGCAGCAATTATTTGTGAGATAATGAATTTGGATGGTGATATGATGAGACGAGAAGGCTTATCTGATTTTGCTAAGAAACATGCACTTTCTATTATTACGATTCAACAAATTATAGATTATCGAAACGCGACAGAAAATCATATAGAACTTGTTTCAACTGCAACATTGCCTACACAGTTTGGTAATTTTGTAATTAAGGCTTTCCGAAATAAACTAACAAGTTTGGAGCATGTAGTTGTTTTAAATGAGACAAATGTGGCTAAAAAGCCGTTTGTTCGTATTCATAGTGAATGCTTAACCGGGGATATTTTTGGAAGTCAAAGATGTGATTGTCAAAATCAAATACACACTGCATTATCTAAAATAGCAGAAATTGGACATGGGTATGTTATTTATTTAAAAGGACAAGAGGGAAGGGGTATTGGAATTGC
>CALPWK020000149.1 GCA_943327245.2 Comamonas sp. lk | reverse complement strand
AGGCATGGGACATAGTTCAAATGGAAGAAATTGAGCGAGAATTGCTTGATAGTGACGATATGGAGTTTAATACCCAAGATTAGCATAAGATTAGTTATTTTCGCCTTCATTTCATGATTACTTCTCAAACCATACAACAAATTACCAGTCGCATTGACATAATCGATGTGGTGGGCGAATTTGTGAAATTGAAGAAACGAGGGACCAATTTCCTAGGGAATTGCCCATTCCACAATGAAAAGAGCCCTTCATTCACCGTATCTCCTGCAAAGGAAATCTATAAATGTTTCGGTTGCGGTAAGAGCGGTAATACCATCACTTTTTTGATGGAGCACGAGAAATATAGTTATGTAGAAGCCCTAAGATGGTTGGCAGCTAGATATAATATAGAAATTGAAGAAACCGAATCTAGTCCAGCTCAAAAAATTGCACAGCAAACTGCCGATAGTTTATATGCCATTAATAGTTTTGCTATGGAATGGTTTACGAAGCAATATTGGGATACCGATGCAGGTGCTTCTATTGCTCAATCCTATATGCAGCATCGCGGTTTTCTTCGCCCTATAGTTGAAAAATTTAAAATTGGATATAGTCCTTCCGATAGAGATTTATTAGCGAAAGCTTTAATAAAAAATCAATTCAATCCTGAGTTATTTGCGAAAACTGGATTGGTGGTAGAGCGCAATGGCGAATGGCAGGATAATTATCGCGATCGTATTGTATTCCCTATTCATAATACTACTGGGAAAATTATTGGATTTGGAGCTAGGCAAATCGCTAAAAACGATAAGTCTCCAAAGTATATTAATACGCCAGAAAATGATATCTACATAAAAAGTAGAATATTATATGGTTCCTATTTTGCAAGGACCGCTATTGACAAAGCCAATGAATGTTTATTGGTAGAAGGCTATACCGACGTCGTAAGTTTACATCAAGCAGGTATTGAAAATGTGGTGGCTAGTGGTGGGACTTCTTTAACCATTGATCAATTAAGGTTGATTAAGAAATATACCCAAAACCTTACCATTATTTATGACGGAGATGCCGCTGGTATTAAAGCTGCTTTAAGAGGTTTGGATATGGCCTTGGAAGAAGGTTTAAATGTGCAGTTAGTTTTAATCCCAGACAAAGAAGATCCAGATAGTTATGTAAACAAAGTTGGACCTGACGCATTTAGAACTTTCGTTCAAACTGCAAAAAAAGATTTCATCCTGTTCCAACTAGAAGTTCAGTTGAAAGAAGTGGACGGAGATTTGAATAAGAAGAATATTTTAGTGAATCAAATTGCGGAAACTTTAAGCAAGATTAATAAGCCTGAAGATTTTACCAAGCTGCAAGAATACATATTAAAGTGCTCCTCCCTTTTACATATTGACGAAACTGGGTTAACTCAACTAGTCAATAAATTTAAACGTGACAAAATTGTAAAGGAAGAGAAGAAAATGTCATATGACGAAGCGGCTATTTTAATGCCAAGCTTTAGTCCTGAGCAACAAGAAGTTGACAATAATGATATTTTTACAGACAAGGATTTAAAGTTTGAGAAGCAATTAATGAAAATGTTAATTGAGCACGGCACTGAGAAATGGAATGATCAAAAAACAACAGCAGCATGGATTTGGGAGGAAATAGGTTCTTTCCCTCTTGAAAATTCAGATATGATTTTTTTAATGGAATCTTATAAGCAATGGTATAATGAAGGCAAAATGCCCAATAGCAAAACGATGCAATACCATGAGGACGAGCGAGTGCGTAACTGGGTTGTTACGCTATTTGAGCCGGAACATGAGATTAGCTTAAGATGGAATGAGAAATTGAATATATCTAAGAAAATAGTAGTTAAAACTTTCCATGGTGATGTTGAAATGAGCCTTTTATATTACAAACTTCGTAAGATTAAAAAGATGATTGACCTTAATCAAGCCGATATGGAACACGCAAAGTCTGATGATCAAATTTTACTTTTGCAGATACATAAACACCTAAAGGATGTGGAGCGAGAACTGACCCAGATCATTGGCACAGTTATTATAAAATAAAAAATGGTATTGTAATCGTTAAATAAAAATTCTTATATAAAAAAAGAGTCTTCAATTGAAGACTCTTTTTTTATATACTTTAATAGACTGCTTGATAGTTGTCCATTTTTTTGTACTAAAGGACTATTTCTCAGAAGGGTTATTCTTACCCGCCATTAATTTCTCCATGGTTGCTTCTAACCTTTTAAGTTTGGTTTCCTCTTTTTTAGCTCCTTGAATCCAACTTAGATATTCCTTCTGATTAATAATGGTCAATGAAGTAAAAAATTCTCTTGCTTCTTCATTATGAGAGAACAATTTATCTAGTTCAATAGGAAGCGCAATTAAACGTTTTTCAAAATCGTCTACTTTAATATTGGAAACTTTGAATTCTGCAAAGGACCTGTCCTTATTTGGGATTTGATCAAATTTCTTAAAGCGCATTGCAGTCCAAACATGATCTAAAGTAACTTGTCGAATAGCCTCGTATTCATTATCAGAAAGTACTTCCCAACTTGCATCACGATTTAAATCTGAAACAATCTTAGAAGTAGTCTTTGGGTAAGCAATCCACAATTTGCATTCTGGATGTAATGCTGAAAAAACCTCCTTTAATATATTATTCAATTGGAATTGATTAATCGCGAAAATAAGCGCAAAATCAACTTTTCTTGATTTTAACAAGGGAGTCAGGTTCTTATTATAAGACAATTTTGCAAATTGCTTCTCTACCGAAGAGGGTAAACCCTGTATTAGTAAGTTTTTTTCTTCCTTCAACTGCAACTTCTCTAAAATATTCAAATTACTAGACATACACAATAGGATTTAAAGGAGGGCGAAGTTACGAAAATTGTAGCAGTTTAAATACAGTTATAGATATAATTGTAAAACAAAACTTGCAATCGATTGATTATCAATAAATTACTTTTTCTCAATGCGGTCTCTGTTTTTAAAAATGGGAACTTTGTTTTCGGTACCCTTTAGAAGACGGCTAATATTTTTTTGATGGGTCATGATGACCATTAATGCTACAACAATAGCAAAAATTCTATAAGAAGTCTCCTTCTCATGGTAAATGAACAATATGAGGATCATGAATGCAACTCCTGCGATCATGGAACTTAAAGAAACAAATCGAGTTAGAAATAGCGTGATAAGAAAAACGATGATGCAAGAAAATGCGACTGCTGGTTGGATAGCTAGCGCCATTCCCAAAAGTGTTGCGACACCCTTCCCTCCTTTAAAATTAGCCCAAATTGGAAAAATATGACCTAACACAGCAAATAAGCCTAAGGCAATCATAAAATTGGTTCTTGCTAATTCGTCCGTAAAATAAAAAGGAATAAGAACCCATAATGAAGTTGCAATAACTCCCTTAGTCACATCCACTATCATTACAATGGTTCCCCATTTTGAGCCCAATACTCGATAAGTATTAGTTGCGCCTGCATTTCCACTACCATAGTTTCTTATATCAATGTCGAAAATTGACTTACTAATCCAAACTGAAGTAGGTATTGATCCTAATAAATAAGCAAGAATAACAAGCACAATTTCAATCATATTAATAAACTTGGGGTTGGCAAATATACAACCAAAAAAGGTAAATGGGCGCATTTGGACCTTCCCCTAGACTTTCTACCCTTTATCAAATTGGATACTTACCCATCCATTTAATGGTTTGGCTTTTACGAAAATAAACCCATTGTTTGCCGCCAACTTAATCATATCCTCTTGATCCTCAATAAGTAAACCACTAAGTATTAAAGTGGACGCTGCAGCAGCAACTGCAGTTAATTCTACCATATTAGCCTCAATAATGTGTCTATTTACATTGGCAATGACAATCTCAAACTGTTCAGGTTGGATAGCTGACGCTACTTTTTGAATCGTAATTACTTTACTATCGTTGTTACCAATATTCTCATTGGCATTCTCAATACACCAGTCATCATTGTCCACTGCAAGCACTTTTAATGCTCCCAATTTTTCAGCGAGTATGGCTAAAATTCCTGTACCTGTTCCAAAATCATATACCGTTTTGCCTTTAAAATTGATGCCTTCCATTAATTGCATTACTGTATAGGTAGTTGCATGATGACCTGTTCCAAAACTCATTTTAGGGGTAATATTAATTTCATATTGGACCGCAGGTTCAAAGTGAGGGTGAAAATTTGCACGAATCCCCACAAAATCATCTACCCTAACAGGTTCAAAATTTGACTCCCAAACTGCATTCCAATTTTGTTCTTTAATAATTGATTTTGAATAACTTAAGCCTATTTTATTAAATATAATATTTAATTCATTTTCAATATTATATTCAAGATAAGCTGTGTTTAATATGAAGGTTTTACAATGTCCTGCCCCCTTGCCTAGTTCATTAGTAAGTTCCACTCCATCATTAATGCCAGATGCTGCTTCTTCCTCATTAAACCCATCAAATCCTAAATTCGCCATTTCTGCCACCAACATTTCAAATTGATCTTGATTATTAAAATTGAAAGCTATTTGAATGTATTCTTTAGACATGGGATTGTTTTATGGTCGCAAAGATAGTATGAATCTTTCAGCTATTTTCCCGCAGCTGTCATACTAATTCTTCGCTCTCTTTGGTAAAAGCTATTCATGAACCATCTTATGCTTCATTGCTATCTTTTACCAAATGATAGTAGATAAGCAGCAGTCATACAATTCTGCAGCGAACTTTCGAGCAAAGCGTAACTAGTAAGTAAGGAAGTTGAGCCAGCCAAACCTACATTTAATATGATTTGACAATATAATCATGCTACTAAAGATACAGCGAATGCGAGCAGAGAGCTAAGAATTCGTATGACAGCTGCGGACAATTATT
>CALPWK020000148.1 GCA_943327245.2 Comamonas sp. lk | reverse complement strand
TCTGACTTAATTCATTTTTTGGGCGAGGTCCGGTTGGCCGACTAATAAATTGCTAGTTTCTTAATCCTTAACAATTAGTTAATGTTCCCTTTATCTAGCTGTAACATTGGTTTTTTCCCTTTCTTATGACCTGTGTCATAGCGCTAGTAGCTTGGTTCGGAAAATAAATGTCATTTAATTTGTAAATTGTGATTGTCTAAAATCATAACAATGAAAACTACTTTAAAGGGCCTTTCTTTTTTAATGTTGGTCCTTGTGAGTATTTGGTCCTGCGAGCATGAAGTAGCCAAAGTGAACCCTATGTACGCCGCCATAAGGGATACAACAACAACGCCTCCAGTTGTTCCTCCAGTCACACCCGTTGATCCAGTTACCGTTGTTAACGCTTGTAGTGTAGACACCGTTTATTTTGCATCCCAATTGTACCCACTTATATTATCTAGTTGCGCTATGGCTAAATGTCATGATAATATCACAAAGGCCGAAGGGGTGGTGTTAACTGACTATGCTAATATCATGAGATATGTAAGTGCTGGCTCACCTACGAATAGTAAGTTATATAAATCATTAATTGACAGTGATCCGGGAAACAGGATGCCTAGGCTACCTGTAGCGCCATTTTCGCAAACTCAAATTGATTTAGTTGCAAAGTGGATAAGACAAGGGGCAAAAAATAATTCCTGTAACACAAGCTCCGTCACTAATTGCGATACCTTAAAAATGTCTTTTGTGACAAATGTTTCCCCAATTTTGCAAATATCATGTACAGGTTGTCATAATGCAACATCCCCATCTGGAAATATTAATTTGACAACTTATGCTGGGACTAAAGTGATTGCTAGTAGGTTAAGTGGTTCGTTAAATCACTTAGCTGGTTATATTGCAATGCCTTCTAGTACAGTTAAGTTAAGTGCATGTGATATCAATAAAATAAGCGCTTGGGTAAATCAAGGCGCGTTAAATAATTAAACAAAAATGAAAATATTTAATTTAAAAAATTTTGTCCTACTAGTTGTGATTATTTTTTCAAGTAATTTCTTAACCGGATGCTATTATGACAAAGCGAATATTGTATATCCTACCATAGGTTCTGTAGTTTGTGACACGATTAATGTTACTTACGCAACTCAGGTGGTGTCGATTGTAAATGCGCAGTGTAATAGTTGTCATGGTGCTACAACTGCTTCTACTTTAGGCGCTGGTATCGTATTAAGTTCTTACACAAGCATTAAGCCATACATTACTAATGGTAGTTTGGTGAATTCAATTTTACAAAATGGTAAAGCTTCTCCAATGCCAAAGAATAGTGCTAAACTTGCAAGTTGTTCAATCAATCAAATTCAGGCCTGGGTTCGTAAGGGGGCAATCAATAATTAAAAATTTAAAACTATGAATAAAGTTATCTTATCCTTTTTACTAGTTGTAACTAGTGTTTTTCAATTAAGCGCGCAAAAAGTATACGCTACAAAAACGGGACAAATTTATTTTAATGCAACGGGAGAAGCAGTTAAAATTGAAGCGGTAAACAATCAAGTGGATTCTAAGTTTGTTGAATCTACGGGTCAAATTATTTTTGGAGTACTTGTCAAGGGATTCAAATTTGAAAATCAATTGATGGAGGATCATTTTAATGAAAATTATATGGAATCTACTAAGTTTCCAAAAGCTGATTTTAAAGGTTTTATAACAAATATTAAGGACGTTAATTTTAGTAAAGATGGCCAGTATGCGGTGAATGTGGAAGGGACACTGACTATACATGGAGTAGGGAATAAGACTAACACAAAAGGTATTATGGTGATTCAAAATGGAACACCCACTTTAAAAGGTGAATTTAAAGTAGATGTGAAAAGTTTTGGGATCAATGGGTCCTATATCGGAGGTAAAATAGCAAGCGAAGCAAGCCTCAAAGTAAATTGTAAATACTAATTTAAATCATGATGAATAAGCGTAAAATAGTATCTTTTTTAATAGTCCTTGCATTGAGTAGCGTTCGTTTGTCTGCCCAGGAAGTTGACTTGTTCAAAGAAAAGGATGATATCAAAGTAAAAGATATAACTACAGCGACCTTTAAATCAAGTCGAATTGTAAATGGGCAATCCATAGAAAATGTAGGAGTTGGGGTATTAGATCTTAAAATACTGCATCGTTTTGGGCCTATGAGTCAAGGGAGTTATGATTTGTTTGGTTTAGACCAAGCTTCAATGAGGATAGGGTTAGATTACGGGGTGAGTAAAAGGCTAATGGTTGGAATAGGCCGCAGTACTTATCTAAAGCAATACGACGCCTTTTTTAAATATAAAATCATTCAACAACAAACTGGACTTAAGAATATACCATTTTCTGTAAGTTATGCAGCTACTATTATATACAAATCATTGAAGGATGATCCTACGGCTGAGTATATTCCATATACTTCTGACAGATATTCCTATGCACACCAAATTTTAATTGCTAGCAAGTTGAATGATTACTTGTCACTTCAATTCACCCCTACACTTATACACTATAATATCGTGTCAAATTCGGCGATCTCCAATGATTTCAAATCGCTTGGGGTTGGTTTTAGGCAGCGGATCTCTAAGCGGGTTAATTTTACTACAGAATATTTTTACCGAATAGACAAAATGGATGGATATTATGATCCACTTACAGTTGGATTAGATATTGAAACTGGTGGCCATGTATTTCAGTTGCATGTTACAAATTCAACGGGTATGACTGAACGAACTTTTATTAATGAGACATTAGGTTCGTGGGGTAAAGGAGAGCTGAGATTTGGATTTAACCTAACACGTGCATTTACGCTTAAGAAAAAAAAGAATTTAGTCACTAACAAATGGTAAGCTATGTTTAAGAAAATTATACTTTCCTTATTTATTATTGGTATCCTACTAGCAGTTGGTATTTATTATTACGTTTTTGTTTATGCGGTACATAATAAAAGACAAGTAAGTGATCAAGTTGCCATCTTAATTACTGCGGATTCTTTGACTGCTAATTTTACAAGTAACGAAACCCTTGCCAATGCAACCTATTTGAATAAGGTAATACAAGTTTCAGGGGTTGTGATTGAAACTGGGGTAAATCAGGAAGGAAAAACGACTGTTACACTTGGTACAGAAGGGGCATTTTCGAATGTCTTTGTCACTTTCAAAAACAAGGAGACATTGAAAAAGGGAGATGTCGTCGTGGTAAAGGGATTTTGTAATGGTTTTTTAAGTGATGTAGTATTAGTTGATGGCATTGTAGTCAAATAGTTGATTTGCTACACTAACTCCTGTTATTGAGTATAGGGCACTACCTATACATAGATTTTTGACTATAATAAGTATCTTTAATTAAATATTGAAGTTACCTATGGCAAATGATAAGCAATTAGGCTGGGGAGGAATCCTGTTTACGGCATTCTATTTATTGGTACATTTTGTTCCTGACATGGGAGGCGCTGATGTAATGGGTGCGCAATGGCTTTATAGCAGTATCCTTGATGTTTGTGTACTTATTTATATTTATCTAAATAGGGGTCGATTTAAGGAACCAATTGCGGCTATTTTTCAATACAAGTTCACGATTCTGTTTTCGGTTTTGGTACTCTGGGCTTTCGGCTCCTATTTTTATGCAATTAATGCAACAGAAACCTTGGTTACTTTGGCTAGGCTAGTGACGACCTATCTAATTTTCCTCAATTTATCAATTCTCTACTATAAGCAGGATATGCGTTTTGTATTTAATGCAATTGCATTGATAGTGAGTTTGGTTTTGTTGTATGATGCGTTTTATGTGATCATGGGCTTTAATAATAATTTAGAGACCTTGTCGCTAGATCAAAATATCATTAGTTTGACGGGTAATAATGGCAATAAGAATGTAATGGCAGCCAGCTTATTGATTAAGTTTCCGTTTGCGCTGTATTATATTTTAAATCAAAAATTTATTGGTAAAGCATTTGGGTTGCTTGCCTTATTTTTCGGAATTTTTGCTTTGTTTATTCTTAATACGAGATCTACATTTGTTGGATTAGGAATTATTTCTCTTTTATTTATAGTAACAACAATTTATTTTGTAAATAAACGATCACCCAAAAAGATATTTTTACAAATTGCTTATTTTATATTCCCAATAATACTAGCCTATTTTTCGGCGAATTTTGTTCTAAAAAACGCAGTGGACTTACAAGGTTTTCAGGGAGGATATGGAACGGTAGCAAAGCGGGTAGGTGATATTACGGTGGCTAGCGAACAAAATAGCAGGATACATCTTTGGAAGGGTGCGATTGACTATGCAATAAAGCATCCGATACTTGGTGCTGGATATGGTAACTGGAAGTTGGCTTCGATACCTTATGAGAAAGAATATACCAATGACTTATTTGTTCCCTACCATTCGCATAATGATTTTTTTGAAATGTTTGCCGACTTGGGTGTTATTGGCGGTTTGAGCTTTGTTGCCCTGTTTTTATTCATGTTGTTATTTACAATCAAAATTTGGCGAGATAAATCATTTAAGGAATATACTTTAATGGCTACCATTTCCTTTATGGCAATCAGTTGTTATTTTGTAGATGCTTTTTTAAATTTCCCGGCAGAGCGAACATCCATGCAAACCATGTTGGCAATGAGTGCTGCTTTGGTTTTTATGCCTGCTGCATTTATTGACAAGAGAAGTAAATTAACAGACAGCGTTAAACCCAAGATCGCGTACATCTACTTTATAGTGGGGATAATTGTAATCGGGGCATCTGTTTATATTAATTACCAAACGTATCAATCCTTAAAAGTGCAGAAATATGTGATGGGAGAAATAGATGCGGATCCTAAAATGCCATTAGACGATGTAAAAGATGCCTTCCCGTCTATTCCCAATTTATCTACATCCACTTTGCCAATAAAGGGGTTAATAGCTAGGTATTATTTTAGAGATAAGCAATATGATCAAGCATTAAAACTTTTGAACGAAAGTGAAAATGTAAACCCTTACTTGCATTATAATGATTTTATAAGAACAGCTAT
>CALPWK020000147.1 GCA_943327245.2 Comamonas sp. lk | reverse complement strand
TTGGAACTTCGACCTCTACTATTTCTGCTGCCTTAGATATTAATTCAACATCGAAAGGTTTTTTACCTCCTAGATTAACTGCCAGCCAAAAAAATGCAATAGTATCTCCTGTTGCTGGATTAGTATTGTGGTGCAGTGATTGTGCTGGATCGGGTGCCCTTCAGGTGTATAATGGCTCAGCATGGATAAATTTATAAAATTTGTTTTAAATAAATAAGTATGAAAAAAGTATTTTTAATATTAGCTGTTATCGGCTTGTTGTCTTTTGCTGCAGATAAATACATAACAATAAAATTTACGGAAGCGCAAATTGGGTTTCATTGGAAGAATTTAGAAAACGTAAAAAAACTTATTGATGAAAGTAACTTGCCACATGCACAGGTGAAATTCATTATTGCCTCAATTGATAGTTTGCAAAAAGATATTACAAAGAGTGCGAAAATAGACACTATATCAATTAGAAAGAAATAGCTGCTTGCAATTGTTTATTTGTTACAAATGCAAATAATACCCCTGTAATAATTCGGTAAAAAGGGATTCGTATTTATTGTTGGCATCTTTTATGAAAATCTTTGAGCGCTTAACAACAACGGACTCTTGTGCTTTTTGTGCTAACGTAGGTTTGATAAATTTTTGCATTGCTCGTATAGGCAATCCCTTAGCGTTATTGTGTACCAAAACCTCTTCCACTAATTGTAGTCCATTTTGATCACACAATTTCTGCATAGTAAAGGAACGTAATGCCGGAATTAAAACATAATACGCACCACCATCTTTTAATAAATTGAATACATTTTCTACTAGCTCATTCCATGGCAATCCGGAACTATGCGCCGCTAAATTTTTCTTCTCGTCAGGTGATTTTAAATCCCCTTCGTAAAATGGGGGATTGGATATAATACAATCAAATCTCTGTTCATTAGTATCGCCGGCGGTTGCACTATATTCTTGTATGGAACTATTTATTAAATTCATTCTGGAATTCCAAGGGCTTAATGCAAAATTACTAGCTGCTTCTTTAGCAGCTGCTACTTCAATTTCAATAGCCGTTATATTTGTCGGATCTGTATTTGTAGCATTATTAGTATTGGAAATTTCTGTCGCTTGCGCCAACATTAAACTTAATAAGCCTGTACCCGTGCCGATATCTAAAATACCATTTGCAGTAGAGATTGGTTCATCACTTGCCACCCAGGCACCAAATAAACATGCATCAGTACATACCTTCATAGCGGTATATTCCTGATGCACGATAAATTTTTTGAACTGAAAGAAAGTGTTAGCCACTATTCAGCAGTCAAGCTTGCTCCTAAATACTCATTATTTAAACGAGCAATATTTGCAATAGATATTTCTTTTGGACAAGCTGCTTCACAAGCACCAGTATTAGTACATGATCCGAAACCTTCTTTATCCATTTGAGCAACCATATTCAAAACGCGTGATTTTCTTTCTGGCGCTCCTTGTGGTAATAATGCTAAGTGAGAAACTTTGGCACTTAAGAATAACATAGCAGAGCTGTTTTTACAAGCAGCAACACAAGCACCACAACCAATACACATAGCTGCTGCAAAGGATGCATCCGCTTTCGCTTTTTCAATTGGTAAACTATTACCGTCTACAGCATTACCTGTATTTACGCTAATATATCCACCAGCTTGTATGATTCTATCAAATGCACCTCTGTCTACTGTTAAATCCTTAACAATAGGGAATGCATTAGATCTCCATGGTTCAATGGTAATAGTATCTCCGTCTTTGAATGCACGCATGTGTAATTGACATGTTGTATTTGCTTGCCAAGGACCGTGTGGTTTTCCGTCAATGTATAAGGAACACATACCGCAGATACCTTCTCTACAATCATGGTCAAAAGCAATAGGTTCGTCACCTGTTACAATTAATTTTTCGTTTAAAACGTCCAACATCTCTAAGAAAGACATTTCATCAGAAATATCATTCACGTCATATTTTACAAAAGCACCTGTAGTGTTTGCATTTTTTTGACGCCAAACTTTCAGTTTTAAATTTAAGTTATTATGTGCCATATTTTATTAGTTATACTAGTAGTAAATAAATAGTTGTGAAGTAATTGATTATTTGTAGTTACGTTGACTTGGTTTAATTACATCATATTTTAATTCCTCTTTGTGTAATTGCCATTCATGCTCACTTTTATTTTCCCAAGCAGCAACATACATGAAGTTTTCGTCGTCTCTCAACGCTTCTCCTTCTGGAGTTTGATACTCTTCTCTAAAGTGACCACCACAACTTTCTTCTCTATTCAATGCGTCAATACACATTAATTCACCTAATTCAATAAAGTCCGCAACACGGTTTGCTTTATCTAATTCAGGATTGTATTCGTTAATTTCTCCTGGCACTCTAACATCACTCCAGAATTCTTTTCTTAATGCTTGCACTTCTGCAATAGCTTGTAATAGTCCTTCTTTATTTCTAGCCATTCCACATTTGTCCCAGATAATTTTACCTAAACGCTTGTGGAAACTTTCAACAGATTGTTTACCATTAATGTTTTTCAAAGAAGCAATACGATCTGCTACTGCTTTTGCAGCCGCTTCGAATGCAGGGTGTGTAGTAGGAATAGCGGCATTGTAAATCTCGTCCGCTAAGTTATTACCCACTGTGTAGGGAGCTACGAAATAACCGTCAGCTAAACCTTGCATTAAGGCACTTGCACCTAAACGGTTAGCACCATGATCACTAAAGTTTGCTTCTCCTAATGCATATAAACCTGGAACATTTGTTTGTAATTCATAATCTACCCATAAGCCACCCATTGTATAGTGCACTGCTGGATAAATACGCATTGGAACTTCGTATGGATTTTCGCCGGTAATTTTTGCATACATTTCAAACAAGTTGCCATATTTTTCTTTCACTACTTGTTTACCCATTGCGATAATTTGATCAGTAGCAACATCTTTTAATCCTTGTTTGCTCACTTCAATTTTACCATATCTTTCAATAGCTGCTGCGTAGTCTAAATAAACTGCTTGCTTTGAAGTTCCTACGCCATAACCTGCATCACATCTTTCTTTTGCCGCTCGAGACGCAACGTCACGAGGCACTAAATTTCCGAAAGCAGGGTAGCGACGCTCTAAATAATAATCTCTTTCTTCTTCAGGTATATCAATTGCCTTGCGTGTTTCTCCTTTTGTTTTTGGTACCCAAATACGACCATCATTTCTTAAAGACTCTGACATTAAAGTCAATTTAGATTGATGATCACCAGATACCGGAATACAAGTTGGGTGAATTTGAGTAAAGCAAGGATTTGCAAAATAAGCACCTTGCTTATGTGCTTTCCATGCAGCTGTTACATTCGATCCCATTGCATTTGTAGACAAGTAAAATACGTTACCATATCCACCAGTACATAATAAAACTGCGTGACCAAAATGTTTTTCTAATTCACCTGTAATTAAATTACGAGCAATAATTCCTTTTGCTTTTCCTTCAATTTTTACAACATCCAACATCTCATGACGAGAGTACATGGTAACATTACCTAATGCAACCTGACGTTCTAAAGCTTGGTAGGCACCAATTAATAATTGCTGACCAGTTTGACCTGCAGCATAAAAAGTTCTTTGTACTTGCGTACCACCAAAGCTACGGTTACTTAATAATCCTCCGTATTCGCGTGCAAAAGGAACTCCTTGTGCAACGCATTGGTCAATAATATTAGTACTCACTTCTGCTAAACGATGAACGTTTGCTTCACGTGCTCTATAGTCGCCACCTTTGATAGTGTCGTAGAATAATCTGAAAACGCTATCCCCATCATTTTGATAGTTCTTAGCGGCATTGATTCCACCTTGTGCAGCAATACTATGTGCACGACGTGGTGAATCTTGAAAACAAAATGCTTTTACTTTATAGCCTAGTTCTCCCATTGCAGCAGCAGCAGAAGCACCAGCTAAACCAGTACCAACAATAATAACTTCCATTTTTCTTTTGTTGGCAGGGTTTACTAGCTTACAATGTCCTTTGTAGTCGACCCATTTTTCTTCTAGTTTTCCAGCAGGTATTTTAGAATCTAACATATTTCAATCTTTTATCTATCGTTTAGAAATAATTTTTACTTAATTAATTTTTAGTTTACCCAATGTAAATAAAAACTAATAGGCATCATAGCGAAAGCCAATGGTATTAATATGGCAAAGCCATAACCAATGGTGCTAATCATAGCATGGTATCTTTTATTGTGCACTCCAATTGTTTTGAAGGCACTTTGGAATCCATGAGCTAAGTGATAGCCCAAAGACATACAAGCAATTACATAAAATACAACTACCCAAATATCTTGGAAAGTGGACTGCATTACTGCATATAAATTATGTACTTGTAATCCATTTGGTAAAGTAACTTCTTCTACACCTGTGATTCTTGAAGGAACCCAAAAGTGTTTCCAGTGAAGGACGAAGAACATTAAAAGAATAGTACCTAATACTGCCATACTACGGCTATACCATTTACTACCTTTTGTATAATTCACTGCGTATCCAATAGCTCTTTTGCTTCTATTTTGCAGGGTTAACATATATCCTTGTATAATATGCAAGAATATAAAAAAGAATAAACCTACTTCTAGAATCCTAGGTACTACATTGCTTCCCATAAAATGGCCAGCTCTGTTAAACATAACACCACCATCCATGGCCCAAATGCAAGCATTTAGTCCGGCATGTACTACTAAGAATAAAACTAAAAAGATACCTGTGAATCCCATGATCAATTTTTTCCCCACAGAGGATGTAAACATTTGTGTAAACGTCATAAGTCGTTGAATTTTAAATTCTTTGCAAAAGTAGGGAGTAATTAAACACAAGACTTAATTCGTCTTATGATTTTAAGCAAGTTTCCTAAATACCTTAACAAATTGTGCATTTAGATAAGTAATTAACCGTTTGCATAATTTTATGAATGGAATCCATGTTTGGCTTAAATTTACAACATGATAAAAGTCTTAGGCATACTTTGGAATAGTTTTAAAATGGCCCTTCAGGAGCTAAAAGTCAATAAACTAAGGACTTTCTTATCTCTTTTTGGAATTACTATTGGTATTTTTTGCATTATTGGAGTGCTTGCTACCATTGATAGTTTGAAGACAAAAATTAGCAGTGACTTGTCTGGCATGGGCAACAACAC
>CALPWK020000146.1 GCA_943327245.2 Comamonas sp. lk | reverse complement strand
CTACCACTATCAATACCAATGAAAAAATGGTATTAGCAATAGGACCAAACCAATCACTTTCAGAGTCGGTAGAACTATCTGGCATTTCGGTAATCGCATTCTTCGTATAAATGTCTTCCACTTCTCTGTTAAAAGAAGTCCAGTCGTCAATTTTATATTCAAATAAAGCATTGCCTTTTACTTTTTCCTTAGACAATTTTTGTTTGAATTTTTTAACGTAAAATTCTTTTTGAATACTATCTGGCTTAATGTAAAAATGCACCACTTTTTTGTTCTCGATTTTTACAAACTTCTCAATGTCGCCACTTGTCATTAGTTTCACAAATTCATTGTGAGACAAGGTAGCAACGTCTGGAGCTACTTGAAAGAAACGAGCAGACAACAACGAAAGCGCTATTAAACCATAGATCCAATAAATATTGAACTTAGGTAATTTTGGTCCATCGCCTAATGGACCTTTCTTCTTTGAATTTTTCTCTGGTGTCATTTTATAAATGCTATTATTCCTTTTTAAAGGAAACTATTATTTAATTATAAATCGTGATTTTTTATATCAGCGTCGCTCCACATTTCCTCTAACTTATAAAAAGTTCTAGATTCAGGATGCATAACGTGAACGACTACATTGATGTAGTCAATTAATAACCACTGTGATGCAGTTTTACCTTCACTTTTATAAGGTAATTCATCGCACTGTGATTTTACTTCAAAGTCTATATTGTCAGCTATAGCTTTTAATTGCGTGGTATTATTTGCTTCACAAATCACAAAAAAATCAGCAGATGCTTCGTGTAATTTTCTTAGGTCTAAGCTAACGATGTTCTCACCCTTTTTATCTTGAATGGCCTTGATAATAGTTTTGAAAATTTTAGCACTGCGTGTAATTTGCGTCGGAGATTTTTTACGATCTTTTAAAGCGGAAAGAGGTTCCAATAGTTCTATATATTTAATTTGTTAATGCCTTGTTAGCTGAAAGAAATTGTAAATACATATCAATCTGCGCTAACTTTACAAAAATAGCAATTCTTTGTTACCTGCCACACCAATTATCACATTAGGGGAGCCAATTATTGAACTGTCTTTAGTAGATAGTACCAATATTTATGCCATGGAGCAAGTCAAACAAGGTTTGGCGGTATCTGGCAGTTGCTATTTTGCCCATTTTCAAACTAAAGGAAAGGGGCAATTAGTCAAGTTTTGGGAGAGTGATACTAGTCAAAACATGCTATTGTCTTATGTTTTTGCATTAGACGAGGCTAATCCTACACAACAATTTGGATTTTCAATGGCTATTTCACTAGGATTATATGATTTTTTTAACAGCAAGGCAGAGGGAGAAACTAGCATTAAATGGCCCAATGACCTTTATTGGCGTGACAGAAAGGCAGGGGGTATTTTGATAGAAAACCTGCTTAGAGGTCATATCTGGACCTGGTCGGTGATTGGAATTGGGGTGAATGTAAATCAAACCAGCTTTTCAAAGGAAGTACCCAATCCAGTTTCTCTTAAACAAATAACTGGTAAAAGCTTAGACCTGCTCCAACTAACCAATAATTTATCTAAATGCATAAGCACAAGACTGAATGAATGGAGATTAGGTGATATAGACAAAATGTTAGCAGTATATAATAGTCATTTGTATAAATTGGGGGAAGAAGTAAAATTCAAAAGCAAGCATATGCGTTTCTCAGGAATTGTGAAGGGCGTCAATAAACAAGGTCAATTAATAATTGACCAGGGAATAGAACAAACTTATAATTTTGGCGAAATTACATGGGACATTTAAAAAATTAGCAACTTAAAATTTAGTATAAATAAAATAATATTTCTATAATGGACATTAAATTAACTCAACATAGTAAAGGCGGAGGATGTGGCTGTAAGATATCACCAGCAGTACTTTCAGAGATATTAGCATCTGGAACAGTAGGTTCAAATATTCCTAAACTATTAGTAGGAAATGATAGCAGAGACGACGCGGCAGTATATCAGATAGACGATAAAACTGCAATGATAAGTACTACAGATTTTTTCATGCCCATAGTAGATGATCCATTTACCTTTGGACAAATTGCTTCTGCAAATGCCATTAGTGACGTTTATGCCATGGGAGGAAAGCCCATTTTTGCATTAGCCGTATTGGGGTGGCCATTGGAAACTTTGCCAGCAAGTGTTGCCGCAAAAGTGATGGAAGGTGCGCGCAAAACCTGTGCAGAAGCCGGTATTGTAATTGCAGGTGGACATAGCATTGACAGTCAGGATCCCATTTTTGGATTAGTAGTTAACGGAATGGTGGACATTGAAAATTTAAAAAGAAACGATACCGCCCAAGCCGGTGACTTATTAATTATTACCAAACCATTAGGAGTGGGCATTTTAGCTACTTCACAAAAAAGAGCTTTATTAAGCGAGGAAGATTTAGCATTATTAGTAAAGCAATTAACTACTATTAATAAAGCTGGTGAAGCATTAGGAAAAGTAAAAGGAGTGCATGCAATGACCGATGTTACTGGTTTTGGATTAGCAGGGCATTTAACAGAAATGATGGAAGGAAGTAAATTAACAGCAGTTATTAATTATAGTAAAATCCCCATTATTAGTCAAGTAAGAAATTATATAGCACTTAAAGCAATACCAGGAGCAACCGCAAGAAACTGGTCTTCTTGTAATGAGGGAATTGAACTAGGAGAAGGAGTAGATGAAAAAGAAGCCTCGCTAATTTTACCTGACCCACAAACCAATGGAGGTTTATTAATTGCAGTAGACCCAGCATCATTATTAGAAGTACAAGAAATTTTAAAAGCAGCTGGCATTGCGTATATGGAACCATTTGGTATATGTGAAAAAGCGTCTCAAAAAAGAATCATCGTAAACAAGTAGCGCTGTGTAACCCATTATTTCGTTGTATGTTCTAAATAAATACAATAACGCGATTCAGTATATTTACGGAACAGCCTGATTGCTTTATAGAATATATTTATCAAAATAAAAGTATGAACAAACACCAAATAAGTTTAGCAGACGCCAAAGCATTAACAAGCAGGTATAGAGCAAATATAGATGCGCTTACTGCACCAGCATATAAAGGCGCGTTGCCATATAGTGAGACTTTCGACGCAGCTGCAATTAAAGAAATATTAAACCAAGCTGACTGCGTAAGTTTTAGAACATATTTTGGGATGAATGAAGACGAATCTGTTTGTATCATTCATATTGGAGTAGACGCAGAAGGGAATGATATTATTAATTCCTTAAATGGAAAAGGAGAAGATATTATTATGGAATATGGCGTAAAATGTCCTCCGATCTGCAATAATCAACAACTATAGAAAACACCAACAACTTAAGTTAATGAGAAATGATTTATTGTCTTATTTAGTAGATCTTGGTGCTATTGTTCCAATAGGAATTGCATTGTATAGAATCAAAAAAATAGATAAAAATTATTATTGGATTTTATACTACTTACTGCTTGATTTTATTTTCCAACTTAGCTTCCCGTTTTTGAGTAATAATTGGATGAGTAATGTTTTTGAAGTATTTTTCGATTATACTTCTATTTTCTGTCTATTGATTTTATTATTTAAATGGGGGTTTCTAAAAAATAATAAACTAGAAAAAAGACAGTGGATAATTTTATTCATTTTTATTGCTATAATGGATTTAGTATTTCAAAAAAACTCAGGGCTAAGACCCCCATGGATGTTTATTTTAGGCAATTGCATTTGGATGGTTTTGGCTTTGAAATATATAAGTATTATTATGAACCGAACAAGCCCAGTTAAATTAAATAGGCCAATACTGCTAATTATAATACCATTAGTTTGCCTAATAGTGTATTATACAGTTCTACAAATCTTGATGACATTTTTATTTACTAAACAAAATCAGCAATTTTTTAGAATGCTATATAAGTTCATAATTATGCTGAGAATTGCAACTTTTATTTGTTTTAGTTTAGCATTGATATGGGCTCCTAAAAAAGAAATTAATTTAGAACTAAACGAGCTACCAGATTCACCTCAAATAGTAAGCTAACTATTCAAAAATCAAATGGCCTTTGTTCTTAATTTGCTCTGGTGTTAATTCAGCAACAAGTTGAACGCCTTTCATATTGCGGACTGTATACAAAATATCGTTTACTTTTTCGTCCTCAATCCATTCACCACGGATCCACCAAATAAAGTCCATATGCTTTAGCTCGGGTAATAAGTATTCCCCGTCAAATTGGTTATGATAAACAAAATGTTGGATACTCGTACTAAGTTCTATTCCTTCATACATGGAAAAATAATATGTTCTGTTTTTACGCTTTAGCGCAATTTCATGTTCGGGATTAAACCGAAATTCAAAGCCCATATATTGATTCAATAAAAGACAAAACTGGTAATTTTTAATAGGTGCAGTAATGCCTAAAATACGTGACCCCTCAAAGTCACTTTCATTAATGGCATCTTGATCTAAAATTAATTTACTACTCACTTATTACTATTTAAGATTTTAGCCTCTTTTATATATCAGATTAAAAAATAGGAGCACTTTAAAACTGTACATCAAATTTAAGCTCTTCTGTGCTTCTTTTGATAATCAATATTGCATTATCCCCTTTTTTAAACTTTGAAAGCACCCCCATATAGCCCATTACATCAATAATTTTATATTCTCCTAGTTGCAACAATACATCCCCTGCTTTTAAGCCCAACTTTTCACCTAGTTTGCCTTGGCTACTCCCTTCAATTCTAACGCCAGTGCCCGTAAATGCATAGTCTGGCATGACGCCCAAGCTAACGGTAAATTTAGTACTCATTCCCATTGAAACCTCGCGCGTTTTCAAAAAATCAAATTTACCAATGGCATCCGCATTTTTAATAATGGCTTCAGTCCAACGTATAATAGCAGCTTCCCCAACATAATTAATTTTATCCCAGTCGTCGGTGGCCTTATGATAATCATTGTGACTACCAGTAAATAAAAATAAAACAGGCATATTAGTTCTGTAAAAACTGGCATGGTCACTAGGTCCGGTACCTGCACTATCATAATGGGTAATTAATTTACTTTTATGCTTGCTTAATAAACTTGCCCACTTTGAAGAAGTTCCATAACCACCCACCGTTAATTTTCGAGCGGTATCATAACGACCTACCATATCCATATTAATCATGTAATTAAAATTACCTTT
>CALPWK020000145.1 GCA_943327245.2 Comamonas sp. lk | reverse complement strand
TTTATTTACTTCAGAGAGTGTTTCTGAAGGACATCCAGACAAGATAGCGGATCAGATTTCTGACGCTTTAATTGACAACTTTTTAGCATTCGACCCACAGTCAAAAGTGGCTTGTGAAACATTAGTAACAACAGGTCAAGTAATATTGGCAGGTGAGGTAAAATCTAAAGCGTATTTAGACGTTCAAGAAATTGCACGTGGCGTAATTCGTAAGATTGGATACACTAAGAGTGAATATATGTTTGAGGCGAATAGCTGCGGAATTTTAAGCGCTATCCACGAACAATCTGCGGACATTAACCAAGGGGTTGACAGAAAGAAAAAAGAAGAGCAAGGTGCTGGTGATCAAGGTATGATGTTTGGTTATGCAAGTAACGAAACAGAAGACTATATGCCATTGGCTTTGGACTTAGCACATAAAATTTTAATTGAATTAGCTGCTTTAAGAAGAGAGAACAAAGCAATTAAATATTTACGTCCTGACGCAAAATCTCAAGTTACCTTAGAGTACAACGACCAAAACGAGCCAGTAAGAATTGATGCGATTGTAGTTTCTACTCAACATGATGATTTTGACAAAGAAGGCAAGATGTTGGAGAAGATCAAAAAAGATATTGTTGAAATTTTAATTCCAAGAGTTAAAGCAAAATATAAGAAATACGGCAAGTTGTTTAATAAAGACATTAAGTATCATATTAATCCAACAGGCAAGTTTGTAATTGGTGGACCACATGGTGACACTGGTTTGACTGGTCGTAAAATTATTGTGGACACTTACGGTGGTAAAGGTGCACACGGTGGTGGTGCTTTCTCTGGAAAAGATCCAAGTAAAGTAGACCGTTCTGCTGCTTATGCAACACGTCACATTGCTAAAAACTTAGTAGCTGCAGGTGTAGCGAGTGAAGTATTAGTACAAGTATCCTACGCAATTGGGGTGGCTAAACCAACTTCCATTAACGTGAACACTTACGGTACTGCAAAAGTTAAATTAACAGACGGTCAAATAGGTAAATTAGTAGAATCTATTTTTGATCTACGTCCTTACTTTATTGAGCAACGTTTAAAGTTGAGAACTCCAATGTATAGTGAGACTGCTGCTTACGGTCACATGGGTCGCAAGAACGAAACAGTAACTAAAACATTCACTACTCCAGACGGTAAATCAAAAACTATGAAAGTAGAATTATTTACTTGGGAGAAATTAGATTATGTAACAAAAGTGAAAAAAGCTTTTGGTTTAAAATAGTTGATTAATTTTAAAAAGCCCGCCCTGTAAAACAGCGGCGGGTTTTTTATGTAAGTTGAAAAATGTTTTGCTTGTTTGTTTGGGATGGGTAGTAGATTTTATTGCGTAATGGAATATTTTTAAATTTTATTAAAATGGAAAACGAAATAAATCCTTGGAAAAAATTGAGTGGGGAATTAAAGTATGATAATCCTTGGATCAACTTAACAGAGTATAAAGTAATTACACCAGCAGGAACGGAAGGCATTTATGGCAAAGTACATTTTAAAAATATTGCCATTGGGGTAATCGCTATTGACGCAGCCGACAACACTTATTTGGTTGGGCAATACAGATTCCCATTGGATTTATATAGTTGGGAGATTCCAGAAGGAGGCTGTCCTGAAGGTACCGACTGGCTAGATTCAGCTAAAAGAGAATTAAAAGAGGAGACGGGTTTTGAAGCGGGAACTTGGACAGAGATTTTAAAGATGCATGTATCTAATTCTGTTTCTGATGAATTTGCTGTTGTGTATGTTGCGAGGGATTTAATTGCAGGGTATGCATCACCAGAAGAAACCGAGGAGTTAGCTATTCAAAAAATGCCTTTTAAACAAGCTGTTCAGTGGGTAATGGAAGGAAAAATTACTGATTCCATATCGGTTGCTGCTATCTTAAAATGGAATGCCATAACTTTGAACCATGCAGGAGAGAAATAATAGACCAGAACGATCGGAGCGACCAGAGCGATCAGATAGACCAGAAAGAAAATTTTCAGGGCCAAGAAGATTTAGTCCTCGTCCCAGTTTCACTACGGAACGTAAATTTATCATAGGTCGTCAACCCCTAATTGAATCCCTGGAGTCAGGTGCGAATATTGAAAAAATATTAATTCAGAAAAACGCTCAAGGGGAAGGGTTGAATGAGATTAAGCAATTTGCAAGAGATAAGACTATCCCAATACAATTAGTACCCATTGAGAAATTAAATGGGATGACCAAGGCGAATCACCAAGGGGTGTTAGCATTTATTTCCAATGTGAAATATTTAGATCTACAACAAGTAATTGATTTTGTGGTTGCAAAAGGAGAGACGCCATTATTTATAATGTTAGACGGCGTAACAGACGTTAGAAATATTGGAGCTATTAGTAGAAGTATACATTGTTGCGGTGCACAGGCTTTAATTATTCCTGACAAAGGTGTTGGAGCTTTAAATGAAGAAGCTTTTAAAAGTAGTGCCGGAGCTTTAGAACATATACATGTTGTACGGGTTAGTAGTTTATTAAAAGCAGTAGATGATTTACATTTAAATGGGATACAAGTTTTCACAAGTGAAATGCGTGCTGACAAAAATGTACACGAATTAGATTTCAATATGCCTAGTTGTATTATAATGGGTGACGAGGGTAGAGGAGTACAACCTTATTTAGCTAAAGCGGCAGACTATTTTTTCAAAATCCCAATGGCTACTAATTTTGATTCTTTTAATGTGTCGGTTGCTGCCGGTATTGTTTTATATGAAGCTATGAAACAAAGAATGTTTCCTACTAAATAATAGGTTAATTAAAGCAGTATGAAATTCAAATTAACTTTAGACGCTAAGCCTTCCAAGTATTCGATAGCATACCAAGATAAATTAATGTTAATTGGTTCTTGTTTTACAGAAAATATAGGAGCTAAGTTTAATGCGCATTTGTTTGAAGTGATGGAAAACCCGCATGGAATTTTATTTAATCCTATGAGTGTGGAACAGTCTATATTTGATTGTATCCACAATAAACAATATACTGCCAACGATTTATTCAAACTGAATGACGTTTGGAATAGTTGGAACCACCATAGTCGATTTTCAAGTGTGCATCAAGAAGACGCTTTAACTAAAATAAATACTTCAATACATAAGGCTCATTTATTTTTAAAAACGGCTAATCATTTAGTTATTACATTAGGTTCTGCTTGGTTATATCAATTGACAGCATTAGCTCCATTAAGTGATGGTCAAGTTGTCGCCAATAATCATAAAGCACCTGCTAGTTGGTTTACAAAGTCCTTAATGCAGCCGGATAATTTAAAAGAGCGACTTTCTAACTTAGTTCATGCTTTGCTTGAATTTAATTCAGAATTACATATCGTATTTACCATTAGCCCTGTTCGACATTTAAGAGAAGGTTTGGTGGAAAATAATCGCAGTAAAGCAGTTTTAATTCATGCGGTGCATGAAGTCATTGCAACAATGAATCAGGTGGAATATTTCCCAGCGTATGAATATGTGATAGACGACTTAAGAGATTATCGGTTTTATTCCGAAGACTTAGTCCATCCAAATTATGCAGCATCTGGGTATGTTTGGGAGAAGTTGGTTGAGACGTATATGAAAGATACGACTCAAGTTATTATGAAACAAGTAGCTGAATTACAATTAGCTGTAAACCATAAACCATTTTTTGCTGGATCGGCGGAACATCAAAAATTTACACAGTCTTGTATTGACAAAACAGAGCGTTTAATACAATCTTACCCCAATCTGCCTTTACAAAAGCATTTGGAATTTTTTAGATCCGCTATTGCTAAATAATAGCTAAATTAGTGGTCTAAATTATTGCTATGCGCTTAATGCCTTTTTTAGTATCAGCGGCTGTTACAGCAGGGCTGGTTTTTACATTAAATATTCAATTAAAGTCAGGCACTTCGAAAACGCCAAGACTTGGTTATTTTTTATCACCTCAACATGGGTTTTGGAAGAATGCTGAAAAAATCAATACCGATTTTAATGCGTCTTTAGTAGCCAATGAATTGAAAGGGGATGTAGACGTTTATATGGACGACCGTTTGGTTCCGCATATTTATGCAGAACATGACGAGGATGCCTATTTTGTACAAGGATATTTACATGCTAAGTTTAGATTATGGCAAATGGATTTTCAAACGCGTGTAGCTTCTGGCCGATTGAGTGAAATTGCCGGTGCAGATAAATTAAGTATTGACCGTTTTTTTAGACGTCTAGGAATGGTATATGGTGCAGAAAAAACAGAAGCTTCTATCAATGCAACTAATCCTGTCATGAAAGCAACGGTGGATGCCTACACAGCTGGAGTCAATGCTTATATTAAACAATTGTCTCCGGAGGATTTGCCATTTGAGTTTAAATTAATGAACTATGCGCCAGAAACATGGACGCCTAAAAAAACATATTTGTTTTTAATGTTCATGTCTTACGATTTAACAGGACGTTCTGCAGCAGCTGATTTACAATTAACCAATACACGTGATTATTTAGGATATGATTTATTTGATAAATTATTTACCAATCAGCAGGATTCATTGGATCCGATTATCCCAAAAGGAACAGCTTATACAATCCCTTCAATCACTCCTTTAAAGCCGGTAGGTTCTGATCTTGCCTATTTACATAAGCAAGATCCTAATTTAGCTTTTAAGACTTCAGAGAGTCCAGAAGCGCCTGACAAAAATAACGGAAGCAATAACTGGGCGGTTTCTGGAACTAAAACAAAATCAGGGAGACCTATTTTATGTAGTGATCCACATTTAGGATTAAATCTGCCATCACTTTGGTATGAGGTACAAATTACAACACCTACACATAGTACTTATGGAGCTAGTTTCCCAGGATCTCCAGCCGTAATCATAGGATTTAATGATAGCTTAGCTTGGGGGGTGACGAATGCCGGAAGAGATGTATTGGATTATTATGAATTAAAGTTTAAGGATACTACTCAACAGGAATATTGGTTCAATGGGGAATGGAAGGCAACAACTAATAGACAAGAAATTATCAAGGTAAAAGACAGTGCAGATGTTATTGAGAATATTGCAATGACTAATTGGGGGCCAGCCATGTTTGATGCACATTATCAAAACCCACAATCCAACGGTCGAAATTTAGCGGTAAAGTGGACAGCGCATGATGCTTCTACAGGAGTTGAGACATTTTATCAATTA
>CALPWK020000144.1 GCA_943327245.2 Comamonas sp. lk | reverse complement strand
TCTTCCCAACATCGTACTTCACTTCCAAACACAGGATTGATTAATTCCATGGCCCTGTCTTCTTCAAACTTAGGACAGATATAGGTTATAGATCCCTTAGCAGGAATCACAATACCAAAAGTTCTTTCACTTTGACCCCAACGCATTCCTGTAAAATAAGTACAAGAAACAGTGCCTTCTAAAAAGATAGCATCCATTTTATGTTGGTCCATTAACTGCTGTGCCTTAACAATACGTTGCTTACGCTCTTCTACACTGATAGGTGTAACTCCGTCTGTCATTGGTTGTAAACGAGCAATCGCACTATGTAAGTCCACTTCTAAATGTGTACTATTTACATTTTTGCCGAAAATTTGATTGCTAAATGTCATTGCTCCTGCAGATAATGCAGCCATGCTTAAAAAAGACCTTCTGTTTTGTGCCATTAGATTTTTCGTTGGTGTATTATAAAGGTATAAATAATTTAATTAGGTTGAAAAACTTTAAATTTAAACTTCGATACCAATTTTGCTATTGCTTACCCTGAAAAACTCCTAAGTTGAAACTTAAAAAAATCTCTCTTGCGCTTTGCTTTATGTCCTTGACTATTGCTGGAATAACACAAAAAATTAATGCTGGTTTTAAATATCATATTCATAAAACAAGCGAAGCCATAAAGGTGGACGGCATGATGCACGAAAATGTGTGGAATAAGGCAGAAGTAGCAGAAAGCTTTATGATGGTACAACCAATGGATACTAGTAAAGCCAAAGTTCCTACACAGGTTAGAATGACCTATGATGATAATAATTTATACATTATTGCCACTTGTTATAAAGTGGGGGCGGGTTTGGATATGGTAGAGTCCTTAAAGCGGGACTGGAATTTTACAAAAAATGATAATTTCATTTTATTCATGGATACTTATGGCGACTTAACGAATGGATTTGCCTTTGGCGCTAATTCCGCTGGTGCACAATGGGATGGTACTATGTTTGAGGGCGGAAGTGTCGATTTGAATTGGGATAATAAATGGACTTCAGAAATTACGAATGACAATACCAAATACGTATGGGAGGCTGCCATTCCCTTTAAATCCATTCGATATAAGGCAGGTATTATGGAATGGGGTATTAATTTTAGTAGAAACGACTTAATCACTACCGAAAAATCAAGCTGGGCTCCTGTTCCAAGATATTTTCCAACAGCCTCTTTGGCTTATACAGGTACTTTAGTATGGGATGCCCCTTTACCAGAACATCAAAATAATTTCTCCTTAATACCTTATGTAAAATCTAGCGTTTCTAAAGAATTTGCAAATAATGCAGGCGTTAAAACGAATCTTCCAACCAATTACAATACCGAATTTGGAATGGATGCAAAAATTAGTTTGAATTCCTCATTAAATTTGGACCTTACAATTCATCCCGATTTTTCGCAAGTAGAAGTTGACCGACAAGTAACTAATCTGAGTAGATTTGAATTATTCTTTCCGGAAAAAAGACAATTCTTTTTAGAAAACGCTGACTTGTTTTCCAATTTAGGTTTTGAAAACGTAAGACCTTTTTTCTCTAGAAGAATTGGATTAGCTACTCCTATTGATTTTGGTGCAAGAATGAGTGGCAGACTAGATAAAAACTGGCGGATTGGTTTGATGGATATGAAAACAAGTGCCGACAATGCTAGTTCTACAATGGCTCAAAATTTTGCGGTATTAGCTATTCAAAGAAAATTATTTAAAAAATCGAGTGTTGAATTTTTCTACATTGATAAGACAGCATTGGATTATTCCTCTACAAAAATTGGAAATGCTTTTAATAGAAATTTTGGTTTCGAATTTAATTTAGCGCCAAAAAATAATACCTGGTCGGGTAAAACAATTTTTATAAAATCTATAACACCAGACAAACATGGTAATGATATGATGAATGCGGCTAATTTACAATACAGTACTAAAAAATGGATAGTATCCTGGCAACATGAATTAGTTGGAAACAATTACAATGCGGAGGTAGGTTATGTTCCAAGAAACAATTATGTAAAAATTAGTCCAAGTATAACTAGATTGTTTTTTCCAAATAGCGGATTAGTATTAAGCCATGGTCCACAGTTTAATTCTACTTTTTATTTTAATACTTCACTAGGTCAAACAGACAATACAAAATTATTTACCTACTTAGTCACTTTTAGAAACAAAACTACCATTGCCGCTGTTGCACAAAATGACTATGTAGAATTGTTATCACCGTTCGATCCAACTAGAATTGGCAAAACACCATTAGCAGCTCATACCATACACCAATGGAGTTCAACTGGATTTGACTTGATTTCTGCACCGCAACATAAATTTACATATGCTTTGTCAAGTAGAGTTGGAGGATATTATGCAGACGGTTCCTTATTTAGCGTTACTGCAAATGTTGGATACCGTGTTCAACCATTTGTAAATATTGACTTATCGAGCACTTTTAATCATATTGGACTACCGCAACCTTGGGGCAATAATAATTTTTTATTAGTGGGTCCTAAAGTGGACGTCACTATGACGAATAAATTATTCTTCACTACTTTCTTTCAATACAATGAACAAACAAAAAACATAAACTTCAACACAAGGTTTCAGTGGAGATACAAACCAGCATCTGATTTGTTCATAGTGTATACCGACAATTACTATATAGGACCTGTCTTTGTGAAAAACAGAGCGGTAGTATTAAAATTCACTTATTGGTGGAATAAATAAAATTTATAAATTCAAAATTTTAAAAATTAAATATGCTTAAAAAAAATCCTTCAATTATTAAGACAGCCATTTTTATGGTTTTAATATTAACAATTAACGCTAACGCATTTAGTAATATCCGTTTACCCAATATCATTGGCTCTCATATGGTATTACAACAAAACACAAAAGTAAAAATTTGGGGCTGGGGTTCGCCAGCCGAAAAAGTCACTATTAAAGCAAGCTGGGACACTACACAATATGTGACAGAAACTGACAATGGTGCCAAATGGAGCACGGAAATTTTAACACCAAAAGCAGGTGGTCCATTTACCATAAACATATCAGGTGCAAACACGATTGTATTAGACGATGTAATGGTAGGAGAGGTTTGGGTGTGTAGTGGACAAAGTAATATGGAATGGTCCGGTGACCAAGGTTTACAACAAACTATAAACGAAGCTCCAAATGCAACGAATACAAAAATTAGATTTTTTTACGTACCTAAATCAACGTCGGAATACCCGCAAGAAAACATGGATGCAAAATGGGTAGTGTGTAATCCGGAAGACATGAAACACTTTAGTGCCATTGGTTATTTTTTCGGAAAAAATTTACAAGCAAATTTAAACAGCCCAATTGGTTTAATTAATTCAAACTGGGGTGGGACACCTGCAGAAACTTGGACCCCGGAATATGTAATTAATGCAAATCCAATAATTAAAAAAGGTGCATCAACATTACAGAATTTCCCTTGGTGGTCAAGTAAAACAGCCATTACCTATAATGCCATGATTGCACCACTTACTAATTATTCCATTGCTGGCGTGGTATGGTATCAAGGAGAAAGTAATACAGCTTCGCATTATGCTTATGAGCAATTATTTACAGGTATGATAGACGCATGGAGAATAGCATGGAAAACGGATTTCCCGTTTTACTTTATGCAGATTGCCCCTTTTGCTTATGAACATCAAAATATTGGAGCTTTATTAAGAGAAACTCAAACTAAAGCCGCTTTACATGCTAATACCGGAATGGTCGTACTAAGCGATTTAGTCCCAGATACAAATAATATTCACCCTACCCGTAAAATAGAAGTTGCCGAGAGACTGTCCAACCTAGCGCTACACAATACGTATGGATTTTCTCAAATTATAGCCAATGGTCCTATGTATAAATCATTTGGTGTAGAAAAAGACAAAGTGACAATTCAATTTGACAATATTGGAGGAGGATTAATTTGTAAGGATAAGGAAATTAGTCAATTTCAAATTGCAGGAGCCGATAAGATATTTTTACCAGCGCAAGCAAGAATTATAGGCAACACTATTGTAGTTACTAATAAGAATATTAAAAACCCAATAGCAGTGCGCTATAGTTTTAGCAATACCGCTATTGGAAATGTATATAATAAAGAAGGATTGCCATTAAATTTATTTAGAACCGACGACTGGGAAGTTAATACAGATGAAATAAAAAAATAAAATATAACTACAATGAATAATCATTTTAAAAAAATTAGTATCATCATTATTTTAGCCATGATTGTGCAAACAACCATTGCGCAATCGGTAGATCAAAAATTATTAAATGGATTAAAATACCGAATGATTGGTCCACACAGAGCTGGAAGAACAGTTGGTGTGGCGGGCGTTGCTTCTCAACCTAATGTGTTTTACATTGGCGTTAATAATGGTGGCGTATGGAAAACCAATGACTACGGGCATACTTGGAATCCTATTTTTGATAGTGTAAATACAGGTTCTGTAGGTGATGTTGCGGTAGCGCCATCCAATCCGAATATTATATACGTAGGAAGTGGGGAAGGAATTCAAAGGCCCGATTTGTCTATTGGTAATGGATTGTATAAGTCCACCGACGCCGGTAAAACTTGGGCCAACTTAGGATTGCATGATGCACAACAAATTGGAGGCATCAGTATTGATAAAAAGAATGCAGACAGAATTTTTGTAGCCGCATTAGGACACCCTTATGGACCTAATAAAGAAAGAGGTATCTACAGAAGTGTAGACGGTGGTAAAACACTAGAACAAGTTTTATATATAGACGAAAATACAGGAGCCGTTCAAGTTGAAATAGATCCAAATAATTCTCAAATTGTTTTTGCTACCATTTGGGCTGCAAGACAAGGCCCATGGGAGAATGGTTCATGGAATGGTAAGGCAAGTGGATTGTATAAGTCAATAGACGGCGGAACTAGTTGGAAGCAAATTACTGCTGGTTTACCTACGACTAGCGAAGACGGATTAGGAAGAATTGGATTTACAATTGCCCCTTCTAATTCCAACAGAATGTATGCAACAGTTGATTCAGAAAAAAAAGGAGGACTTTATAGAAGCGATGATGCAGGTGCAAGCTGGTATCTATTAACAAGTGATTCAAGATTATGGGGTAGAGGCAGTGATTTTGCAGAAGTAAAATGTGACCCAACAAATGAAGATATAGTATTCTCAGCCAATGTTGTAATTTGGAAAACAACAGATGGTGGGAAAAATTGGACAGGTATTAAAGGAGCACCAGGGGGGGACGATTATCACAGAATTTGGAT
>CALPWK020000143.1 GCA_943327245.2 Comamonas sp. lk | reverse complement strand
ACTGTTTGCCATTAGAGGTATTGGCGAAGCCATTGGTAAAAAGATACTTGAGATCCTTCAGACTAAAAAACTATCCTTACTAGACGAATACATTCAAAAGACACCTCCAGGCATTTTGGAAATGATAAAAATTAAGGGGCTCGGGCCTAAAAAAATTATTACCATTTGGAAAGAATTAGAGATTGAAAGTGTTGGTGAGTTACTATATGCATGCGAAGAAAATAGACTCATAAATTACAAAGGATTCGGTGCTAAGTCGCAACAAAATATTCAAGAGGCACTCACTTTTTATTTACAACATCAAGGAAGTTATTTATATCAGGAAGTAGAAGCCTTAGTGGAAAGTTTACAAAAATCATTAACGAATGAATTTACAAATTCGAAACATACCATCTCAGGTGCATTTAAAAGACAATTAGAAAGTTTAGATTTTTTAGATGTGGTCACCACCATTTCTGCATCAGATTTAACTACTTGGTTGCAAACAAAATCATTCAAACTTGAAAATAAAGACAGCTATATAAGTTGCAAAGGAGAAGATAATTTTGAAATCAGATGGCATTTAGCTACCCCTGAAAATTATTATTGGACCGACTTTACCTTGGCCTGTTCCCCTGAATTTTTAGAAAAATGGAGCACCCTACCCAATTTTAGTGTCATTTCATTCCCTACTGAGCAAGCTATTTTTGAACAAGTTGGGGTACATTTTATACCGGCGGCACAGCGTGAACTAGCCTCGATAATAGATATAGCGAAAGCAAAATTATTGCCAGCGACCATACAAGTGTCTGATATCAAGGGAATTATTCACTCTCATAGCACTTGGAGTGACGGGATTCATACTATAGAACAGATGGCAGTAGCAGCTAAAAATGAAGGGTATGAATATTTAATTATCAGTGATCACTCTAAATCGGCATTTTATGCCAATGGTTTACAAGCCGATCGTATCGTAGCACAGCACAAGGAAATAGATATCTTAAATAAAAAGCTAGCTCCTTTTGTGATATTTAAAAGTATTGAATCCGATATTTTAAATGATGGCAGCTTAGATTACTCCGATGAAATATTGGCCAATTTTGATATTGTCATAGCTTCCATCCATTCTAATTTAAAGATGACGGAGGAAAAGGCAATGATGCGTTTGTTAAATGCAATCAATAATCCTTATACTAGCATCTTGGGGCACCCTACTGGACGTTTATTATTAAGTCGGAAAGGTTACCCCGTAAATCACCAAGTCATAGTAGATGCATGTGTCGACAACAATGTAGTGATTGAATTAAATGCGCACCCTCGACGATTAGATATAGATTGGCGTTTTATTGAAACAGCGCTTAAAAGTGAGGTCCTTATTTCGATTGATCCAGATGCCCATTCCATTGAAGGTTTTGAAGATTGTAAATATGGAGTACTGGTTGCTCAAAAAGCAGGACTAACCGCAGCGCAAAACCTAAGTAGTTTTAGCTTGCACGAGATGATGGAATTTATCGAGTATCAGCAAGCCAAGAGAAATTAGAAACTATAATATTAGGTAAACAATTTATTACGAGTACAACTTTAACAATTGAGTTAGATAATTTAGTCTACCTTGCTTACCTGCTATGTTCCTCCCACGTGTTTGGGCACTCTTATATTGTAAATTCTTCTCTCTAATAGAATTTAAATCCCTGTTTAATTAGCCTGTTATTTTTTGTATGCTGCTAATTAAACAAAATGTTGAACAAAAGATTATACCTTCTTATTATTACGCTCGGGTGCTTTATACATGCACGCGCTCAGCAAACTGTATCAACAACTGGAGAAACAATTACTAATTCAACAGGGAGCATCAGTTATACAATTGGGCAAGTAGATTATATCTCTATTGAAACCGCATTCTCACTTTCGCAGGGAGTGCAACAAGTTTATACAAAGTCACCCGTTACCTATATTTCAACACTGGAAAATTCAATCACCGTATCCGTATGGCCAAACCCTATCGTAAATAGTTTGTTTGTTAAAATAAATAACAATGCAGCATCAGGATTTTCCTACCAAATTTTTAGCATCGAGGGACAACTCATTGAGATTAAAAAAATAATTAGCAACAATACTACTATTGATACACATAGCTATAATACAGGTGTGTATATAATTTCAATAATACATGCGAATAATCCATCTATTCGTTTTAAAATAATAAAAAAATGACGAAACTAATTAAAATAATCCCAAGCTTATTATTGCTTTTGCTTGTTTGTATAAAATTGAGCGCACAATCGCCTCAAAAAATGAGCTTCCAAGCAGTGATTCGAAATGCAAGTAATGCAATCGTATCATTAGCGCCAATTGGAATGAGAATAAGTATAGTTCAAGGTAGCGCAAACGGACAAACGGTTTATGTTGAAACACAAAACGCAATAACAAACACGAATGGCCTCGTGAGTTTACAAATTGGAGCTGGTAAAATTGTATCAGGCACCTTCTCCTTAATTAATTGGGCAAATGGCTCTTACTTTATTAAAACGGAGACAGATCCCAATGGAGGCACTGACTATTCAATAGTTGGTTCAAGTGAATTATTAAGTGTGCCTTATGCTTTATTTGCGGCAAATGTAAACACCAACGATTTTTTAGGAACCTCTTCGGACCAAATAAGTCTTTCATTACTCAAAATTGGTCAAGTGCTAAATATTAAAATGACTAAGGGAGTTAGCTTTGGTACAAATGGACATATTATCGTTTCTTCTGCAGATGAAAACCATTTTGAAGGATCATTTAAATCATATAACCCTATTACAGGCGTATTGGTCCTTACAATTAGCGAAATAATCGGTGCAATTACAAATAGTTTTTGGACAGTTAGTGTAAATGATTCTAGAGGCTATAATGGAATAGACGGACTTGCTGGTATAGCTGGTACAAATGGGATTAATGGTGCAGCAGGATCCATTGGACTCACTGGCTTAGCTGGAACCAATGGGCTTAAAGGTGAAACGGGAACAATTGGACTCACTGGTTTAGCTGGCACAGATGGAATTGATGCAATTAATGGTGAACCAATAATTTACACAGGAACAACATTTCAATATTATAGAGGAGATAAAACTTGGCAAGCCTTAAATACCACTGCTGTTGAAGAAGGACTCAATAAATATTTTACGAATGCGCGAGCTAGATTAGCCATATCTGTGGGAACAGGTTTAGCTTATGATAATACAACTGGCCTAATTAGTGCTAATATACCACAAGGTTCAAGTAGTGTAAATGGACTTATTTACACTACCGACTGGAATACTTTTAATAACAAACAAAATGCCTTAGGCTTTACTCCTTATAACGCAACTAACCCAGATGCATTTATAAAACTAACTGATTTATCCTTCGGTGCAACTGGATTAACTTACAATAATACTACTGGTTCTTTTAGTTTAGCTCCAACCTATTTTATCCCTAACTCTAATAGCTTATCAGGTGTAAATACAGGTGACCAAGTACTTCCTACCCTAAGTAGTTTAAATGCAGAACCCGCATTAAACAGTGGATTAATCACACAATATTATAGAGGTGATAAAACTTGGCAAACTTTAAATCTTACTGCAGTAGGTATTGGAAATGCAACAACATTCAATGTAGGCTTAATACAATTGGCAGGGGATTTAACTGGAACTGCCAGTTTACCAAGAATTGCAATAGACGCAATAAAAAGTAGTAATATTTTAAATCTAAATGTTACAGATGATAAAATCGAATCCGTAAGTGGGGTAAAAATATTGGGGGATATTATGGGTAATGCTGCAAATATAAATGGTATTGTTAGTATAGCAAATGGTGGTACAGGAGTAAATAATATGGTTGATATGAAATTAAGCTATGGACTTGATCACATTAATAATATTAGTGATGTAGACAAACCCATTTCAATTGCAACTCAAAATGCACTCAACTTAAAATCAACTATTAATGCTCCAACTTTTACAGGAATAGTCTCAGGAATAACAAGTGAAATGATTGGATTAGGATTCGTAAATAATACTACGGACTTAAATAAACCATTAAGTATTGCCTCAATAGCTTCATTATTATTAAAAGAGAATAGCGCAAATAAATCTACTTATGGTTTGTTAGGCATTAGCGATATCTTATATCCTACTCAAAATGCAGTAAAAACATATGTAGATGTAGCAATTAACAATGTTACAGTACCCAACGCTAGTGCATTGGTGATTGGGAAGTTAAAACTTGGTGGAGACCTAAACGGATTTGGAAGCTCTGCAGAAGCTCCTATCATAAGTGATTTGGCTATTACTGCAAATAAAATTGCAGATGGGAATATTACAGATCAAAAAATCGTGACGGTAAATGGTTCGAAAATTAGTGGGAATATTTCTGGTAACGCGGCAAATATTTCAGGTATATTAGCAATATCAAATGGTGGCACTGGAGCTATTACAGCCGCTAGTGCAAAATTAGGACTGGGATTAGACAATGTTAACAATACAAGTGATGCTAATAAAGAAATTAGTGTTGCTGCAAACTTAGCGCTCGGATTAAAAGCAAATTTACTTTCTCCTAGCTTTTCAGGAACTGTTAGTTCACCTAATTTTAGTGGCGAACTAACTGGAAACGCTAGTACAGCAACTATTTTATCTACTCCAAGAACTATTAATGGAATAAGCTTTAATGGAAGTGAAAATATTATTATTACAGACAATACACGTATTCTTAATTCTGAAAAAGCAGCAAATAATGGAGTTGCAACATTAGATGGCAGTGGCAAAGTGCTTATTTCTCAATTACCAGTTGGTACTCAAAGTTTTAAAGGAACATGGAACGCCTCAACAAATACGCCATCATTAGCCAATGGATCAGGAAGTGTTGGATGGACTTATATTGTGTCAATTGCTGGAACACAAAACTTAGGTATAAATAACAATAGTTACAATGCAGGTGATAATGTAATTTATAATGGAACTATTTGGCAACTTTCTCCAAATGCATCAAGTGTAGTTAGTGTAAATAACCAGCAAGGCGCTATTTTACTTTCCACTTCAGATATAGCAGAAGGAAGCAATTCGTATTTTACAAATGCAAGATCTAGGTCGGCCCTGTCTTCCAATTCTCCTATTTTATATAATAGTACTACTGGAGTATTCAGCTCACAGCTTGCCACCATTGCACAAAATGGTTACCTAAGCGCATCAGACTGGAACCTTTTTAATTCAAAGCAAAATGCTGGAAACTTTATTACACCAACCAGTATAGAAACGCTTACTAATAAAACATTGGCTAGTCCCGT
>CALPWK020000142.1 GCA_943327245.2 Comamonas sp. lk | reverse complement strand
GAATATATATGAAACAGTACCTCCAATTTTAGAGTCATTAGGAAAAGTTAAAAATCCTTGGCCTAATGTGGATGCACACAGTGGTGCTTTATTAGTTCACTATGGTATTGTTGAATACGAGTTCTACACCGTTTTATTTGCTGTTAGTAGAGCTTTGGGTGTATTAGCAAGTTTAACATGGGACAGAGCATTAGGATTCCCATTAGAGCGTCCAAAGTCAGTTACTACAGAAGCAGTAAAACTTTGGTTGGACGGCAAAGGAGATATTTAGTAAGTGGTATTTATATTAAAAATAGCATCGATCTAATCGGTGCTATTTTTTTTAGAAGGGGAATTAGCTCAGTTGGTAGAGCGCTTGCATGGCATGTAAGAGGTCAGCGGTTCGAACCCGCTATTCTCCACAGGGTATCTGTATATATTTTCTATAGAATTATTGTATTTGATGAGAATCAAATTTTCTTTAGACCAAGGTCATTTGGGGCACTGTTTAATAATTATAGTTTCGTAATGTAGCTCCTTTTAAATAGTGGAGTATTACTTAACATAAAAAATATAATTATGAAACACATTAAACTATTAACGTTCCTACTTATTTTATTTGTTGGATTTAATATCGACAGTTTCGCGCAAGAGACATTACCTCCAGTAACTGTGGCTAGTGTAAATTATAAATATTTAAGATCGGTTTATGATAACAATGCAGCACAGCCTGTAAAATTATTAGAACATAGAGCTGCAAGTTATGATGTTAAAGAGTCTGAATATTATGATGATGAATATGAAGGGTATTCTATTTCCTTTTATTTACCTAATGGTCAAGTGTTAGCTACTTATGACAAAGAAGGCAAATTATTAAGAACTGCAGAACGTTTCAAAAATGTAAAATTGCCTACTGCAGTTAGAACAGCATTAACCAATAAGTATCCTAATTGGTCCCTAACAAAGGATATATATTTAGTTAATTTTTATGTTGACAATGATGCTAGAAAATTATATAAGTTGGTTTTAGAAAATGGAAACAAGCGAATTAGAGTTAAATCCAATGAAGCTGGTGAATTTATTGAAAAATGATTACGTAGATTTACTTAATAGAAGCTTAAGAAAGCCAGTCTTTAATATAAGATTGGCTTTTTTTTGCCTTTTATAATTTTATAAGATGGTATCCGATAGTATCTAGTAGTATATATTTACTTTTACAACTAATATAAAAGCATGGTCCATTTTATGAAGTGTAGTTTTTTAGTAATTTTTACTTTTTCGAATATTGCTCTTTTTGCTCAAAACAAAACGGTTAAGCTTGAATTAGTTGGTCCAAAAATGAATCCAATAGCATTTGCAAATATTTCATTTCAAATAGGAGATACTGCAACTAAGGTCAATAAAATTGCGGATAGTAATGGAGTGTCAATTTTGAATGTAGACCCTAATAAGCTTTATAAATTAAAAGTGGAAGCAGCAGGCTATCAAACAGAAATAAGAAGTATAAAATTTGACAAGGCCAATTACTTCAAAATATTATTAAAAGAAAAGGCAGGTGAACTAAAAGAAGTAGTGGTTAGTTCCTCGAAATCTTTGATTAGACAAGAAGACGATAAGTCCATAGTAGACCCGGAGCCGTTAGCAGCAAGTTCTACCAATGCATTAGAGACCATCGAAAAAACACCAGGTATTTTTATTGACGCTGACGGTCAGATATATTTAAATGGATTGTCGCCAGCAGGAGTGCAAATTAATGGTAGAGATTTAAAAATGAGTGCAGCAGATTTAGCAACGCTTTTGAAAAGTTTGCCACCTAATGTGATTCAGAAAATAGAATTAATTAGAACGCCTTCTGCAAAGTATGATGCGTCGGGTGGAGGAGGTGTGGTTAATATTATATTAAAGAAGGGAGTTAAGTTGGGACTGAATGGCTCCGTGAATTCAGGATTTACACAGGGCAAATATGGCAATCAATTTCTTGGACTTAATTTGAATAATACCAATGATAAACTAAGTTCTTATATTAATACCCAGTATAATAACAATGATGGGTATACTATTAATAATACAGACAGGTATCTTTCTGCAGATACGATTTTACAACAAAAAGCGCGCACACAAAGTCCTAATAAGTCCTTCTATATTGGATTTGGCTTAAGTAAGTCGTTAAAAGATAAATGGGAATTAAGTTATGACGGAAGATATAGCATTTCAAATTTTGACAATAAAACCAGTAATCAATCTTATTTAAAAGATATATTAAATAGTAATAAGCAGTTTAATACTATCGCTTCAATGGTAGACAATAAAGGGGATAATTTCAATTTGAATCAATCCCTTCGATCTAAATTGAAACTAGATTCAAGTTCAGGAGAATGGATAACAGACTTTTCCTATAATTTTTCAAATGCTTCTACAAGTCAGCATTATTTGAATAATGCACTCGAGTCAGGGACTACTATGAATGGATTCGGGACTTTCGGAAATGACAGAAACTTATTTATAGCACAGTCAGATGTCAAGAAGAAATGGAAGGGACTTACTTGGGAAACTGGAATAAAAACTTCTTTATTGTTATTTAATAATAATTCATACTATACTAAAACTATTGCAGGCAATACTTCCCTAGATCCATTTAGGACCAGTAAATATAATTTTAAAGAACAAATCAACGCAGCTTATTTACAGTCTTCTAAAACATGGGGAGCTATTGTTTTAAAATTTGGAACAAGGCTGGAACAAACTATCATGGAAGGGCGTCAAATAATCCCAAAGGATACTAATTTTTCGGTGAACAGAACCGACGCATTTCCTTATGTGTATTTAAGTAGAAAAATAATGATGATTGCAGGATATGAACTTAGGGGATTTTTGGTATATCGTAAAACCATTAGCAGGCCTAGTTATGACTTCTTAAATCCCTTCCCTAAGTATATTGACCCTTTCCTATATGAGATTGGGAATCCAAGCTTAAAACCGCAGTTTACTTCTAATTACGAAGCAAATATTAGTGTTGACGAGAAGCCTTTATTTGCTGTCGGCGTAAATGAGACTAAGGACATTTTTACAAGTGTAGTTTATCAGTCGGCTGCCAATAAACAAATTGCTTATAGGACTTATGATAATTTAGGAAAAAGTAAAGAGGTCTATTTTAGAGCCATTGCTGCCATTCCCCCAGGAAAAAAATTCTTTGCAGTGATAGGTGCTCAATATAACAGAAACATTTATAATGGTTTCTACGAAAATAAGCCATTCACGTTTGACAAGGCGACTGTCACTTTCTTTACTTTTCAGTCCCTTAAAATTGACACGAAATCTGTTTTTACAATAAATGGTTTTTGGAGAAGTAATGGACAGCAACAATTTTATGAGCTAGATAATTTTGGACAAATTAATGCAACATTAAATAGACAATTTTTAAATAAGAAATTGACTATTACATTGGCAATGAACGATATTTTCTTTACTAACAATAACACCTTCACATTGCATCAGGGAAGCATCAATACTAATGGCTATCGGGAGAATGATACCAGGAGATGGGGGATTAATATGCGTTACAATTTTGGATTTAAACCCAAGGAGAAGAAATTTGAAATGCTAGATACTGACGCAGTAGAAAAAAATTAATAGAATTTTTCCATAAAAGCAAAAACGCTCATGGAGCCCATTAAGCAAACTACCGCCCAGCCGGACAGCTCTATCCATAAAGGGTAAGCAAACTGTTTTAAAACAGTTAGTCTTCTGCTTGCTATTAACATAATGGCCAATGCAAATGGAAGTATAAAACCATTAACGAGTCCTGCCATTAATAGTAATTCTTTGGGTTTCCCTAAAACAATAAAGATGGAAGTGGAAAGGACAATGAATAAGGTAATCATAATGCGTTCTTTCTGGATCCATTTATTTTGAATGTTTTTCACAAAGGTATAAGAGGTATAAGAAGCACCTACTACAGAACTAATGGCAGCACTCCATAATACAATACCAAAAATAAATAAGCCCCATCTACCACCTGCAGATTCAAAGACTGTAGCAGCAGGATTATTGGCGTCTAAATGAATTCCTTTACTCACAATTCCTACCACAGCAAGGAACAAAATAAAACGCATTAAAGAAGAAATCATAATACCCCTGCTAGCACTCTTTGTAACAAAGCCAATATGTTGGGGTCCAGAAATTCCAGCATCAATTAAACGGTGTGCGCCGGAGAAAGTGATATAACCACCAACAGTTCCGCCAACAATAGTAACAATTGCTAAAAGTGAAATTTTCTCTGGCACAAAACTATGATGTACCGCCTCCAATAGTGGAGGATGGGCTAAGTAGACAATAATGAGTGTTAAACTTATCTTGATGATGCCTAAAAATTTGGTAAGTTGGTCTAATACCTTACCTACTTCTTCTAGCCAGAATATAATAATTGCAATAAGGCCACTAATCATTGCTCCTTTTGCAAAGGAAATTCCGGTTAAAATATTTAAGGCAAGTCCACAACCAGCAATATTGCCAATATTAAAGGCAAAGCCACCTAAAACTACTAATAATGAAAGAACATGCCCTAGTCCAGGTAATAGTTCATTTGCAATTTCCTGCGCGCGCATACCACTTAAAGTAATAGCCCTCCATATATTTATTTGTGCACCAAAATCTAAAATAATGGAAACGATTATTACGAATCCAAAACTGGTTAAAAGTTGTTCTGTATAAAAAGAAGTTTGTGTTAAAAATCCGGGACCTATAGAAGAATTTGCCATTAAAAAAGCAGCTCCCAAACTTAAACCCGTCATGTTTGGAATTACTTTTTTATTTGGATTAGGGGTGTTTGATTTCAATATTATTATTTTTAAGCGTGGTATGAATTGCTTTTGCTAATTCAATAGCATGAATATTATCACCATGCAAGCAAACAGTGTCTGCGTTTATCTTTATAAGGTCACCATATATGGTTGTAACACTTTTATTTAATACCATTTCTAGCACTTGATTACAAACTGCTTCATTATCGGTTAATAATGCATTTGCCATTTGTCTTGGAGTAAGTTGTCCATTATTTTGATAAGTTCTGTCCGCAAATACTTCATTACAATAAGGCTGGCCCAATATAATTGCTTGTTGAGTGGTGTGACTCCCACTTAAGCCATATACCATTAAATCAGGGTTAATGGCTTGCACCGTTTGGATAAAAATTTTACTTTTAATTTCATCTTTTGCACAATCATTATACAATGCGCCATGCAGTTTTATATGGTGCATATTTACCCCCATGGGTTGAGCAACTTTTTCAAATAAATAAATTTGTTCTGCAATTAATT
>CALPWK020000141.1 GCA_943327245.2 Comamonas sp. lk | reverse complement strand
TAAGGAACGTTGAATTAATAACTGAAGATTAGTTGTAAAATTAATTACGTCAATGTTTTCATTTTTCAATTCACGAACAATACCATGAATACGAGAACCTTTCATACCCACACAAGCACCTACTGGATCGATACGGTCGTCAAATGATTCAACGGCAACTTTTGCACGCTCGCCTGGCTCACGTACGATTTTCTTAATAGTTATTAAACCATCAAAAATTTCAGGAACTTCTATTTCTAATAATTTAGCTAGGAATAATGGATTCGTTCTAGACAAGATAATTACAGGTGAGTTATTTTTCATATCCACTCTAGCAATTACCGCTCTAATATTTTCTCCTTTCTTGAAAAAGTCTTGAGGAATTTGTTCTGTTTTAGGAAGAATTAATTCATTTCCTTCTTCGTCTAATAACAAAACTTCTTTCTTCCAAACTTGATAGATTTCAGCATTGATGATTTCACCAATTCTGTCAGAATATTTTTTAACTAATGCGGTTTTCTTTAAGTCATTGATACGAGAAGCTAAGGTCTGCTTTGCAGCAAGGATAGCTCTTCTACCAAAATCATAAATATTAACTTCTTCTAATAATTCCTCCCCAATTTCGAAATCGGGTTCTATTTTAATAGCTTCAGAATACGCAACTTCTTCTAATGGATTGTCCACATCATCGTCGGGTCTAATCTCACGACGACGAATTATTTCAAGGTCACCTTTTTCTGCGTTAACAATTACGTCAAAGTTTTCATCGCTACCGTATTTTTTTCTTAATAAGGTTTTGAAAACGTCTTCTACCACTTTCATCATTGTGGGACGGTCAATGCTTTCTGCGTCTTTAAACTCCTGAAACGCCTCAATCAAATTTATACTTGCCATAACATAATTTTTTTTCAAGCTCCTCGCTTGATGATTTGTTAAAATTGAATTTGAACTATGGTTGATTTAATATTCTCAAATGGAATAAGCTGTTGTTGCTGGGTTGCTTTTTTACCCTTTCCTTCGGTCCACTCTATTAATATATCTTCTTCGGTCACATTCAACAAAGTACCTTCCTTAACCGTATCGTCATTTAAAATCACTTCCACTTTACGACCTATATTTTTTACGTACTGTCTGTTTAAAATCAAAGGCTCGTCTATCCCTGGAGAGGAAACTTCCAATGCAAAATCTCCTTCCGGAAACCAAGCTGCTTCTTCAATGGCTTTATATAATCTTCTATTAAAAGAAGTACATTGTTTAATTGGTAAACCTTGGTCGCCGTCAATAAACACTTTAATAATATGACCTGGTTTTACTTTAATGTGAACCAAATAATAACTCGGATCCTCTTGCAAAAGAGGTTCCAAAATAGCGTGCACCCTGTCCTTTAATTCGTTTACTTCCATAGCTAAAAAAGAAGAAGGGAACGACCTCGTTCCCTTCAATAGTATGTTAATACTGGAGCAAAGGTAATAAAATAGGATGAAATCACCCAATATTATTGAAAGGAGTCTTATTTTTACATCATGATGAAGCTAATAATGTATGGTCTATTGATCTATTTCCTGTACAAAGTCATATTTGATATAGTAGTGCCTGTAAGCAAAGGTGTTAAAACAGTGCGTCAAAACATGGAACAAATGCAGGAAGCAGCTAAGACTGCAGCAGCAAATGCCGCTACTAAAACCACGACGGCTCAGAATAAAGCCCCGCAAACAGCAGCTACACCTGCCCCAGTTGAAGCAGAATACATTGATTTTGAGGAAGTTAAGGAGAAATAGTCCTTATAAATAAGCTTGGATGTCATTTTCAACGAACATTCCAGGCTCAAGGAAAAGAACTTTAAGGCCTACCGACGCTGCAGCTATAATATTAGGCTCATTGTCGTCCACAAATAATGTCTCGTTTGCTATAAGTCCCTCTTTGTCCAAAATAAATTGAAAAGAAGCCGGGTCGGGTTTGCGTTGACCCATTTCGTGAGAGTAATAAGGCTTTTTAAATAAGGATTCGAATGGATAATTGGCCACTTCTCTTTCAAATTGGGGTATAAAGAAGTCGTAATGTATTTGATTGGTATTGGAATATAAGAAAATATCAAACTGTTCTTTATGTGCTTTCACCCAATCAATGCTCGGTTTTCTAAAGCCAACTAATAAAGAATTCCAGCCCTGTATAATTTGCTCGTTGGTCAAAGGGATACTTGAAAGCTTTTTAAAGCCTTCACAAAAAGCACTTTCGTCAATAAAACCTTTTTCTAAGTCAAAGAATAAAGGGTCAGATTTATTTAAAGTAAAATGACTTTCAAAATTTGGGATCCCCAAAGATTCAAATTGGGCATACATTTTCTTGAAATCAATGTCGTATAAAACATTGCCTAAATCAAATATAATACTTTTTGTAGTGGTCATATAGTACGTTTAGATTTTGTGAAGATAAATAAACCTTTTAATTTTTTTGTACATTTGATTTATGCAACAAAGTCTAGCCCATATTAGTATTGTAGTTCGTGATTATGACGAAGCCATACAGTATTACACTAAAGTATTAGGATTCAAATTAATAGAAGATACTGTTTTGTCCAACACTAAAAGATGGGTTATGGTACAACCACATGGACCTGCAAATGGATGTATGTTATTATTAGCAAAAGCCGCAACACCAGAACAAGAAAAATTTATTGGATACCAAACGGGAGGGCGAGTGTTCTTATTTTTACACACAGATAATTTCGATAGAGATTACCAAGACTATACCAATAAAGGGATAGAGTTTACCATACCTCCACACAAGGAAGACTATGGAATGGTTGCTGTTTTCAAAGACTTATACGGCAATCTTTGGGACTTGATTGAACCTGTGAAAAAATAATTCTTTGTTTACAATTTATTATAAAAATTGATACCTATTTTTTGCTCATGGCTGCTGCCATATGCTTGCAAGCAGGACTTCCTTTTTCTAATTCCCCTTTGATATTCGCATGCGATTCCTCGTCACGATTTTGACTGAGCTTAAAAACATGCTGTAATTTTTCAACAACAATTTCGAAGGAAAGAATTGCTTTCATATTTTGATCCATGTATTCTTGAGATAAGTTTTTGACTTGACTTGAAGCATTAGGATCTTTTTCAAAATGCATCGTAAGTTCAGTTAATAAGGATAGTAAATGCGCGTCGTCTTTAAATTCAATAGCCCCCTTAGCATGCACTGATTGATAATTCCAGGTACTCCCAATGTTATTTTCTACATACCAACTAGCACTTACAAAGGCTGAAGGTCCAGAGAATAATACTAGTACATTTTTATTTTTTTCAAACGCATTTGTGTGATCCTGCTTTCGCATTAAATGACCACTAATAGTGATATGCTCATTTTCGATTTTAATTAATATGGGAACTTGCGTTGCTACTGGGAATCCATTAGTATCCACGCCACAAATAGTTACAAATGGATTGGCATGCATAAAATCAATTACTTCTTGATGATCTTTAGCTTTAAAATAGGATATATCGTACATAAAAAATATTTGAATTATAAATAAATTAATTTGAAAATTATAAAGGAAATGAAGTGGTAGTTTTTATTTCGTCCATCACAAACAAGCTATTAATATGCGCAACCATGGGAAGCACCGCCAATTTTTCTTGATAAAATTTATTATAAGTTTCTACGTCTTTTGAAACCACTTTTAAATAATAATCAAAACTTCCAGATACTAAACTACAAGAAATCACTTCATCAAATTGAAGAATGATTTGCTCAAATTCTGCAAAATTGTTTTTTGTTTGCTTATCTAATGTAACATGACAAAAAACAACCAAGCCTAGTTCAATTTTTTTGCGATCAATTAAAGCAACATAATTTTGAATTACCCCTTCCGTTTCTAGTCTTTTTATTCTATCATGGGTAGGACTTACGGAAAGGTTAATGGCATTACTAATATCCTTTAATTTAGCCAACGCGTTTTTCTGTAGAATACTTAAAATGGATAAATCAATTTTGTCTAAACTCATAGTTGTAAAGTTTGAAAGAGGAATAATTTCTGTCTAGTAGCATATTTAGACACTAATTTAGCATTATTTTACTGTTTTTAAGCTATTAACAGAAATATATACTGATTATTATCACTCTATAGAAAATATTTTCTTTTATATGACCTTCGTGCAGAAATAAATTCAAAATCATGATAATAGGTTGTCCTAAAGAAATTAAGATTCAAGAATACAGAGTAGGCTTGACTCCAGAAGGTGCTGATAGTTTGGTTAGACAGGGTCATCAAGTATATATGGAATCCAATGCTGGTGCAGGGTCTGGATTTAATGACGATGCCTATATTAAAGTAGGTGCGCAAATTTTAAGCACTCCTAAAGAAGTGTATGAAATAGCGGAAATGATTATTAAAGTGAAAGAGCCGTTAGCGGCAGAATTTCCTTTAATTAAATCAGGACAAATATTATTTACCTATTTCCACTTTGCAGCTTCTAAAGAATTGACAGAAGCAATGATGAAAACGCATGCAGTATGTATTGCTTATGAGACAGTGGAATTAGCAGACGGTTCTTTGCCTTTATTAGTTCCAATGTCTGAAGTGGCTGGAAGAATGGCAGTAAATGTGGGTGCTTATTATTTAGGAAAACCATTTGGCGGAAAAGGAAAATTATTAGGTGGCGTACCAGGCGTTAAACCAGCTGAAGTATTAGTGATTGGTGGCGGTATAGTGGGAACGCAAGCAGCTAAAATGGCTGCAGGTTTAGGAGCGAATGTAACAATTATGGATACTAACCTTAGTAGATTAAGATATTTAAGCGACGTGATGCCAGCAAATGTAGTTACTCAGTATTCTACAATATTGGCTATAAAGGAAAAATTACCAACTACCGATTTAGTAATTGGAGCAGTATTATTACACGGAGCAAAAGCGCCGCATTTAGTAATGAAGGCAGACTTAGCAACTATGGAGCCAGGTTCTGTAGTGGTAGACGTTGCAGTTGACCAAGGTGGATGTATTGAAACTTGCAAGCCAACAACACATGAAAATCCAGTGTATACTGTCGAAAATGTAATTCATTATTGTGTGGCAAATATGCCAGGTGCAGTTCCTCAAACTTCAACTCGTGCTTTAACACAAGCTACTATCCCCTATGCAATTTCAATTGCAAATAAAGGATGGGAAAAAGCTTGTGCCGAAATTCCAGCACTAGCAAAAGGATTAAATATTAGAGCAGGAAAAATTCTACACAAAGGTGTATTAGAAGCATTTAACGGATAATACAAATCCTATTATATTAAAAAGGCCTAGTTGAAAAACTAGGCCTTTTTTTTGTATACTGAAATGTCCCGTCC
>CALPWK020000140.1 GCA_943327245.2 Comamonas sp. lk | reverse complement strand
CAATAGTTTGCCCTTTGGAATTGTGCCAGTTTATTGTGATGTAAATGGGGCGAATTGCAGTTCCACAATTCCATTATTGCCAACAGCGAATGGGTTGCATTATTGGCGCATCTGGGCATACGACACTTTGAATGATTTGTATAGTGCAACTTATACAATGGATACGGTAAAAATATATCCTAACAATCCTCAAACGGCTAACGGCACTTATTATGTGAATGGACTTTATAATCCTATTAATTTGAAACCGCTTGTATTGGGTACCAATATTAAATATTATATCGGAAATTCTACTAATGGTCTTACTACTTCACCTACGCTAGCAACTAGTCCGGGCGTATATTCTTACTATGCAACACAGACCCAAAATGGGCAGGAGAGTGATCCAGTTCCATTTTATACAACTATATTAAAGAGTCCAATTGACTTGCTTAAAACAGCAGGCAAACCTAAATTAATGGAGAATAGCAGTTTTGATGTTGATTTTAAAATAGTTGCTATTAACAATACAACTAGTAAGATTGATAGTGTACTCATTGAAGATAATTTAAGTAATGTTTTCCCTATTTTCTCTAATTTTTCTATAATTGAAAAAAATGTTTTTGGAAATCTAGTATTAAATAATGCTTATGACGGTTCTTCTAATTTAAACATCAATAAATCGAATAATACGATGTTGCCAAGCGATATTGATTCGGCGATACTTAAATTAAATTACAAACCCAATAATTTTAGTGGTGATTTATTCAATACTGCAATTGTAACTGCTAAAGGAATTTATGGCTGGTTTAGACAAAATTCAACTGACCCTTCTCAAGTTTCAAATTCAGTAGTTCCTACTAAATTCAGTATCCCTAAAATTGATTTAATCATTCCTAACGGGTTCTCTCCAAACAATGACGGAATAGATGATAAATTTATTATTGTTCGTCCTTATGGAACAAACGTGAATTTGACAATTGTTAATAGATGGGGTAATGTCGTATTTAATAGTGATAACTATAATAACGATTGGGATGGCAAAGGGAAATCAAGTTTATTAGGACAAGACTTACAAGAAGGCACTTATTATTATAGTGTCATTGCAACTTCTTTGTCTGGAATTTCTCAAAGATTTTCAGGGTATATAATGTTAGCAAGATAAAAATGAACAGAATTCAAATATTATGATAAAAAAAATTACTTATATCTTTTTTTGCTGTTTTTTAATAACAGTAAAAATGAATGCACAAACTGAACCAATGTATTCCCAATACATGTACAATCAGTTAGTCATAAATCCTGCGTATGCTGGTAATAGGGAGGTTTTAACTTTAAATTCCTATTATAGAAAACAATGGATGGGTATTGATGGTGCACCACAAACAACTTCTGTTAGTTTAGACGGAAGGGCAATTGGGAATCGTTTTGGATTTGGTGTGCAACTTTTTGACGACCACTTAGGCGTAGAAAAAGCAACGGGAGTAAATACAATGTTATCTACAAGTGTTAATCTGACTGAGGGTGGTGTATTGTCTGGGGGCTTGATGGTAGGTATGATGAATTACAGGTCCGATATGACACAAGTGACCAATCGCTTTTCGGCAAGCGACCCCGTGTTCAGTAATAACTTTAGTAAATGGATACCTGTTTTAGGCATGGGCTTGTTTTATAACACTAATAAATTTTACACTGGAATTTCAATCCCCAACTTGTTACATTCTAGAGCAACTAGTTTAGAAGTTATTAAGTCTGGTTTTCAAAAAATAAATGACATTCATGTATTTGCGACTGCTGGTTATGTACTTGATTTGAACGAGGATGTAAAATTAAAGCCTTCCATGATGATGAAGTTCGTAAGTGGAGCGCCCATGGCGTTAGATTTAAATACCAATATTTTACTAAAGGAATATCTAGGTGTTGGAGTATCTTACCGAATAGGTGATGCCGTAGTTGGCATGTTGGAATGTCAGTTAACGCCTTCCATTAAGCTTGGGTATGCTTATGATCAAACCATCTCATCTGTTTCAGCATTTAAACCAAAGTCACATGAAATCATGCTGAGGTTTGATTTTGGAAATGGAGGAGATGGGTTTAAATTAAATAGATTTTTTTAGACTTTTAAAACTTGACTGCTAGATTTGATAGCTTAAATTTACATGAAAAAAGCCGTATTCATAATTTCAATATTTTGCCTAGGCTGTGGAACTACTTCTACTGAAAATACAACAACAACTCAATTAAAAAAAGAACGTCATAAGTATTCAAATGCGAGTGGAAATACAAATACTGATAATTCTACTCCCCAAATTTCTAAGTCCGCTGAAATTGTTTATGAAGGTACAATGACAGATAATCAAAGTGGTATTTCACAGAATTACACCCTTTATTTAAAATCTGATTTTAGTGCTGCATCCATTGGCGGAGGCCCTTATAGTATAATTGAGGATCAAGGAAATGGAACATATATGTGGTTAGATGGCACAATTATTGGGATGAGCTTTAAGCCAATGAAAGATAAATGTATTGTTTATGGTAGTGATGGTGGTTATTTTTGTACACTGTTTCGAAAATAATATTTTATTAACTTTTAGCAATATTCAAAATATGAGAAAGCTTGCTTTTGTATTAATTTTATTTGTCAGTTATAGTTTAAAGGCACAAAAGGATAAGGTTTTATTGATTGGGAATACGTATAATTTTGAAATTAAGGATGGGTCAAATAGGAACGGAAGGTTAGACAGTAATACCGCCGACTATTATTATATTAACAATCCAGCTATTGGACCTGATCGAATCAGAAAAATGGTGGTTTCTAAAATAAAACAAATTCAATTAACCAAGGACGGCACTTTTGCAAATCCCCATTATAGTAGGTATTTGTTTGGACCTTCTGCCTTGCCTCAACCCAAAGGAGAAGTTTATTGGAACAATTTAGATTTCGAGTATAATACTTTGCAAGTAGGTGTTACAGAAAATTTATCGGTAGGAGTGGGTGGCTTATTACTAACATCTTTATTTTCAGGTAGTGCAGTTTTGTTGCCTAATTTTAAATATTCATTTAGAATTAACGATAAATCTCATATTGCTATAGGAGGCTTGTTTTTATTATTGAGCGGCGAGAAAAATTTTGGGTCTAATGTATCCGCGGCCTTGCCATTTTTAGTTTACACCTATGGTAATTCTGAAGGAAATATAAGTGCAGGAGCAGGATGGGCGCATGCTGGAAATAGCATTGGGTGGGCTCCAAAACCCACTGGATATTTAGCAGGGATGAAGAGATTAGCCCGTAATTGGGTATTTCAAGGGGAGGGGTATTTATTAAACAACACAACTGATAATAGTATTTATATTGCTACATTCAGAAATATTAAACCTTCATCTAGTTGGGATTTCGGTGTTATTCGTTTGCAAGCGGGAGGAGATGTATTTGCTTTCCCACTTATTGGGTATACTTTAAAGTTTTAAGTGATTATTCTTCAAATTTTTCCATTTATGTTGAACTTAATTATAGTTCACCCCTTTGTCTATTAAATATTTTAGCTTAAATTACTTTATATAACTTGTTTACTTAAAAAACAACCATGAAAAAAATAAAAATACTCTTAGGCGTTTTATTATTAATGCAATGTCAATGGGTGATAGCACAAACTATCAAAGAAAAAAGTAGAATCATAGTTATTGGTGCGCATCCCGATGATTGCGATAATGAAGCTGGTGCTACTGCCGCTTTACTAGCTAGTATGGGTCATGCTGTGAAATTTGTAGCAGTGACGAATGGTGATGCAGGCCATCAAAGCATGAGCGGAAAAGAATTAGCTGCTCGTAGATATTTAGAAACACAAGAAGTAGCTAAAAGATTAGGTATAACATATGACGTACTTGACAATCATGATGGTGCCTTATTACCTACATTAGAAGTGAGATTACAAATAATTAAAAAAATTAGAGAGTGGAATGCAGATGTGGTGATTGCCCCAAGACCTAACGACTATCATCCCGATCATCGTTATACGGGTGTTTTAGTGCAGGATGCAGCCTATATGGTAGAAGTGCCCAATGTAGCGCCAGATGCACCGGCTCTTAGAAAAACACCTGTATTTCTATATGCAGAAGATCATTTTCAAAGACCTAATCCTTTCAGACCTGATATAGTGGTAGATATTACGACTACTTACGCAAAAAAAATTGCTGCCTTTGATGCACATGTTTCACAATTTTATGAGTGGATGCCTTGGATAGGCAGGTATCAAAAAGACGTTCCTGTTGGCAAAGAAGAACGATTACAATGGATGATGAAATTATATGATCGTCCTATGAAAGCCAATATAAGAGCCGCTATGGTAAAATGGTATGGCACTAAAAAAGCAGCGCAAGCAAAACATGCGGAAGCTTTTGAAATTTGCGAATATGGTGCACAACCAAATGAAGCAGAAATAAGAAGATTATTTCCTATGTTAATTAAATAGTATGGCTAATTGGCATAAAACCTTATTGATATCTTTTATTTTTTCTATAGTCTTAGTTGTTTCAGTGAAAGCGCAACCCGATGATGTTTCAACCATTACTGTAAAAAAAATAAAAGATTTTTCATTGAATGGCTTGGGCAATTCCTTAGCATGGAAAACAACTGCCTTTACAAAACTGCAAAAGAAATTACCAGGCGGAGTGAATTATACCACCAACTTTAAAATTTTATATTCCGATTCGGGCATTTACTGTTTATATGTATGTGAGGATTCAATTATAACTTCAACACTTAGAGAAGACTTTGCCGATTTATTTAATGAAGATGTGGTGGAAGCCTTTTTTTGGCCTGATGAAAAAACGGTAATTTATTTTGAATATGAATTATCGCCATGGAATTATGAATTACCCATACTGGTTCCCAATTATAATGGAAAGTTTTTAGGCTGGAGACCATGGCATTATGAAAAAGAGAGAAGAACAAGACATGCAGCAAGTATCAATAAAAAGGGCGATAAGGTTATAGGATGGACTGCCGAATTTTTCATACCCTATGTATTATTGAATCCATTAGGGAATATACCGCCAAAATCTGGAACAAAATGGCGTGCTAATTTTTACAGAATTGACTACGATAAGGGAAGCAGTTATTGGACTTGGAAGCCTACTAACTTTAGTTTCCATGAGTATAAAAAATTTGGAACCATTATTTTCGAATAAAATGAATTTCTCGATTGAAAGTAATGAGTAATTTCTTCCATCCCAACCTAACTGATATTTTTATAAGGGATTGTCGGCTCCACTTCATTCCGCCGACTTCCCTGTGGGGTAACTTACCCAAAGCTTTTTAACGCAACACTGCGTGTTTCGTTAACTTTTTTGTTTCTCGTCTGCTTTCGTGAGCAAGCTCCCGTCGCAGCCTTAAAACAAAAAAGCTCCGACTTTCGTCGAAGCTTTGTGAACTGGCTGGGACT
>CALPWK020000139.1 GCA_943327245.2 Comamonas sp. lk | reverse complement strand
GAATATCATATTCTAATTCAATGGTTGCAGGAATTTTATATTTCTTATCTCTTAATAAGGTCAATACTTCTTTTAAAGGAGTATCGCCCTGGCCCCATGGCATATTCTTTCCACCATTCGCTCCGCTTAATCTGTCTTTAATATGCATGCTAGTAATACGATCATGATTTTTATTTATAAAAGCCAATAGCGTTTCTTTAGTGTTCGCACCGCCTGCTGCTATATAATGACCACAGTCCAAGTTGATTGCATTATATGGAGACTGACTCAAAGCTAAATCCCAAATGGTATCGGTTGCTTGAGTGTGTGCATGGTAACCAATATATACTTTATGTTTTAAGCCAAATTCACCTAGTCTTTTAGAATGTTCGGGATTAGTTGGAAGTTCAATATTTACCGATGTTGCACCTAATGCTTTTGCAGCGCGCATTGCATAATCTATTTCCGCATCTGTACTCTTCATGCCCATGGCAGCGTCAGGCTTAAACGCATAGATAGTAATCCCAGCATCATTGAACATTTTTCTCAACTCTATAAATTTCTCCATTGAAGCAGTTTCTCTCCAAGCCCTAGCTTTTGAATTTCTTTCTTCCATCATTTTCATAAAATCTGACGGCGGTAACTTCATAGGAGGCATTAATCCAACAGGACTACCTGCATATGCTTCCGCTGGATCGCCCATTAATTCAATGGCACTTACTCCGGCACTTACACAATACTTTAATAGTTGCTCAGCAGTACCTGGCATGCTTCTAAACGAATAGGTAATTACACCAATTTGAACTCCGTTTACTTTTGAATTAGGTAATTGAGATGTAAATAAGCTATTAGAAGCTATTGCAGATTTACCAGTTATTAATATACCAAGACTCGCTAAAGAACTTTGGTATAAAAAGGCACGTCGGGAAGTACCTTGATTTGTTTTTTTTGAATTCGACATGCAAGCAGTTTTATTAGTTAAATCGTTGATTGAATTTAACCATTAAACAGCTAATTTTTTCAAAAAAAAGGAAGAGTGGTATTTTAAAATCTAATCAGGTATACTTAAAATAGAAACAATTAATTAAAAGATCATAGCAACACCTTGCTTTGGATATACTATATTGAGCCCCAAGTTGTTGGCATTTTTTAGCTGCTCCATAATTAAGGGCTCGCAGTTTTCACAGGGCTTCATATGTGTAACAACAATTTTCACATTTTTTAATTTTCCTGCACTTAATTCATTCAAGATACCAAGCTCTTGCATTAATAGTTTTGGCGTTAAATGTCCAAAAAGTCCTTTGTTGGGCATGCTATTGTCAAAAGATACTTCTATAAAAATGGCTTTAAGTGCTCCGCTAATTACCTTGTTGGCAACCACGGTCCAAAGTGTTTTTAATTTATTTGAATTTTCAACCGTATCGGATCCGGTGTCCCCTAGGTATAATAAAAAGCTATTGTTATTACCAACTAAAAAAGCAGTGCTTTCATAGGGCTTTACGTGACTTAAAATATAGGGTGTTACTTTTAATGAAGTGTTTGGGATAGCAATGGTGGAGTCCGCTGATAAATAATTATAACTGTATTTATTTAAAATTGGCTTATCACCTTCGTTAGCAAAATTTGCCCAGCTCTTCCAAGTAAAATAACTACTCTTTAAAACGTCAATAACAGAAGGCAATGCATAAATATTTTTTGCTATATCATTAGGGGAATTTAAAATTAAACCTGCTGTATGATCAAGATGCGCATGAGAAATAAAATAAGAGTTGATATATTTTTTTTGAATAATTTCTGCATTTTTTTCTATAAATAATTTATTTTGAACCGCTTTTTGTAAGCCAGTGTTAATGGTGCCCGCGTCAAGGCAAATAAATTGCTCTGAACCTTTAGCCGCAACTAAGTAGGAAGATAAATTCGATTCATCAAGGCCTCCTTTCACACCTAAAGGAATTACGGTAAAGCTGTTTGTATTTTTGATTTGTTGAGCTTTAGCCACCGTAGTACTTAAAACAATAATGGCCAATAGAATTTGAGTTAATTTCATTTTATTAATTATGCAACATAAAATTAAACGATTTATCTTTACTATATCGTTATGAATACATTAAAACAATATGTTTTTAAACTAATGCTAGCTTTGCTGCTGCTTAGCCAATATAATGGCATAACTCAATCGGCAGTTATTAATAATAATTTGCTTTGGATGTCGAATCCAAAACGCATTGTGGAATTAGATAGTCTAATTCAGTTGTCATCAAAATGGGCTTTAAATAAAAACGACTATAAATCTGACTATTTAAAACAAATATCTGATCCGAATACAGAAATTGCTAATAGGACAGATTCTGTAAAAACAGATTCAATTATAAATACTATAGCTTTTCATTTCTTTAAAGAATTAGCTTATGGAAATCAGGCTCCTGTACTTCAATACCAAGGAGCTAATTTTAAACTGACTACTTATAATATTTCCACATTATTAAATGACTATCTAAAGCATAAGTCACTTGGGCAATTAGTAAATTATTTGAATACACAGTCTGCAGAAGTCATTAAGCTTTTAAAGACATTAGAGACTTACCAGGACTCTCTGCCAAGCAAGGAGGCCAAAGTAAAATTGTTAACTAAGGCAGTAAATGAATATAGATGGCTGAATGCTATTAAGCAAAATCAGAATATTGTGCTTGTAAATATTCCTTCTGCTCAACTTAGAACTTACCAAGGAAACAATGCAGTACTTTTTATGAAAGTAATAGTTGGCAAAAGAAGTACTCCAACAAACACATTGTCAAGTCCTATTTATCAAGTAACTATAAACCCATATTGGGTGGTCCCTAAAAGTATTGCTACCAAAGAGATGTTACCTAAATTAAAAAAAGATAATAACTATATAGACAGAAACCATTTACAGGTATTAAATCGAAATTATAGAGTAGTTAATTCCAATATTATTAATTGGGATGAATATAGTTTAGATAATTTCCCATTTACAATACGTCAAAGTACTGGTTGTGATAATTCATTAGGCGTAATTAAAGTTGAGTTTGATAGTCCTTTTGGAATTTATTTGCACGATACCCCCGAGAAGGCATTATTTGCTAACTCAAATCGTTTTTATAGTCATGGATGTATGCGCATGGAAAAACCGATTGAAATGGGTAAATGGTTATTTAAGAATAATCCTATTGCCTTGGATAGTATTGACTTGAAAAAATGTTATAATAGGCCTAAGCCCATCCCAATACCTGTAACGAATAATTCAATAATGATTGTATGGTATAGTCTTGTTGACTTTGATGAAAAAGGTAATTTACATTTCTATAAAAATATATATAACAAGTAGTTTTATACTTTTTTCATTTAGTTATACATTTTTTTAAATAGTATTTTAGCTGACCCTCAGTTGTTTAGTGGCTTAAATTTTGGTTAATTAGTTTATACCCTTGGGATGCTGGCTTTTGTGCCTTAACTTTGCAGCTTGACTAAACAATAATGAAGCAATTACTTTTAATTATATTACTTACAACGGGTACGTTTAATTCGTACAGCAAAAAGGCTACTAATCCTATGGACGGAGTAGAGGCTAAGATTGCCTACCTGTCAGATAAAATGGATATCAACAATCAAGCCATTCGATTAGCAATTATAGGATATGAGAAATTGAAGATGCTTGGCAAATTGACTAATTTGAAATATTTGACCATTGCGGATTTTAGTAAGCCAAGTAGCATGGAACGTTTGTATGTGATTGACATGGAATTACAAAAAGTAGTTTTAAAAACATTAGTTGCACATGGTCGTAATTCTGGGACCAAATTTGCAAAACAATTTTCCAATAAATCTGCTTCTTATCAAAGTAGCTTAGGTTTTTATATAACTGGCAAGCCCTATTCTGGAAAGCACGGCACGTCGCTTTCTCTTAATGGAATTGAAGCAGGCATTAATGACAAAGCGAATCAGAGAGCGATTGTGATTCATGGCGCCGACTATGTGAGTCAAGATTTTATTCAGAGACAGGGTTATATTGGCAGAAGTCAAGGCTGTCCAGCAGTTCCTAATAATCAAGTTAAAGGAATCATTAAGGCCATTGAAGGAGCATCTTGTTTATTCGTTTACGCTCCCAATAGCAGCTACCTTTCCCATTCTACATTTGCACACTAAATCACAGTGTTAAACTAGAATTATTTTTATCACTGTATAGACAATGTTCTTTTTTTACTAATAGAAGTCATATTTCTGCTTTCTACATAATCATACCTTTAGGCTAGTCAAACTAGTAAGTTATGAAATTGATATATAAAATTATTGCAATTGCCACATTAGCAGCATTAACAGTATATGCAATGAAAAATTTAACTATTCGACAAAAAGCAGAAAGAGAAAAAACAATTAAATCTAGAGGCATTTAATTTTAAAGTTAACATTCTAAAGGTTTTAATTTAATCATTATGCGCTCAGGACTTAATTCAATAGAAGCTAAAGCGGGGTTGCTTAAATATGGCTATAATGAATTACCAAAATCTTCACCTAAGAATATAATAAAGGTTGCTGCCGAGGTTATTAAGGAACCAATGTTTCTACTTTTAATAAGTTGTGGTTTACTTTATGTTATTATAGGTGATTATAGGGAAGGCATAGTCTTATTGTCAGCCACGTTGATTATTATTTTCATTACGTTTTATCAACATCAAAAAACGGAAAGAGCATTAGAAGCACTTAAAAATCTGTCATCTCCTAGGGCATTGGTTATAAGAGATGGGATAGAAATAAGAATACCTGGTAGAGAAGTAGTCCCAGAAGATATTATCATATTAAATGAAGGAGATAGAGTAGCTGCAGATGCTAGTGTATTAGACTCGTCAAATTTATATGTTGACGAGTCTATGTTAACAGGAGAGTCGATACCGGTTAAGAAAAATAAAAAAGTAGAAAGATACGCAGTAGCAGGAATTGTAAATAGTGGTACTTTGGTTATAAAAGGTAGGGGCATTGCCAAAGTATTTGCAACAGGAGTCAATACTAATTTTGGAAAAATTGGCAGTTCATTAGAAAGTATAGAACAATCAGAAACGAGATTGCAAACTGAAATGAAATTGCTTATCAAAAATTTGTTTCTAATTGGAGTTGTAATTAGTATAGGGGTAATTGTCGCTTTTTATTTCTCAAGAGGTAATATAATCAAAGCTATATTAAATGGGTTAGCTACTTCAATGGCAATTTTGCCAGAGGAATTCCCAGTGGTATTAACTGTATTCCTTGCCATTGGTGCTTGGAGGCTGTCTAAAAAAAATGTACTAACCAGAAAACCATCTGCGATAGAAACATTAGGTTCTACTACGGTGCTATGTGTTGATAAAACTGGAACTATTACTCAAAATAGAATGCAGATTGCTATGTTGTATAACGCCACTGACATAGTAACTAAAGTAGAATTTAACGAAAAAGCTGACAGCATAATAAGCTTAATAAATGCAGCT